>JBFXEO010000136.1:0-8110 GCA_050180015.1 Bacteroidales bacterium | reverse complement strand
CATTAGTCAAAGAGTTATTATCCTCAAATTTAGACGAATTACAAATAAGCGAATTAGGCTAAAAAACATAAAGTCTATTGTTAGTAAATTAACAACTAAGAGTAATTTTGCACTCGGAATAAATAAAACGCTATTCAAACCAACCCAAAATACACACAAATAGAATTAACTATGACAAAGGTTAAATCGTTGGCCGATCTGAAGAAAATGAAAGAAACCCTACAATCTAAGATTGACCTTAGAGAAAAGGGCGATACATCAGAAAGCCTAGTGCAAATTAAGGTAGCGATGGCTACCTGTGGAATTGCATCCGGTGCTAAAACTGTGATGGAATTCATGATGGAGGAGTTAGATAAAAGAGGTATTCAGGCCGTAGTTACTCAAACAGGATGCATGGGGTACTGCTATGCAGAGCCTACTATTGAGGTTAAGTTACCTGGCAAAGAACCAGTTATTTTCGGGTATGTTGACACCAAGAAAGCCGACGATATTATTGAGAAATATATCAAGAATGGTGAATTGGTAGATGGCATTATCCCAACAAACTACGAGACAATTGATAACAAATAATCCATTAGGAGGTACTTGTAATGGCAAAGTATAAAATGCATTTACTTGTTTGCGGAGGCACTGGTTGTAGGGCTTCCTCAAGCGATGCGATTGTAGAAAATCTTAAATCGGAGCTTGCCGCAAACAACCTGGAGAATGAAGTGCAGGTTATTATGACTGGCTGTTTTGGTTTTTGCGAAAAGGGACCCATCGTGAAGGTTCTTCCCGATAATACTTTCTACACCCAGGTTAAGCCCGAAGATGCTGCTGAAATCGTAAAGGAGCATGTAGTAAAAGGACGTAAAGTAGCACGCTTGCTTTATACCGATCCAACTAAGAATGAGCATATCCAGGATTCAAAGCACATGGGATTTTACCGAAAGCAAATCCGTATTGCTTTACGTAACTGCGGTTTCATCAACCCTGAAAGTATTGATGAGTATATAGCTCGCGATGGTTATCAGGCAATCGGAAAGGCTCTTACGGAGTTAGATCCACAGCAAACTATCGATATAATTAAGAAATCTGGCTTACGTGGTCGTGGAGGCGGTGGTTTCCCAACAGGTGTAAAGTGGGAAATTGCTAGCAAAAATAAGGCCGATCAGAAATACGTTGTATGTAATGCCGATGAGGGAGATCCAGGTGCATTCATGGATCGTTCGGTTCTAGAGGGAGACCCTCACTCAGTTCTTGAGGCCATGGCTATTTGCGGATACTGTATTGGCGCTACTAAAGGTTTAATCTACATCCGTGCTGAATATCCACTTGCAATTCAACGTTTAAAAGTTGCCATTGCACAAGCTCGTGAGTATGGCTTGCTAGGTGAAGATATACTAGGTTCAGGGTTCGATTTTGATGTAGAACTTCGCTACGGAGCAGGTGCTTTTGTTTGCGGTGAGGAAACTGCGTTGCTCCACTCAATGGAAGGTTTACGTGGCGAACCAACCGTTAAACCTCCATTCCCCGCTGAAAGTGGTTACATGGGCAAACCTACCAATGTTAACAATGTTGAAACCTTCGCAAATGTTTGCCCAATCATCTTAAAGGGTGCAGACTGGTACTCATCGATTGGTACTGAAAAGTCAAAAGGCACAAAAGTATTTGCGTTGGCCGGTAAAATCAATAACGTCGGTTTAATTGAAGTGCCAATGGGTATCACTCTTCGCGAGGTAATCTTCGAAATTGGAGGTGGGATAAAGAACGGTAAGAAATTTAAAGCAGCTCAAACCGGAGGTCCATCGGGTGGGTGTTTAACAGAGAAACACCTTGACATCCCTATTGATTTCGATAATCTAATTGCTGCAGGTTCCATGATGGGATCTGGTGGTATGATTGTTATGGACGAAGATGACTGTATGGTCGCAGTTGCTAAATTCTACCTCGATTTTACTGTTGAGGAAAGTTGCGGTAAATGCGCTCCATGCCGTATAGGAAACAAGCGTCTTTACGAGTTGCTGGATAAAATAACAAAAGGAGAGGGAACGATGGACGATTTGGACAGGCTAGGTAACCTTTCGGGCGTAATTAAGGATACCGCGCTCTGTGGTTTAGGTCAAACATCTCCAAACCCAGTTCTTTCAACACTCGATAATTTTTATGATGAATATTTGGCTCATATCAATGATAAAAAATGCCCGGCAGGACAATGTAAATCGCTAATGCAATACGTAATTGATCCCGAAGCCTGTGTAGGATGTACCGCCTGCGCCAGGAACTGTCCGGTAAATGCAATCAGCGGAGAGCGTAAGAAACCTCATGAGATTGATACTGCAATTTGTATCAAATGTGGTGCATGTATTGAGAAATGTAAATTCAGTGCTATCAGCATTAAATAATAGGGGTGAGAGATGGAAACAGTAAAACTTACAATAGATAATAGACAAGTAGAAGTCCCCAAGGGTACAACTATTTACAAAGCAGCCAAAAGTTTAGGAATTGATATTCCTGTTCTTTGCTACATGGATCTTCACGATTTAGGCGTAGAGAATAAACCTGCAGGGTGCAGAATTTGTGTGGTTGAAGTAGGAGGTCGTCGGAACCTTGCTCCCAGCTGTTCTACAAACTGTATGGAGGGAATGGTGGTTAAAACACATACAACACGTGTTATCAATGCCCGTCGTACGGTCATGGAATTAATACTATCCGATCACCCAAAGGATTGCTTGACCTGCCCAAAGAGTGGCCGTTGCGATTTGCAGGATATGGCAGTGCGTCTAGGTATTCGCGAAATTCCTGGACAGGAATATGCCGCAATGTCCACCTACAAAAAGGACTTCTCCCCTTCAATTATCCGCGATGTTGACAAATGTATCATGTGTCGTCGTTGCGAAACCATGTGCAACCAGGTACAAACGGTTGGTGCTTTAAGTGCTGTAAACCGTGGTTTTATGGCAGTGGTTGCTCCTGCATTTGAGCAGGATTTGGAAAAATCGCCCTGTACGTACTGTGGACAGTGCGTAGCTGTTTGTCCTACCGGCGCTTTAACCGAGGTGGATCATACCGCAAAAGTTATTCGTGCATTATCCGATCCTTCCAAGACCGTACTTGTTCAAACTGCTCCTGCAGTTCGCGCAGCGCTGGGGGAAGAGTTTGGATTGGAGCCGGGCACCCTGGTTACCGGTAAAATGGCTGCAGCTTTACGTCAAATAGGTTTCGATTATGTATTCGATACCGATTTTGCGGCTGACCTAACCATTATGGAAGAAGGAACCGAGTTACTCGATCGTTTAACCCGTCATTTAAATGGTGATAAAAACGTTAAACTTCCAATTCTTACAAGTTGCTGTCCCGGTTGGGTCAACTTCTTTGAGAACAACTATAACGACATGCTTGATGTTCCATCAAGCGCTAAGTCGCCTCAGCAAATGTTTGGTGCAATTGCTAAATCGTATTTTGCCGAGAAACTAGGCAAGAAGCGGGAGGATTTAGTAGTTGTTTCAATTATGCCTTGTTTGGCTAAGAAGTATGAGTGCCAGCGCGATGAGTTTAAACAGAACGGTAATCCGGATGTTGATTACTCTATATCAACCCGTGAGCTTGCACACATGATTAAGCAGTTCAATATCAACTTTACCGATTTACCTGATGAAGATTTTGATAGGCCATTGGGAGAATCAACCGGTGCCGGGGTTATTTTTGGTGCAACTGGTGGTGTAATTGAAGCTGCTGTTCGTACAGCGTACGAGGTGCAGACCGGTAAAACACTTTCAAAAATTGATTTTACTGAACTTCGCGGAATGGAAGGCATCCGCTCTGCAACCATTGACTTCAATGGATTACCAATTAGCATTGGAATTGCGCACGGTTTAGGGAATGCACGTAAACTGCTTGACGATGTTCGCGCAGGTAAAGCAAACTACCATGCAATTGAAATCATGGCTTGCCCCGGTGGATGTATTGGCGGTGGTGGACAACCGTTGCACCATGGCGATTCTTCGATAATTAAGGCCCGTATGGCAGCAATATACCGTGAGGATGCAGGCAAGGCTATCAGGAAATCGCATGAGAACCCGTATGTCAAGCAGCTGTACGAAGAGTTCTTGGGCAAACCAATGAGCGAAAAGGCTCATCACCTACTTCACACTCACTACTTTAAAAAGGGTAATAAGGACATATTCATTTAATTGAGGGAGGATAAATCAATGTCACACATAAAGGTTGAGCTTAAGCCGGAGCAGATTAAAAAGATTCAGGGTATCTGCAAGTCGTTCAACAACGACCCAGGCGAGCTGATTAACGTTTTACATAAAACCCAGGAAACCTTTGGGTACCTCCCTGCGGAAGTCCAGGAGGTTGTGGCTGCAAATTTGAATATTTCGGTTGCAAAGGTTTACGGCGTGGTAGCTTTCTACTCGTTCTTCACCATGACTCCAAAGGGTAAACACCCCATTAGCGTTTGTACTGGCACTGCTTGCTACGTTCGTGGCGCAGAGAAGGTGCTAGATGAGTTCAAGCGTGTACTCGACGTTAAGGTTGGAGAAACCACCCCCGATGGTAAATTCTCGTTAAGTTGCTTACGCTGTGTTGGGGCATGTGGGCTTGCACCAGTAGTGCTGGTTGGTGAGAAGGTTTACGGACGCGTTTCGCCCGATGGCGTTAAGGACATCATTAAAGAATACGAGGACTAGTATTTAGAGTACAATACCTATTTTTAGGTATTTGTTTAGGTTGGTTAAGCGAAAAGGTTGCTGCATTTAGCAGCAACCTTTTCGTATGGGGTTTTATTCTAGAAGTTTTCGAAAGAAGAGTCGTCTTTGTCCAGCTTAAGGTTAATTCCTCCCTTAGGATGATGGGTTAAAGTTGAAGCTACTTTAGGTTTGGCTGTTTCTGATTTTTTCTTTGTTTTCTCGGCCTCTTTCCACGACGATGATGTTCTGCTATCAACCTTGAAGAAGCTGATGGTTTGGTGCAGCTGCTCCGATTGGCTGCTTAGCTCCTCGGCACTGGAGGCCATCTCTTCACTTGATGCTGCATTTTGCTGAATAACTTGGTTTAGCTGCTGAATAGCGTTGTTTATTTGATCGGCACCGCTATTCTGTTCGAGGCTGGCAGCCGCAATTTCCTGAACCAGCTTGGTAGTTTTTTCAATATCGGGAATTATTTTGAAAATCTTGGAGCCAGCACCTTCCGCCAGCTCGTAGCTCCTTTGTGCCAGCGATACAATTTCGTCAGCGGCGGTTTTACTCCGTTCTGCCAGTTTTCTTACTTCAGCGGCAACAACGGCAAACCCCCTGCCATGCTCACCGCCCTGGCCGCTTCAACGGCCGCATTAAGGGCTAGTATGTTGGTTTGAAAGGCTATATCGTTGATGATTTTAATTTTATCGGCAATTACCTTGTTAGCATCAAAGGCATTTTTTGCAATATCTACAATTTCGTTCATCCCCGACTGTGCCTGCAACGATATTTTTTCGGTTTGCTGTGAGTTATCAGAGTTTTGCTGAATATTCGATACCATTTGTTCCATCGAGCTGGATACCTCTTCGGCCGATGAGGCTTGTTCGTTGGAGCCCTGTGAGAGTTGCTGCGATGTTGCGCTGAGTTGATCGGCAGCCTTGGCAATATTCTCGGTTCCAACAATAACCGACGATGCAACGTTTCGGAGCTGAATAATCATCGAATTCATCAAATTTGATATCTGGCCCAGCTCGTCACCTCTATCTAATTCACTCTTGTTAACTTCTACCGTTAAATCGCCGGTGGCTATCCTTTCAAGAACTCCGGCTGCTTTTTCAATTATTTGGGTTATTGATTTTGAAATTGCTATGGCCACAAATATCCCCAGCACCAATGCGGAAATAATTATAATAACCATGCCAATAATTGAAGACCTGAAGGCACTATTTTGTTCAGCATCCAACGCAGTATATAGGTTAGTCGCAATGTCCGTAACATTTTTTCCCGATGCCACCAGGCCCGCTTCTACACTTTTTAATTCTTGAATGGCGGTTATACACGATTCCATTGCGCTTGTATAATTATCGATACTGGCATCAAATGTATCAGGATATTCACGTTTTATGGTGTTGCTTGCCTGGGAGAATTTTTGCTGCCACAGGTTAATGTCTTCATTGGATGTAGTCCTTAATGCCTTTTGGGCATATACGCTATTTTCGAAAAAGTTTATGTGGGCTCTACTTTGCGTGTTGGCATTCATATTTCTGAATAGGGATAATGTGGCTGCTTCTGCATTCTCCATTTTCTTTATGGCTTCAATCCTATTGCTCTTGAGGAAAGAGATACTATCGACACCTTTCTTGTACGCCGTTATATTATCGACTGCTTGTTGCGCTAAATTCTTTTTCTCAGCGTCTGAAAAGTTTTCTTTCAATCGCTGCATATCGGTAATCGACTTTTCCAGGTAGGTGTAACTTTCCTTTTCAGATTGAATGTTATCGTTATTTAAGTAGGTACGAACATTTAGCTGTACATAAAAAAATTCTGCGAGAATTTCAGCAATAGCATTTCGATCTTTAGATTGAGATTTTAGGTTCTGAAACCCAATGAAACTCAGTACCCCAATAGTTAGCGAGAGCAGCAACACTGCGCCAAAGCCCAATTGGAGTTTTTTTGATAACTTTAAATCTGTCCATTTCATAGCTTTAATAGTTAAGTTTATAATAGTCCGTAGTAATATTTATTGCTTGTTACCGTTCTGATAGCTTGTTCCATATCAAGGAATATGTTCTCCTTATTTATATACCCCATAGCACCTGCTTCGAGCATTGCCCTTAGGTTTTCAAAGTCATTAAGCATCGATACGGCTATAACTTTTAAATGGGGGTAATAAACTCTTGTTACATGGCTGGTAGCGGCAATGCCATCCATTTCGGGCATTCTTATATCAACCAGGGCTACATCAATGAACGCATCCTGTGCCAGTTTTATAAATTCATACCCGTTTCCTGCCTCTCCAACAATGGCGAAATCCGGAACCTTTTCCAGAAAATACCGAACGGCTTTTCGGAATTCTTCGTTATCGTCAACTATTGCAATTTTAATAGTGCTCATCTCTCTGTAATTATTTAGCAAATGTAAATCTCTACGGTAGCGTATTTTAGGGTTTAAATACCCTTTCTCTGTTCATGTTTTACCCATTTGAGATGGTGTTTTTTCCACCATGCAGGTGGGTATAAGTACCCATATCAAAATATGTAGATGTATTATGCTTGACATTATCGGCCAGATAGCTCAAGCCACCTGGCGGGGAGGGTCAATCGGATAGCTTACACGGTGGCCTCTATTCTTTTATTCTTCCTTTGTAGTACCATGCTCAGGTGTACAGCTTTGGAGCAGAATAGCGTCAATTTCTTTGGCTTTTGCACGAATTTTTTTTACTAGGCCGCTGTTGCGGTTTTGGTATTTCCCAAGCCTGCCATTAATTACCATGCTTGCATACTGCGGAGAGCACCCACATGCTCTGCCTATGATTTGAAAGTAACCGCAAAATGGAGGTTTTGCTTTTTTATTTGTTTTTGTCATCCTTTTTAAATTAAATTTGTTTCAAACTCTTAAACAAATATAAATAAGAAATATCAATTATGCAAAAAATAAATAGAGATATTTCAGTTTTTAAAAAAAGAATTTCTCAATACCTTGATTCAAAAGGAATTACCAAAAAAGATTTCTATAAGAACACGGGTATAAGTAATGGCGTTTTAAGTCAAAACAATGGTTTGTCCGAAGAGAATGTAATGAGATTATTCTCTTTCTATAGAGATATTAATCCTGTCTGGTTCTTGCTGGGAACAGGGGAAATGTTGATAGGTGATTTGCCTGGTAGTGGCGATGATGTTTCCAGGGATATTATTGCCGAAAAAGAAAAGGAAATCAGGGAGTTGAACCGAGAAATAGGAAAATTACAGTTTCAGATAGAGATGTTGGAGAAAAAACTTTCGCAATCCACGTATGGTATGGCGGCAGAGCCCGATCAGGAATACCCCCAGAAAAAGGGCCGGTGAAGTAAGGCTAAATGTTTCCGTAAATCAATTATTCGTCAATTTTTACAATTCGCTACGTTGCCTGCAGTATGTTGCAAAAGCGTTGATTTCAAATGGTCCCAG
>JBFXEO010000135.1:0-8157 GCA_050180015.1 Bacteroidales bacterium | reverse complement strand
AAGGGAATGGAGCCATCTATCAACCACAAGCTTCAGATATACCTAAAAAAGTTCATTTTAGTTATATACTGCTTCAAGAACTTTAACTTCTTCTGAAACATCTTCTTTTTTCTTTTTACGCCCTTTAGCTAAACGGTTTAAGATTACGTACAGTACAGGTACAATAATCAACGATAGGAACATTGAGCTGGAGAGCCCTCCAACAAGCACCCATCCCAATCCGTTTTTCCATTCTGCACCGGCACCTGTAGCCAATGCTATAGGCATTAATCCTACAATAAGTGCTAGGTTAGTCATCAGAATTGGCCTGAAGCGAACCGATGTGGCTTCGGTAATTGCCTCCACCACGTTTTTCCCTTGATCCTGGAGATTGTTGGCAAAGTCCACCACCAAAATGGCATTTTTGGCAACCAATCCCATTAGCATTATTATTCCCATGATAGAGAACAAGCTAAGGCTCTTGCCGGCTAGGGCCAGAGCTAGTAATGCGCCAATTATTGAAAGTGGAAGTGAGAACATTACCACCAATGGATATATGTAGCTGTCGTACAGGGCTACCATAATAAGGTACATGAATATGACCGAAGCAAGAAGTGCAATAAACAGGCTGGTGAACGAATCGCTTTGCCGCTCCATGTCGCCGGCATAGAAAATGTCAATGCCTTTAGGCATTCCTATTTCTGCCACTCGCGCTTTAAGCTTATCGCCCACCTCGCCAATGGTGGTTCCAACCATGTTGCCGGTTATACGTACAGCGGTTACTTTGTTGAACCTCATCAGTAACGACGGGCTTTCGCCCTCCGCAATTGTAGCAACCTGCGATAATTTTATGAGTTTACCGGAGCTGTTAACGAATGAGATGTTTTCGATGTCAGCTTTACTCCTCCTGTCGAATTCATCCAGCGAAATGAGTAAATCGTACTCGTTGCTGCCATCGCGGTATTTTAAATCATCGTTGCCTTCGTACGAAATGTACATTTGCTCTCCAATTTCCCCGATGGTTAGTCCCAGCTTAGCCAGCTTTTCCCTGTCAAATTTTACCACTAATTCTTTATCCCCTTTTTCAATGGAAGATTCAACGTCGGAGGTGCCATCTATGGCGCGTAGTTCCTCAAGAATTTTTTGGCTATATTCCTTAACCTGTTCAAAATTATTTCCCCGAACGTAAATTTCAATGGGAGTAGAGGTATTCCCGAGCATGCTTACTTCTTCTATTTTGAATTTTGGCCCAACAAAGCTGGCCGTTAAGTCGTACTGCAACTTTTTAGAGAACAACTTTGTGCTTAATTCACGCTGATCTTTATCTACCAGTTTAATCATAAACTCGGCACCGTAAGGTGTTTCTGCGAGCGAAAGGCTTCCCCCTTTTGACCCCACTTTAGTGTAAATAATTTTAATTTCGGGGTATTCCAACATTTTTTTCTCGATATTTAAACAGTAGCTGTTTGTTTGCTCTAGGGTTGCCGATCTATCCAACTCCATGGAAACAATAAACTCGCCACGGTCACCTTCGTCCATAAACTCCGTCCGGATAAATCCTCCAGAAACGAGGTAAAAGGAGCCAAGGAATAGCAGGATGGCAATTGTTAGCGTGAATGCCTTGTGCGCCAAAGTCCACTTTAACCCGGCAAGAATTAGGTTTTTAGACCACGTAATGAAACGTTCAAATACTAGCAGAAAACGGTCAAATATTCTTGTCTTGTCAAATACTTTCAGCTTTCCAAAACGGGATGTAAGAAGAGGTACTAGCGTAAACGCCACCAAAAGGCTTACCAGTATGGATATGACAACCACCAGCGAAAACGACCTGAGCACCTGACCGGTAAGCCCCCCAATAAGGCCAATGGGAAGGAATACTGCTATTAGCACCATGGTGATTGATGAAACCGTGATGCCAATTTCGCTTACCGCGTCGAGCGAGGCCTGCCAGCGCGATTTACCCATTTCAAGGTGTCGGTAAATATTTTCCAGCACAACTATAGCATCGTCAACAATTACCCCTACCACAATGGATAGAGCTAGTAAGGTTAGCAGGTTCAATGAGAATCCAAAAATGTAAAAGAATGTGAATGTTGATATAATTGATGTTGGTATTGAAATAAATATAAACAGCAGGTTCCGGAAGGTGTGCAGGAATAAAAGCATGGTTACAGAAACCAGGATAATGGCAAAAATGAGGTCGAACATTACGCCATCTATAGCTTGCTTTGTGAATTCAGAAATATCGCTGGCAATGGTAAATTTCAGGTTTTCGTCTTTGTACATTTCCTCAAGGAGGGCAATTTCTTTCTTTACTTCCTTGCTTATAGCCACGGCATTGCCATCTGTTTGCTTCTGAATGCTTAACCCTATGGCCGGTTGCCCGTTGATACGGGCTAATTTTGTTGTTTTTTTGGTACCATCCACTACGGTTGCCACATCGCGCACCTTAATGGAAGAACCATCTTTTGCCTCTCCAATAGTTACATTTCTTATTTGGTCGAGATTCTGGAATTTACCCGAAAGCCTTACAATAAACTTTGTGTCCTCATCTTTCACCTTTCCTGTAGGAAAATCCACATTTGCGGCCTCAATCATCTGCTTTACCTGGAGCAGCGAAATTCCGTATTGTTCTAGTTTTTGAGCGTTAGCTTTTACCTCTATTTCCCGTTCATTGCCCCCAATGATCTCAACTTTGGCAATACCCTTAATTTGTGAAAGCCTAGTTTTAATATCCTTATCCATTAAGTCGAAGAATTCTTTTTCGGGGATATTTGAGTTAACCGCAATGCTCATTATGGGGAACATGTTTACATCGAACTTGAGGAACTGAGGATCCTTAACATTTTCCGGCAGGTCTTCCCTGATGCGGTTAACTTTACGTTCACAGTCGTTTAGGGCTACATCGGCATCAATATAATCTTCGTATTGCACCATTACCACTGAAACACTTTCGAAGGAATACGTATTAATTTTATCAATACCTTCCAGCTCCGATACGGCCTCTTCTATTTTTTTGGAAACAGAGCTTTCAACCTCCGAGGGTGCAGCCCCTGGGTATGTGGTCATTACAACGTTTACCGGAACATCCATTGTGGGAATTAGCTCTTGGTTTAGCAGGGTGTAGGAAAATATCCCTGCCAGCGCAAGAATAGTAAAAACTACGACCGGAATGGTTGTCCGCTTTATCGATATTTCTGTTATTTTCATTACAATTCTCTTTATTTGAGTTATTTGATAATGATTATATCATCACCATCCTTCAGGTTTAGCTGGCCACTTATTACAATCTCATCGCCTTCAGATAATCCGTTGAGCACTTCAACCTGCTTATCATTGCTTTGCCCTATAACCAATGTACGCCTTAAAGCCTTTCCGTTTTGGGCCACGAATACCTCCGGGTTTTCCATGCTGCCAATAATACTTTGCTTCTCTATAATTATATGTTCGGTATTCTTTGCCGGGAGTTCAGCCTCGGCGTAGAGCCCGCTCCTTAAGTGGCTAATACCCTCATTATTTAGGGTGATTTCGACGTTAAATTTCATGGCATCGTTTGCTTTCTCGGCAATGGAGGTAACACGTCCTCGAAACTCCTCTCCGGGAAATACGCTAAGGCGGATAGTTGCATTCTGGCCTTTTTCTATCCGGTAAACTTCATACTCTGATATTTGGATGTTGAGTTTTAGCTTTCTGTTGTTTACAATTTCGCATACCGGCGATCCTCCTCCAAGGAATTGCCCCAATGTAACGTTATCGCTATTGATGTAGCCCGATATTGGAGCGGTTATGCTGGTGTTTTTCAGGGCTTTTTGCGCCGTAGTCAGGTCTGCCTTTGCTTTTTTTAGGCCAATTTGGGCTTGCTCCAAATCACGTACCGCAATGGCATTTTCCTTTGCTAACCTTGTAAATCGTTCAACATCTTTTTCGTACTGGGCGTAGTTCGCCTCGGCGGTCATCACGTTGGCCGCAATAACTTCGTCGTCCACCTTCACAATTACATCTCCGGTCGAAACGTTATCGCCTGCTTCCTTATAAATTTTGATGATTTTTCCCTGGGTTTCTGACACTACGGTTAAAACATCCGAGGCTTCCAGCGTTCCCGTGGCCAAAACATTTTTGGAGAGAATACTTTTGTTTACTTTTTCAACGGCTACTGGTATTTTTTCTACTTTGCGCTTGGTGTAGGCAATTTCATTCTGAAACTCTTTCTTGTTGCCTTTTAGCTGTAAAACAACCAATGCCGAAGCAATAACTACTACAACGAGTACAATTATCCGTGTTTTTGTGATTTTCATATCCACTAAATATTAACGTTACTATTTGTTTAGTATAAGTTTAAGATTCCCTGATGCTTTTAGCATTTTAATTTCCGAGGTTTTGCACTTTAGAATTTGTTGATTGTAAGAGTTATCCGCACTTAAAAAATCGGAGTTAACGTTCAGCAGGTCGGCCAGCGATGCCATTCCTTCCTGGTACTGCTGCAATGTTTGGTTGTAAACCCGTTGGGCTAGCTCCCGGTTATCCCTTTGTACCAGCAACAGCTTTTGCGATGTTTGGTAGTCGGAAAAAGCGTTATCGTAGTCCACCTTAAGAAAATCCTTGGTCTGCAATATATCTTCGTTTAGCTGCTTTTGTTTAAGTAGCGATTGCTTTACCTTGGCATTGGTTACTCCCGATGTGAAAATGGGTACTGTTAAGTTTAGCCCGATAGTATTCATATTGTTCCAGGTATCGAAGCTGGAGCTTGTGCTGTACGATGAGTAGTTGAACTGGCCAAAGGCAGCAAGCGTGGGAAAATACTCCGCCTTTGAAAGTTTTGTTTGCATTTCATACACCTCGTATTGCTTTATAAGGGCCTGGTATGATGGTACATTCTCAACAGTAAATTCCCTTCCCATTTGTTTGGCGTCAAGGTTATGTATTATCGAGGCCGTATCAATTTGAATTACGGAGTCCAATGGCATACCGGCCAATGCTTTTAGGTAGCTGAGTTGAACCTGTATTCCATTCTGAATGGTGGTATGGGTAACCTCAAGGTTGGTAATTGTTACTTTAAGGCGGCTAACCTCGGTTTCCTTGATAAGGTCATTCTTAAAGTTTAACTCGGCAATCCTCGATAATTCCTTAAGATTCTGAATCGATTTATCCAGCGTTTTTTTCTGGAGCATAAGCGAACCTGTTTGGTAGTAAGCATTTGCTACCTCGGCAATAACATCTTCTTCGCTTTTGTTTTTTAGGATTGAATACAGCTCCTGCGTCTTTTTTGCAGTCCTTAATCCCACCCAGTAAGCTTGGCTGTAAATGAGCTGGGTTACCTGCACCCCTGCACTCGCGGAGTTGAAGTTGTCTATACTACCCAGCTGGTCGAGTATTGGATAATAATCGGAGGATACCATTTTGTAAATGGATGAATCAATATCAATTTTTTCAAACATCATTTTGCTGTACGACGCAGAACCTTCAATCTGTGGCAAACCATAACCTACAGCTTCTTTCCGAATAAAATTTCCTTCTTCAACCTGAAAGTCGGCTTTTTTTACAGCACGGCTATGCTCCAACGCATAGTTAATAAGATTTTTAAGTTCGGTTTGTCCATATACCTCGTGTATTAACGGACCCAACCAGAATACTGTGATAAATAAAAAATTTTTTTCTTCACTGGAGTAAGATTTAAAATTTGACGGTTTTACTGTTGATGATTACAAATTATTTAGGTTCTGGAATGGTTTATGTGCTGGTCTCTCGGTTACCCGGTTTGGGCGATTTATATTTTAATACATTTATACATTTCATTCAGTTGTCTTTTGTACATATTTAAAGCATATTCAACAGAGTTGCCTAAAATAATATTGGCCACAATGCCTGCTTCGGCATGTAAAAAGTTCATCGTAGTGGCCTCTATATCAATATCATTCTTTATTTCGTTGTTACGAATGGCATTTTCAATTACCTGCTGCCAGTCCTTTACTCTTTTCTGGAAGAAAACAATCTTCATGTTAGTGTAATCGGGGTAGTAGCGCAATGCTTCTGTAATTAAAGAGATGTGTTGAATTGGTATCGCATTTAACGGGTAATTTTTTGAAGCAACAATACACTCTACGTGCCGGTTAACTTTTTTTATGGTATAGTTTACCATGTCAATTAGCTTAAGATTTTCCAACGGGATGTCAATCTTACTCTCCATGATATACCTGTCCACAACAGTTTTAAAGAGTTCTTCTTTACTGGAGAAGTAATGGTATAGTCCCCCCTTGGTTATTCCCGCAGCCTTTATTATTTGGTTTACTGTTACCGCTTCGTAGTTATTCGATAGAAACATATCGTAAGCTACTTGCACTATTGCTTCTTTGGTGTTTTTCATGTTTTATATATTTTGATATATAAGCAAAAAAAACCGACCGATCGGTATGCAAATGTATTACAAAAAATTAATCTTATACCCCCCGGCTTATTTTTTTAACATCAAATAACACAGGCAGCCTTGTTGTTTCTCGAATGCTCAAAAAGTGTTAAAAATTGAAAGTTGCGATACGAACGGTTGTGTTTAAATAGAATGGCGTGAGCTCAATTTGAGCATGATCAACAAAATCTCTACATATCTTTAAATCTTATTTATGGAGAGACTTAAAAGCAAGCACCTGAAATCATCATACGGGTGCTTAGTTTTTTATTGGGATATTTACAGAAAGTTAGGATAACTCAGGGGGTTGGCTGATTTTGTTTTATTATCTTAAAAAATGGTTAAAACCCTGCAACTTCATTGCAGTTACTTTCAGTTTATATAAATTTCAATCTTCATATGTATGGGTTTCTTATTTTTCCGTTGTCTTTTTGTTTTCATTGATGAATTTCATTCACCCAATAAACCTATGGGTTGAAAATCCATAGTGATTTAGTATCAATCTTAAACTTTAGTCCGCCAAAGGCGGATTGGGCCAAAACCCAAAGCGTTCAGTTGCATTCTCTTTCAGTCCGCACCCATCCATGTGGAGTTTAAACCGCTGCACTTTAGCGCAGCATGAGACTTTTTGCTAAAAAAATAATTGAATTAGGCATTTAATCAATAGCGAGCTTATAATTAAACGGCGGCGATTTGCCCATCCTTAACAGGGGGTTACCAAGTATGCCGTCTTTCATAAAGTTCCGATAGAACCGATAACAATACTCGTCGGTGTATGCTTGGAGGTTCTCTACTTGGTGGTGGATGCCCCTGAGCCATCCCTTGAAGCCCATTATCGTACGGTGCAATCCTGGGAAGTTGCCCCCTTCTTGCCCGATTCAATTTGTTCAAGGTTGCAAAAATCTTTTTTCAGGGGTTGGTAGCCCCTCCATTTGTCGGTTTGTATATGTGCATCCCAGTACCGGCCCCATAAAAGCCCCAGTTCTTGTGAACTGCTTTGTTTTAACATGCGGTGCCGTTCCCTTGTCTTTCAATGGCAAAAACGGCCAGTTTCTTCTTCCCGTTTTTCCTCCCTTTCACCCCTTCTTCCTGCCCTCCAACAGCAGCTTCATCGACTATTTTATGCTTGCCACTGCTCTGTATCGCTTTCATCACTTTCTGTTTAAAAGACCGGCAGGTCTTTTGCCTCAAACCAAGTTTCCGGATCAATTCGGCGCTGCTGATGCCTTCCCTGTCGGTACTGACATAATAAATAATATAAAAGACTTTCAAAACAGAAAATTTCAACTTGTGGAACAATGTTCCGCTTGTAGGGGAAAGGAACACATACGGTGGCAGCTGCTGCATTGACGGTCATATTGACGTTTCCCATTACAATAGATGGTGTGGCCACAGTCGGGGCAGGTAAAATCGTTGCCCCATTTTAGTTCTATGGGGTATTCGTCGCACGCATTTTCATCGGGGAAGCGTTGCTGAAACTCAAATACCGTAAGACCTTTAAGTTTGTTCTCCATTTCAAATACTGTTCTCCCCTAAATCAACTATTTTATTGTATTGGCAAAATGCCTAATTCAATAAAATAGTTTGAAAATTAAATAGTTTTGGGGGTTTAGATTAATTCCGTTGAACTCGCTATATCTGATTTTTGTTTCGTCTAGGCTTCAGCAGCAGGGAGGGCTTTTTGATAATGGGTAATGAAAAAGCAGAAAAATTTCTCCCTGCAAATCAGCGTACTAGCCTTCGGGGTGAAAAATTACGTATATTTTTTTGTGGTACGG
>JBFXEO010000134.1:0-8235 GCA_050180015.1 Bacteroidales bacterium | reverse complement strand
GCCATCGATCTAAGCAGCAAGGGTTTTCAGCTATCTATAGATGTTAATGTGTTAACCTTAAACAACTTTGAATGGCGGTTTGGCACTCGTTTTAGCACAACCGAAACACTCGTAGATAAAATATCAAACGGGCTCCCCGTTGTTGTTGGTAGTAGCGGATCGGGACAAACTGTAATTAAAGAGGGCTATGCTGTTGGGGCATTCTTCGGAACTGAGCCTTTAACAGCCATAAACCAGAAAGATCCTGATGGGAATTACTACATAGACCAAACTACCGCTAGTGATTACGAGATTGTGAATGGCTATGTTACTAATAATGAACATAAAACAGTCGTATTCACAACCGATCAGAGACAAATTGGCGATGCTACACCCGATTTCAGCGTATCGTTCTTTAATGATTTTACCATTTTAAAAGACGTTACTTTCTCGTTCCAAATTGACTGGATTAAAGGTGCTCAGGCCTATAACCAAACAAATCAATGGCTTTACAGAGACCGTATTAGCCAAGACTTCGACAAAAAAATAACAGTTGATGGAGATAAACAGGCCTGGGTTAACTGGTGGTCGAGCCTATATCAAACCAACAACCCCAACAAACACTTTGTTGAAGATGCATCTTTTGTTCGGTTAAGGAATGTTTCCATATCATGGGACCTTACACATCTGGTTAAGTCCAAATTAATAAAAGGATTGGTACTCTCAGCAACAGGGCGGAACCTATTTACTATTACAAACTATTCAGGACTCGATCCTGAAGCCGTTGGTACTGCCGTTAACGATCCGTTACAACGCGGTATTGATTTATACTCATTCCCCAACTTCAGGACATTTTCATTTGGATTAAATGTTAACTTTTAATTGTAATTAGATATGAAAAAGCTAATATATATAATTTTAATCGGATTGTTGGCGGTTTCCTGCGAAAAAAACGACCTAAAACTCGTTAATCCTAACGAACCGGGCCTTGATGCGTTAGCCACTGAAGAAGGCTGTACAAGGTTAGCCTACAGCGTATGGGTACCTCTTCGCGACAATACTTTTTGGTGGTTTGTAATTGCCGACCACAATATCATGGGCGATGCCCTTACAATATCAGCCGGTAATTTTGGCTGGCGATGGGGCAACCAAACGGAGCAAATAACCTTACCCGATGGAACGGTTTACTATCCACCCAATGGATCGACACAACCCGTTGAACTCCGAAATAGAAATGACAGAAGCTATGGTCAGGACAATATTTTCAGTCACGAATGGATTCCTGTTTATGGTGTAATACAAACGGCAAATTTTGTACTCGAAAATGTAGAGAATGCTTCTTTTGCCGGCACCGACGAGGCCGTTGCCATCAAGAAGAACACTCTAAAATGCTGGGCTTACTGGTGGAAAGGCTGGGGTTATTCAAGAATTGCGTCGGTTCATGCTCAGGGAATAATCGTTGACAAATATAACGCTACCAACCCAGACTATGTAAG
The DNA here is from genome assembly GCA_050180015.1 of Bacteroidales bacterium. Classification (GTDB taxonomy): domain Bacteria; phylum Bacteroidota; class Bacteroidia; order Bacteroidales; family Tenuifilaceae; genus JBFXEO01. The sequence goes on along the minus strand of JBFXEO010000134.1, from coordinate 6,760 downwards.
CTATTCCGATTTGCTCATTGAGGCTAAAAACAATTTTGATGCAGCAAAAGATATTCTGGCTTCAATTGATGAAGACAATGAACCGTACTTTGCGATTCTATCAAAACTGGTTCCATCGTACCTTGTCGCTGGTAGAGGTGGACTCTTCACGCCTCAAATGTGGATTCGTAACATCAATACATACTTGGCCAGAAACATTCTGGTCAATAAATATGCCGATGATCTGACCGCGCAAGATATATCTGACATTGAAACGCTCTGCAACAATGGAATCGGAGATGGGGATTATATATTTACAGCTAGGGCACAGGCACTCGATGACTTGGTGTACAATACAGCCTGGGCACCCTACAGGTTGCTTGTTGGATGGGAGAATGTGTCGGAAAGATGGGTTCAAGACTTTAAGCCTGGCGATGCCCGACGAACCCGAAACGTAATGCCGCTAGCTACTGTAAATTACAATCCAAGAGGTAGAGGAATACAGTATGGTACACGGTGGACTCTAAGGCCAATCGAAAACGGTGGCGATTACGCTTCAACAGTATCAAACTTGGCGGAATTGGCATACTGCGGAACCTACGAGGAAAATCAACTTATGCTTGCCGAAGCAAAAATTCGAACCGATCAAATTGATGAAGGTTTAGCACACATCGACAACGTGCGCAACTATCAAAACGCTAGCTTGGCAGCGGTTTCCGGCACAGGCTTAACTAAAGCACAGGCATTGGAAGAATTACGTGAAGAGAGAAGAATAGCTTTGTTCATAAACGGCACTGCATTTTACGATGCCAGAAGATGGAAACTGCTTGGTACAAACCCCGGTAGGGCAAAGGCTGTTGTTCTAACCTCACCAACAGCAATAGATTCTTGCGCAATTAAATACGGGTATTTGGAAAGATGGGATTTACCGGCCAATGAAACCGACTTTAACCCTGTTGTTTCGGCTACTAGCAGATTAATAAACGGAACCATTGTTCCAGAATAGAGTAAAACTTAACAGGTGAAATCAAAAGAACAACGCCGCTGTTCCTGTGGCGTTGTTCTTTTGACTGCTTAGCAACCAATTTCTTTTAAAGATACAAGACTTCCATTGTTAGCAGTAAATTGCAAGAAACGTGGCGAATAGCAGCGTGAGGCATTGTCCAGCTACAATGTGATTGCCGTAAGCTGAAACGTTTCAGGCGGCACGCTCCCTAGCATGTTTCTACCAACCGCGTATTTATATTTTTTTTATCATTTCAAATTGCTTTCCTTTTATTGCGATACTACTTGATTCTAAAAATTTGGTAATTGAATCACAATTCACATCCGTATTTATAATTTTGGTTGAACCGTGTAGGTTAAATTTTAAAGCCTCTTTGAGCATTAATGAACCCACACCTTTTCTCCGGTGCTGTCTATCTATCGATATTTGTGTAATATCGCCTGAATTGGGTTCGAAAATACAATATCCAACAAGGCTTTGATTGAAGAATGCTCCAAATACCAAAAAATCTTCTGGCTTTCTGTAAATCGAATCAAAGCTGTTTTGCCAGGAAGGGTAGAAATCCCAAAACCTATGCTGTGCTTTACAATCTTCCAATGCAGCTTGTTGAATAGTATATTGAGAATCCGAAATGATCGGCTTAATAGTAATTTTATCATTTCTCTGCACAAAGTAGTTTAACTCCCGACTTACCTCGAATCCGATTTTTTTATAAATATATACCGCATTAGTATTATGCTGCAAAACCTCGAGCAAATACTGTTCAACATTTTCTCCCTTTAAATGGGGTATTGAATGCTCAAATATTTTAGACGCAAGATGTCTTCCCCGAAACTCCTTGACCGTTCCCGTTCCTGTGTCATACGCAGTTGGTATGCCATTAAAACTTCCTATTCCATTAAGAGTAAACGACACAATAGTATCTCCCTCAAATGCAGCAAAAGACAGCTCAGGAACAAACCCTCTTCTTTTTAGCATGGTCTCCAGTTGCCCAAAATTCAACTGTATTTCATAGTCTTCGAATGCTCTACTGAAAGCTTCAAATATTTTATCAAAACCTATATTTCGGAGTGATTTAATCTTCATACTCAAAATTTCTTGGTATTGGTTAATGTATTATGGCTGGTTCAAGTACAAATGCGTTTACTTCAACAGGTTTCGTTGATTCAGAAACTCAAAGAAATCATCCTTAAAGAAATTTCCAATAGGAATCTGGGTTTCCCCAATAGTAATGGAGCTCTTGCCAATTGATTCAATTTTGTCGATGGCAACTATGAATGATTTGTGAATTCTGTAAAATCTATTTTTAGGCAACGATTCTTCAAGGTTCCGGAAGCTCATCAAGCTCATGATCTTTCTTTTCTCTGTAAGAAAGAAACGGAGATAATCCTTGTATCCTTCGATGTACAGGATATCGTCCAGGTTAATCTTTTGCAACCTATAATCGGCTTTTACAAAAATAAAATCGGTAGAATTTTCGGTATTATGTATAACCTCAACACTTTTTTCCTTTATACTTTTCTGGCAGTAAATTTTTTCGACGGCTTTAACAAATCTCTCGAACGAGATCGGTTTTAGCAGGTAATCCGACACATCGAGCTCATACCCCTCAATCGCAAACTGATCGTATGCAGATGTTATAATTATTGCGGGCTTCGTTTTGATGGTCTTTATAAGCTGGATTCCTGTAATATCCTCCATCTGTATATCAAGAAAAACCAAATCGACATTGTTATCGTTAATGTACATCATAGCCTCGAAGCCCTTCATAAAAGAGGCTCTCAGTTCGAGGTACGGAACTCTGGAAATAAAATCCCTCAGCTGATCCAATGCAAGCGGCTCATCATCAACTGCAATGCAAGAAATCTTCATTTTACTTCAAGTTTACTTGTAAGGTAGCAATATACTTATCATCTACAATTTCAACGTTAAAGGTATGGTTATTGGGGTAAAGTAGCTCCAACCTCCTTTTAAGATTTGGAATTCCTATTCCTCCTGTTGAGTCAACAACTTCGGGGTTTTGTTTGACATAATTTGCCACCTCAAAAAAGATGGAGCGATCCTCAATCTTCATGCTTATCGAAACACCCGGCGGTGTTGCGTCTTTATTGCCGTGTTTAAACGCATTTTCAACCAACGGGACAAATAACATTGGGGCTATTGAAATGTCTTCGGGATATCCTTGCACATCAAACTTAATAAAACCCGGACTTTCCACTCTAAGTTGAAGCAGGCCAATATAACTATTTATATATTCTATTTCCTTTTTAAGAAATACCGTCTCGTTTTTTGCATCGTAAAGCATATACCGCATAATCTCCGATAGCTTTAAGATAGAAGCGTATGCTCTTTTGGAATCCCTAACTATTAAAGCATTAATATTATTAAGGGTGTTAAACAGAAAGTGCGGGTTAACCTGCGACCGTAAAAGTGCCAGCTCACTAGCGATGGTTTGCTTTTCCAGCATATTCTTTTGCGCCTCTATTCTATTTACTCGCCTGATATACTTCACCATTACAACAATTGCCACAGTTGAATAAATATAAAATATATGCTGAAAAATGTTGAACTGCATAAACTTAGGGAAATGACCATTAAAATCGGGGTAGTGCTCTGGGAAAAAGACATAGAACAAATATGCCCGCATTGCAAAAACGAAGAAAATACCCGAAAAAACAAGGGCAACCCCAAATTTGAAATACCTACGAGTATAGAAATATTTAGGAAGTATATAATCCGCCGTAAAATAGGAGGCGACAATAAGGAGTGGTAGCATGGTTAGGTGTTCCAGAAAAACGGGTAAAATATCATCGAAAGTGTAAACCAATGAACCAGTACGGGAACGGGTAACCTGAAAAATTAAAATAACAACCCAGAAAAGTATATGGTTAAGAACTCTTTTCATATTTCAGTATCCATTAAAAATCAAAGATATGAATGCAAAAACAAATTATAAAAGGGGAATAGAGAATATCTACCAAATTGAAAATATGACCTATATATTCAGGTTTTTTGTTTACGTATAATATTTCGGATATTTTTCGATTATACATGGAAAATGTTGAACTATGTCGAAAAAAATTCGACTTACGTAAAGGCGTATATACCTTTATGTCTGAAACAGTACAAGTATGCCTGAAAGCCTAATTCTTCATCGCTAATATCTACGGTCTATCTGTTTATAAATCCGAGCTGTAACCAATAAAACAAAAATATGGCTAATGTTTTACATGCCCTTGCATTTGTGCTTTCTGTAGGCAATCCAACACAGGAAAAGAATGCCGGTTTACTCGTTGAAAGCATCAGAACTTTTGGTGGCGAATACGCCAATGCACCAATTTACATTGTAGCTATGGATAGCATTGAAACACCGTGTACAAGTCTGAAATCAAAGGGAAATATCTTTATTCGTACACACAAATACAGCAAAAACATAAACTTTTACTTTGCCGAGAAGGTTTATGCAAGTGCCCAAATTGAGGAGGAGGTTGAGAACACTGCGAGTAATCTTGTTTGGCTCGATAATGAGATACTAGTTTTTCATGAGCCTTCAAAACTTGTTCTAAAGAGTCCCTTCAAAATTGGCATCCGTCCGGTTTTCCTGCACAATGGAATTTCGCACGATGCAAACACCAAGGCCGATGCCTACTGGAATGGAATATACAATCGCACGGGAGTAAATCCGAATAATATTCCGGTAGTTGAAACAGTCATTGATGGGAAGAAAATTTTTGCCAGCTACAACTGCCAGGTCGTTTCGGTCAACCCAAAGGTTGGAATTTTTCGTGAATGGGCTAAAAAATTTGACGAGATACTTGCCGATAGCGATTACCTGAAATCGGCTATGCCAACACAATGGCATCAATTCTTCTTACACCAAGCAGTTTTAAGTGGAGTAATAACATCAAAAATACCGGAGGAAGAAATATTCACACTGCCATCGAGCTACAATTACTCGCTAAACAAGCATCTTAAATATCCAAAGGGCAAGCAGATAAAAAGGATAAACGATTTAACCATAGCCATCCACGAACTTACCCTGGCAAATCATCCCGACTGGGTTCAACTATACGGCGTTCAAAGTCCGCTAAAAGAATGGCTAGGCGAGAGAATTCCAAATCTCTACAAGGTGAATGATCAGGTTTACCGCGAAGAAGGCAGCTGCAACTCGTACATGATAAAAACCGCCAATGGTTACGTTTTGGTTGATCCGGGCGGGACAGCCGATTCAACAAGCTGGATGGCTTATTATTTTAAAAATGTGAAACCTAAAGCGATAATTTTAACGCATTCGCATGCCGATCATTTACGTGGCATTTCGAAATGGTACGACAACTACAAAGTGCCGATATACATAAATAAAAATGCGCGTCAATATATAAAGGATGAGGAAATGCTTTCAGAATTTTACGAGAAACGGGCCTTGGTACAGGGGAATGTCCCAGCTCGCCCGGAATTAGACTGGGAAAAACTTAGCTACTTTAGCGATATTGATACGCTTCAGGTTGACGATCTCAAATTCGTTCTCCACCCATCGCCTGCCGAAACACCCGATGCCACCGTAATTGAGATTCCTCAACTTAGAGCTGTAATCTGTGGCGATAGTTATTACACATCATTCCCCAACATAGGAGTGCTACGTGGCTCAGTGCCCCGGTTGACAAGTGGCTATATCAATGCAATGGACATTACCGTAAACTCAAAATCGGAATTCCTGCTGCCGGGACATGGAGAGCCCATAATCGGTGGAAAAAACGTACTTATAAAAGCAAAAAATTACAGGGATGCAATTCAGTACGTTTTGGACAAGACAATTGAGGGGATGAATTCCGGGAAAAGTGATATTGATATAATGAATGAAATGACCCTGCCAGATTCCTTTAGTGTTGATGAATCGTACGGACGGGCGTCGTGGACAGCAAAGGGAATTTACGATTACTACAATGGTTGGTTCAATGGTAGTATTGATGAACTGTATCCACCAAAAGACAATGAGATAAATCAAACCCTAATAAAAATAGCCGGAATATCCAAGATTATTGAAGAAGCAAACAATCAGCTTAAACTTGGAAATTTTAGTGTAGCGTTATCGCTTACCAGTATTGTTCTTTCTGCAGAACCCGGCAACAAAGAAGCCGCAAACATAAGAATCGAATGCCTAAATGAACTATTTGGCAAAAGCAGAAACTATATTGAACGGCAGTGGTTAAGATATGAGAAAAAAAAGTTAAGCACCATTTAATCAGACTACCGTAAGCGCATTCCGTGTATAATTTTTATTCTTCAATATTCACCTGACCTGTTCCTGACAGGAATGCTCTGGTATCAACAGTAGTCGTCTCGGGCTGGGCCGGATAAATTATGGCAAAACTTTTATTCGCCAATTTTTTCGACATAATGCGGGGAATTACCTCAATTTTTGAACTGTGAGAAATAGACCCTTTACGAGCCGCTACCACAGCAATGAAACAATTGTCGGATTTTTGGGCAAAGGAACTAAATATCGAGAACCAATCGGTCATACAGTCAACAGAATATCTTGCCTTAATGCTGCAGGTGGCCAATGCGTTCGAAAAGCTTTCTACGCTCTCGGGTAAAACATTAAAAGTAATCCTGGAGTTAGTTTGCCGGGCCAAATTGCTGAGTGAAACAACCCACCCGTTAAAGCTTGTTTCAAACTCTGCCAGCGGGGGAACCGCAACCTCTATACTGCTGATATTATTTAGCGAATGCTTAATGCTAGCCACGTAAACCGGATGGCGCGAATCCCTAAGC
>JBFXEO010000133.1:0-8243 GCA_050180015.1 Bacteroidales bacterium | reverse complement strand
GTCAATGCTTGCCATAAGCATGGTGCTGTGGTACTGCTCCAAATTCAACATTCAGGGCTACTTACCCGCAAAGCTGTTTCCGATTTTGCCTACGGGCCATCCATCGATCCTGAGAATGAACGTTCCGTAGAATTAACGGTTGAGCAAACCCATACCATTCGCGATAATTTTATAGCCGCAGCAAAGCGTGCCGAAAAAGCAGGGTTCGATGGGGTTGAATTGCACGGTGCACATGGCTACTTGCTAAACCAGTTTGCCTCATCGGCCATTAACCATCGTACCGATGAGTATGGGGGCAATCGCGACAACAGGTTGCGCCTTGCAAGGGAAATAATTGAAGGGATAAAAATATCCACCGATAAGAATTTTATACTTGACTACCGCCTGGGGGCGTGCTCCCCTACCCTCTCCGATGGCATTGAAATAGCCCAAATGCTGGAGAAATTTGGAGTTGATATTATTCACGCCTCGCACGGTGGCGAAAAAGGCATAAATGCTGATGTTCCCCGGGGGTTTGGGTTTAACTCTATAATTTACATGGGAACCGAAATAAAAAAACACGTTAAAATTCCGGTAATTGTGGTTAACCAGGTAAAAACGCCAGAGCGTGCATCGAAATTAATTGAAACCGGGCTGGCCGACTTCGCCGCCATAGGCCGCGATATGCTTACCGATTCTCAATGGGCAAATAAGGCAAAAAGCAACGGGCCGGTCATTGCCTGCATAGACTGCCAACCGCGATGTAAGCGTTTCTCGAAACCGGAATCGTGCCCGCTTTACAGCGATTAGCCGTGCAGTCTTCCATTCAGGGTTATCGTATCAACGTATTGCATTTCATGGATAGTACAAATTCGCTATACCCCAAAAGGTAAGGCATCATCTAAAAAAATAAGTATGCGTTTCCCAAGCCCGCTGGTACATGGCTACCTGATTAAGCGCTATAAACGTTTTTTGGCCGATATAAAACTCGACGATGGGACAATTATTACAGCGCACTGCACAAACTCTGGATCAATGAAAAGTTGCCTGGAAGAAAATGCGGAAGTTTACCTATCAGACAGCATGAATCCGAACCGTAGAACCCGCCATACATGGGAAATGATAAAAATAGATGGTTCCTGGGTTGGTGTAAATACCTTAAACCCTAATAAAATTGCAGTGGATATTCTCAAAAACAATCTAATTCCCCAACTATCGGGTTACACAACCATAAAGCCAGAAACCAAATTCGACGATAGCCGATTCGATGTTTATGCCGAAAACGATGCCGAAAGGTGTTTTGTGGAGGTTAAAAATGTTTCGCTAAAAGACGGTATTTACGCCCAATTCCCCGATGCAATCACCAAACGTGGACAGAAGCATTTAGAAACTCTGGTGAAGACAAAATCGGAAGGCTGCAGGGCTGTTATGCTGTATATCATTCAACGTACCGATGTTGAAATATTTACCCCTGCCTGGGGTATAGATAAAAACTATGCAGAAAAACTGAAAACCGCTTACGACAACGGAGTCGAAATTATCCCTTTGCAGGTAACAGTTACGCCGCAAGGTATCGAACCCAGGAAGGTATTACCATTTTCGTTCTCCAACGGTTAGCGAAAGGCTACCCTTAAAAAACAGCTCTTTGTTTATGTTTCCCAAGAAATACTTCGCGTAATCTACCGAAACCTTCTGAGTTCAGGGCTTTCTGAGGCAGAATCAACTAAGTTTAAAGTGCCTTAAGGCGGTAGCGTCAATTCGAGAAATAAATACGTTAACATCATATTATTGCACGTTTTTTGTCTGGTAAATTATCCTATTTTTACATGACAATCCATTTAAACCTCAAGTTTATGAAAAACCTAATAGTTACCCTGCTGGCCACATTTCAAGTAATACTGGTATTGGGGCAGGATATTATTCATATTACCGGAGTTAAAGGTAAACAAGTTATAGCCGGAAGCATAAATGAGGATGAAGCCAAAGGCCGTGCCTTGGCCGAGGCAAAACTCAACGCGTTAAAGATGGCCGGTGTGTCGGAGCATATACAATCGTACGATTTCCTATTCAAAAGCGAAGTTGGCAGTAAGTTCGACGAGGTTTTTATGTCCGATATGCAATCGGAAATCAGGGGAGCGGTTAAGAGTTACACCATGAACGCGGATAAAGGGATAGATGAGTTCAATAACTTTTACGTTGAGGTAACCATTGATGCCGATATAATCCTATACACAAACGGGCCCGATCCTGCTTTCAGGGTAAATATTGACGGTATTAAACAGGGCTACCAGAATGGTGATAAAATGCAGTACACCATTACCCCTACCATTGATTGCTACCTGAATATTTTTAACCTGTACGAGAATAGTGCCTCGATGATTTTTCCAAATCCCTACGAAAAATCAAAAAAGTTTAAGGCTGGCGAAACTGTAACGTTTCCCCAAAGCAGCTTGCTCGATGGGTATGTGCTGGAAAAAACCACCCAAGAACCTGAAAAGAATAAACTCCTTTTCGTATTTACCAAAAGAAATATTCCGTATATCAATTTTAGGTTAAATCAGGATGATGATCAAATAACTTCCTTCGAGGATATCTCTACGTGGCTATTCAGCATTTCACCCGATGAACGGGTGAACTATTTCATGCAGTTTGTTATTTACTAGAGCGTTTTTCGGCAATATTAATACGGCAAAGGCGGAATCTGGGTTCCGCCTTTTATTTTTTCGCAACAAAGATTTTAGTTGAACACTGCTGTATTTGGTGCTATACCAACTTCGAACTCGTTCATCATAGTCCCATCAGGGCTATAGACATACAACTTTCCTGCATTTACAAAATCCGGTGCCACCAATCCATAGATAGCCCCGTTGTACGGGTTTACATTAAACCCATAAAAACTGCCATCAACAACGGCTGTAGCGGGTAATTGATTATCCGAAATACCTACCCCGAAAATTCCGTTAAACCCATAACCTCCGCCGTAGTATATAGTTTCACCGCTTGGACTTACATCGATATGCGATGGGTGCATGGTATCAGAAATAACAAAACGTTTATCGACCTGAAAGTTGTCCGAATTAATTTTTACCAGCATGGAAGGCAATTCACGGGATATATTCCAACTGTCGTCGTACTCAATATACCCGTAGCAAACAACCCAAATATTCCCATCGTTGTCGGCAACCAACTCTTTTGGATTATAGCCAACGGTAACCGTATCCACAATTTCATTGGTACTCGGATTAACTACCATTACCGTTGAGTCGAGTTCGTAACCGCCACCATTAGCAATCCATAGCCGACCATCGCTGTATATGATTCCTTCACTCCCCTTGCCCAGCTGAATGGTTTTAGGTAGTGAGTAGGTATCGGAGCCGTAAACCATGAGCGAACCCTTTTCGCCCCAGTTTCCCCACTGCGTAACGTATATTTTCCCGTTAACTACGGTTACACACCTCGGGTTAACTAAGCCTTCGATGGTTGCAACTTGGGTAAAATCAGCACTATTGGCAACTTCAACTTTGCCGGAGTTATTTAAAACCATGTAAATTTTCCCCCTGGAAATTGCCGCACCCTGGAGTACATCGCCAACCGGTCGTCCGTTTACCGCGCTAAAAATATCATTCTCTACCAAATTGGTTGAAAAATCGATAAAGCTAACCGACGCGTTGGCGTTGCCGTAGGCCCCCTCGTTTAGGATGAATGCCCCGTTTCCGTATTGTCCAGAGCCTGAACTATCATCATCGCTACAGGAAACAAGTAGCAACGTGGCTAAAACCACGGATGAAATCGATAAACAAAATTTTTTCATGCTTTAATAGTTAAATGTTAATTTTTAGGTTGATTTATATCTACAGTTAGCGCTAACATGTAATTTCTTAAGGGCATTGCATACGCCGCAATAAGCTGATAGTTGGTATCCCATATATTGTTTACAGAGAATCTTAGGTTAATTTTACCCGGTCGTAAACGAAAGCTATAATCTACCGATAGGTCGCCCAGGTTGAAGTAAGGTAGCGTGTTGGTAGCATCCGTATATCGCTCCCCGGTGAAAAGATGGATGTAAGAGATGCCCAGTGCTCGCCACTGTAACCGTAACGTTCCGTTGAACTTATGCTCCGGGGCGTAAACCATTTCACTCCCGCGGTAATTATCCGGGCTTACAACTTTCGAGTGTGTGTAGGTGTAAAATCCATCAACAGCAAACCGAATGCTATAAATATTAAACTTTAAGCTGGCTTTACCCTCAAAGCCGTAAGTTTTGCTACTGTTTAAGTTAAATGGTTTCCATTTACCCGCCGAAATTTCGGGATCACTAAGCCATACTATCAGGTCATCAATATTGGTCCAAAACATTGTTGCTGAAACAGAAAGACCCGAATATGACATCCTTGGCGAATACCCAACACCAAATTCCCCGCTCCACCCCGATTCCGGCTTTAAGTTAGGATTCCCCTCCGAGTAAGTTGTTGAAGTCCAGTACAAGTCGTTCAGGGTTGGAATTCTGTAATTTTTTGAAATGCTGGATTTTATGCTGATAATTTCAAAAACGTGGTAGTCAACGCCCAGCGAGTAAACTGCAGGTTTAACATCGCCATCAACCATTTCGTTACGGGTGCTTAGGGTTGAAATCAGCTTACGGTCAATTAACTTAAAATTTAACGATCCCAGCACCGCTATTCTGTTCCTTTCAGGCCCTTTAATATACGAATCGGACTTAGCCCGTTCGTTGGTATAGTTCACCGCCGCAATGAACTCGCCTACGGATCCCATTGGTATTTTTGCCTCGATTTCGTTAATAATTGAAATATACCGATTATCGGAATACTCCCCGACCTGGCTGTTGGAGTATTTGTTTTTGCCATTAATAAAACCATTTCTCAGTAAAACAGACTTTTTTCCCAAGTTCCATTTTAGATTTGATGAGGCCATAAGGTTTTTGTCAACCTGATTTGCCCGACTTGGCAATGTGCTACTCATAAGAGTTTGCAAGTCCTTATCGTTAAACTGGTACCAGCCCGAAATGTTCCAATTTGCGTTATCAGAAACTTTCAGGTCGAGATTGCCCATCACTCCCCACCGCTTAGCCTGGGCATTAGAAATTTCTTCTCGTGGTGAATTTATTTTGTAAGTGTTAATAAACTCAAAATTGTTATCGGACTTCTGCAAATTTCCCTTTATGGAAACCGCATACCTTTTGTTCCCCCACTTTAAGCTTGTTGTAGCATCTTTGGTATTTCCACTACCATAGGCTAAACTGGTTGAAACGCCATTGGGTTGTTCGGTGGAACTACTGCTCGTTAGATGTAAAATACCGGTAACAGCACCGCTTCCGTAATACGTGCCATATCCCCCGTACTGCAAGCGTACAGTGTTAAACATGTTTACAGGTAATAATGACAGGTTTATACCGCCATTCATCGGATCCTGAATATTAAGGCCATTCCAAACAATTGTGGTATGCGATGCTCCTCCGCCCCTCAACGCAATGGTTGATAATCCGCCCAGACCATAACTCTTAATGTTTACACCGCCGGTGCCCAGCAAATCGGAGAGGGCTCTATTTGAGAACTGTTTTAGCGAGATTGAATCAAAAGTTTGAATGGTTGCTCCCACAACGTGTGCATCGCGCAGATTGGCATAAACCTTAACCTCATCAATTTGAAATATACTATCGGATATACTCGTCTGGGCATTGGCAAACAAGCATGTTGCAGCAAATATAACGGCGATAACACCAGACCTTACAAAACACATAGCTACAAATGATTAATTAGTTATCAATCATTCGTAACCATCGGATTTAGTGAAAATAGAACTAATGCGTATAAGTTGTCCTATTCTACGCTTTTCCACCCGAAAGCTACGAAAATGCAGTTTGGTAGGTCTTCTGGCTTGCTCAATCTTTTCGGGCCTTCCCATCCAATGAGGACAGTGGCAGGGTTCAAAAAGACATAATCTTGAGCTTACAGCTGCGGGGACAGCCCCGGATTTACACCGGGTTCCCTATTAATCCCTTACGGGAACCAAAATTCGCTACAAGTTTATGGTAAAGTTTTCTAATATGCAAATGTTATTAAGCAGGCCGTTATGAAAATTAAAATATTTCCTAGCAATAAAAATATTCAGCATACGCACTTCTGGTTTTTATATTTAACGAATATTTATAATTTTGCACCGCAAAGTTAAGTATGGTCCGGTAGCTCAGTTGGATAGAGCAACAGCCTTCTAAGCTGTGGGTCGTGGGTCCGAATCCCGCCCGGATCACATACAACCGATTAAGTCATTCCGGGAAGGAATGACTTTTTGTCTTGATCCAAAATTTTGCTGTGCCAAACAACCGCCAGAATGGCATTGTCGGACTGGGAATAAAACTCTCAAGAGTTTGCCGAAGGCAACCATCTATATTTTGCCCGGTTGACAGGTTCAGGGAGCAACTCCGGACGGATCCCCTTTCATCTCCGGCATGTAAAAATACACAAATAGCGGCTCCCAAATGATTTATCCGAGAAACTCATTTCTTATCGCCAATCTTTTCCTTCTGAACATCAATGGATTCCTCATGGATGAGTGAAAAAAGACGAAGAATAAATTTTTCGCGAAGCCCCGATTGTAGCCCAGCTGCAGTTACCTTTTCCAAAACTTTGTTCCACCGTACCGGTTGTACAACCCCAAGATCGGTCTGCTTCTTTACCGATGCTATTTTTCCTGATAACTCCATCCTGTTGGAAAGTGCCCACAGAAGTATCTCGTCCATATCGTCAATTTCAGACCTTAACTCGCTAAGCATTTCATCGGGGTAAGGCTGATCTTCTCCGGTTGAAACATCAATCCACTTCAGCATCAACTCAAATTCGTGAGGTGTAAGTTGCTGCTCAGCATCGCTTAACGCACAGTTGGGGTTGGGGTGTACCTCAACCATCAATCCGTCAAAACCCAAATCAACGGCCCGGCGCGATATAAGCGGTACCAGTTTCCTATCGCCAGAAATATGGCTGGGATCGCATATTACGGGAAGATCCGGGTACTGTTGCTTCAACTCCAGGGGAATTTTCCAGAAAGGCTGATTCCTGAATGTGGATTTTTTCCACCAGGTGAACCCGCGATGTACAGCACCGATTCTATGAATACCGGCATTGTATAAACGGCCAATAGAACCAATCCACAGGCTTAAGTCGGTGCTTAACGGGTTTTTTACTAAAATAGGGATATCAACACCCTGCAACGCCGAAGCAATTTCCTGAATGGTAAAAGGGTTAGATACCGTTCGAGCCCCAATCCAAAGGACATCGGCACCATACTTTAAAGCCTCGTAAACATGATTTCCGTTTCCAACCTCAGTGGCAAAAGGCATTTCTGTTTCTGATTTTACATCGCGTAACCAGCGAAGGGCCTCTGTACCAAAACCTTCAAATGATCCGGGAGAGGTTCGGGGTTTCCATACGCCAGCGCGCATGAACGAAACCCGTTGAGTTTGTATTAAACTTTTAGCCACTTCCAATAGTTGCTCCGGCGATTCTGCGCTACATGGACCTGCTATAAGTATTGGCTTTTTAATATCACCATTCCACTCGTTTAACGGCTTAAGTTTAGGAAAAGCAACTGTTCCCATTGGGGTATTTTTTAAGTATTAATCAACGAGCAACCGTTTATTTTTTAGTGTTTTAACAAATAAATTAAGAATAGTAAGCACCACAATATATACAATAAAGGCCTTTAATTCTATTCGACCCTTGTAGAACAGCAGCAGAATTATTCCCAGTCCATATATATAGTATGCGGTGTGCTCCTTGCTTAAAACCTTTTTCCATTTAAACTTATGCCCTTTAAACGCCTTACCAATTGCCATGATATTGGGAACAATTGCTCTGACATTCTTCTTGTAATCGATGAAAACCTGACCAAACTTATTGAGCAAAAAGGCTTCCTCGGCCTTAATGATTGCCACGTAAAAAAGTACGAATAGGGGGAAAAAAACAAAGGTAAAGAGAACTGAGTCTGAGAAAATTCCAAAACCGAATAGTAATAGTATGTTACCAAGGTACATCGGGTTGCGGCAAACGCTGTAAATCCCTTCGGTAACCAAATCGTTGGCATACACCTGCCGGTTACTGCCACCTCTGACTATGTAAACCAACCCTATTGTTACCGAACGAGTTAGAATTCCACAGAATATAAAAATTAAACCTAAAATTTCAGCCGACTGAACATTTGGTGTTAACAAGCCGGACGGAATGAGCGATGAAAAGCGCGGATAATGTACC
>JBFXEO010000132.1:0-8280 GCA_050180015.1 Bacteroidales bacterium | reverse complement strand
CCATCCAGTATTTTTCGTAAAAAACAGATGCAATGGAATCGTTCCATCTTAATTTGTAAAGATATGAACTTGCCTGAATTACGTACCCCTTTGCTGCAACATCGGCTATGGTATTCCCGGCCTTTCCGACTGTTTTTCCAAAAGATCCGCCGTAATCCTGAAGTATTGAGAACCCTCTTTTAGCCGCGGCCATTATTTCCTCCTTGCTCACATAGTTAAAGCGGGTTACCACTACAAACGTATTACCTATTAACTCTTCACCGGCATCGGCGAGTAAACTAGTTCCCCTGACAGTAGATTTTGCAATGCCAGCCTGCATTTCTGTTGCATCGTACTGCCCTCTTTCGGCAACTAGGTTCATGTTGAAATACCCGTTTTCATCGCGGTTAAACCATTTTGCAACCAGCTGTTTAGCGATATCGTTAGCGTTTAAGAAATTTTGAATTACTATTGGTAGGTCGGCCACTCCAGTTGTATCCACCAGGCCTCCGGTTGTATAGGAAAGAATTGATTTCCCGATGGCTTTACCTATACCTGTTTTCTTTGACAGCCGCTCTTCCTCGGTAACCGGGTAATCCTTGGGGTTAAAGGATCGAATTGGCAGGGTGTGGTCGTTAAACTTATCGGGTATGGGTGCCATCATAAAGCACTTTTTTATGGTATCGGCCTTTACAAGTCCTGCATCGTCTAGCATAAGTGTGTATATAGAACTGCGCCTATACTTGGTGCTCTGAACTTTTCTGTCATCGTTGTCGAGAGATTGAGCAATTGCATTGAACACCACCACACTTCCGATTAAAATGAGTATAATTTTCTTCATAAACTGGGCTGGTTTATAGGTTTTTATAAAAACATAACGCCTTAAGGCGTTAGTTTTAAGTCATTTAAAATTAGTGAAAAAACAGACACCAAATGTTTAGAAGTAAATATTTTTAAGCGAGCAAATCGTTATTTCAAAAACACTCAACGTTCAATCGTCAAAAAATAATCCGTTTAGTGAATTTATACGGATAATTGTCCGCCTGAAACCAATTTAAACGGGCATCTTACAAATCTCCCAGCGGTTATAGGGTATTACTATACGGATAATTCCTATTGAATTTTGTACTTCCCGGCCCTTTTATGCGTCTCTAAATAAGCAGGTAAAGCTGCGGATCCATACCATTTATACAAATCGGCTTCCAGTACCTTTTCCTTGATAGCGGGGTCGGTTTGCAGCAGTTCGTTTGCCTCCTCGAATGTTGTCACATTGAGAATGAATATTCCGCGATACCCATTGCCATTTTTTCCCAGAGGTCCCGCTACAATTAATTTTCCAAGGCTGGCCAAACGGTCAATGTTTTTGAGATGCCCTGCGAATAAACTATCAACGGTGGCCTTGTCCTCAACGGTAGCGTTGCCCGTTTTAAGAATTACCAAGACATACGCTTTCATCCCATACTCATCGGCTCCCAATGTTTTTGCCAATGTTGAATCGTAATTTGGATTAATATTCTGTCCTGCTGCACAAAGTGCCATTAAGAGCAAAACATTAAAAATTGTAAGTGTTTTCATTTGCCGCCTTATTCGTTAACCAGAGTATTGAATGCCTGCGCATAATTTTTTATGACTCCATTTCTACAATTTCAACCTGTTTTTTTATACGGTTCCATCGTTTTATGTCCATCTTTGGGCCGAGCACCTCAATCACATGCCCGGAAAGTATGGCTCCAATTTTTCCACATTTATCGAGAGAAAGGTTTTTAATAAGCCCATAAAGAAATCCTGCAGCGTACAGATCGCCGGCACCAGTGGTGTCAATACAGTTAACATCAATAATGCCCACATTAACCTTTTCGTTGCCCCGCTTAACCATGGAACCCAACGACCCAAGCTTTACCACGGCAATGGGTACCATACCTCCCAATATTTCCAACGATTCTTCCGGTGATTTGCCCGTGAATGATTGTGCTTCTTCTTCATTGGCAAAAACAATGGAAATGTACTTTTGAATTATCTCCTTTAAAAACTCCCGGTTTTCTTCAACCACGTTGTAGCTGGCCATATCGAGTGAAATTGTAAGCCCCTTTTCATGGGCAATCTCCAACGCCCGAAGAATTAAGCGGTGGTTTTGAACCAGGTATCCTTCGATGTGAAAGTAAGAATACCCATCAAACATTTCGGGTGATAAATCTTCGGCAGTCATTTCAATTGCTGCCCCAAGATAATCTACAAAGGTGCGTTCGGAGTCGGGGGTAACAAGAGCCAAGGCCCTGCCGGTTTCATCCTTTCCCCTTAGCATTATGGGGTTTATACCATTATCAATCATATTGGTCTCAAAGGTATTCCCCAACGGATCATTCCCAATTTTGCCGATAAATGCGGTTTTAATGCCAAGGTTGGCCAGCCCGTGAATAGTATTTGCAGCGCTTCCCCCGGCGGCTAAAGTTTGTGGTATGTGCTTGGTTAGCTCTATGGTTTCCTGCATGAAGGCTTTATCAACCATTTGCATGCTGCCTTTCGGAATGTACAGCCGTTCAAGTAGAGAATCATCATCCAGCTTCGTAATAATATCGACTAGTGCATTTCCTAAACCGAGAACTTTACTCATGGCCTTAATTATTATTTGGTTGAAAATTAGACAAATTATCTGAATGCGGAGTGTGCGCTTTTGTAAAAATAAAAAACCCCGATCATTAACCGGGGTTGCTCCTCATCTAGGACTTGAACCTAGGACCCCCTGATTAACAGTCAGGTGCTCTAACCAACTGAGCTAATGAGGAGTGCTGTTTTCTTTAGCGGTGCAAATGTAATACAATTATTTAATTAGATACAAATTTTTTGGGGAAAAATTACGATGATCGCTTTGTTTGCTATGCCATAACATTTTGTGGTTTTCCCTTGAGCCAGCAACGGATATTTTCCAGAACAATGCCTGTACGCTGGTCAATAGCGGCAGTGGTAGCAAAGCCAACATGGGGTAAAAGAATTGTTTTGGGGGCACCAAATAGTGGATGTCCTTTTTCGATGGGCGGCTCATGTTCGTAAACATCTACGGCAGTGCCTGCTATAGTGTTGTTTTTTAGAGCGGCAGATAGTGCATTGTAATCAATAAGCGTTCCTCTTGCTGTATTTATTAAAGTAGCAGTGGGCTTCATCAATCCTATCGCTTGCCTGCTAATCAATCCTACAGTTTGGCTGTTTGCCGGAATATGAAGCGACACGATATCGGCGTTGGCCATTAATTCATTAAAACTCACCAGCTCTACGTTGGAGATGATTTTAGGAGTACGAGTATGTGCAATTACTTTACAGCCAAACGCGGTGGCAAGTTGGGCAACTTTTGTCCCGATAGCACCCAGCCCAATAATTCCAAAAGTTTTTCCCTGTAACTCTTCGCCCAGGAAACTGTCACGCGAATTTTCTGAACGGGTTCTTAAATCGAGCGCAACAACATTTCTTAGTAATGATATTGCCAGGCAGATTGTTAACTCGGATACTGCCGTGGTGCTATATCCGGCAGCATTGCATACAGCAATATCTTTCAACTTACAGTAATCTACCGGAAGGTGATCGACCCCGGTGAATGCCACCGAAATCAATTTCAGATTAGGGCATAAGCTGATTGTGCTCTCCGATAACGGATAGTTGCCGATAACTAAAATACCGGAGTCGGCAATCCGTTGGCGAAGGTCGGCCTGATCCTTAATGGGAGCATCAAAAAATTGAACAATGTGTGATTCCTGCTGCATTTCAGCAACAAAATCGGATTTCTGTTTTGTGCTTATACCAATTTGTTCGGCAAACACTATTTTCATGATTCCGGTAATTTGTTGTTTGATAATTATTGATCATAAAAGTAGAAATTCCATCACGTATAAGTCAGGCCTTAAAATGATTAATTAATATTCATCGGCTATAAACCTCCATGGTATATTTGCCCAGTACGACCCCGCATAGTCTATCCCTATTCTGGGTGTTGAGGTTACTCTGGGAGAAAAGCCCACATCGTCAATCCAAATTCTTTGAGATTTGGTAAGGTCTTCAGCGTAAAAACTCTTGTCAACTCGTAACCGCTTGGTTAACCTTCCCGGCCCGGAGCAACCTGATATTCCCCGGATTAGCACTGCTTCTGGCTCGTTCTCAACCGATGTAACTACATTTAACATCCAGTACATACCGTAAATCAGGTAAACGTAAATTAGCCCACCCTGCATAAACATCACATTATTCCTTTTAGTACGCCCGCTGCTGGCATGACAGGCCAAGTCGTCATATCCTTTATACGCTTCAACCTCTGTAATGATGTGCCGGAGTTGTGTTCCGTCAGGAAAAGTACGTACAATCTGTTTGCCCAGCAATTCCGGGGCAACAAGAAGAACATCGCGTTGGTAAAAATCAGCGTGTAGGCTATTTCGGCTCATCGGTATCCGCTACAAAAGGGTATCCAAAAATAAATAATGAGCCGAAAAGAGCAGCAAAAGTAATTCCGATATGTGTTTCGAAAGTATCCTCGTTGAGCATCGAGATCATTATCATCAGTAGAAAATACAACGGCAAAAAATATTTGAATTTTTTTGTGAGTACAATTGGGGCAATAAGTCCCACCAGAAAAATTATTAAGCCGACCAATCCCGTACTTGCCCAAACTGTTAAATACTGATTATGGGGGAAAAACCAATGTTCTGAGGGTAAGTTTTTTACATTTTTTGTATAGTATTCGTTCAAATTTTTCTGTAAATCGCCCCATCCCACGCCGAACAAGGGATGCTGATCTATTATTGACCATGCGGCCTTAGCGTAAACCAACCGTTGAATTACAGAGCTTTTACTGATGGTACCCTCATTTTTATAGGCATCAAATTCCCAGAGTAACTGGTAAATTCTTTTATTCAACCCAACGGTGGAATTCCTGAATACAATACTTGTTGCCCCATTTTCAACGAGTTGAATGTCTATGCTGTCAAGTTTGCTAATACCGATAGAATCCTTGGTTAGTCCGAGCGATGCCAAGTAACGGATAAGCGTTGCACTTAGCAGTTGGCCTTTCTTGTCCAATCCTTGAAAAGGAAAATTGCTCCGTCGCTCCCACTGATTTTTAAGTTCAACGGGGCAAATATTTATATATACTAAATTCCCGTTTTCATATACACGCCGCAATGTATCGTGCTGGTAAGTATTGCCATTAATTGTTTGTTTCGGAAGATTTAAAAGATCAACATAATTCCGTTTGTAAAAGGCATCTATTTTATGGGTAAATACTGAGGCAAGAAGAAACAGGGCGGCAAGGGCAATAGCTGTAATCGTAAACCGGGTAGTTGAGTTTTTACTGACGAAAATAAGCCAGCCTATACCGTAAGTAATAAGTAATAAAAGCATAATTATTCCGGTGAGCGATTGTAGTGTTACCAAAAAAAAGATAAACCAAAGAACTGCTACCAGAAAAAATAGTTTCGCCCTACGGGATACCACTCCACCGGTAAATATAAAGTAAATTAAAATTACTATTGCAAGGTTTACCATCAACGCGTAACGGATGTGTGAAATGAAGGGTGAAATCTGACGAATATCAAAAGCGGTATTCTTTGAAAGAATTTTAAAGTACCCCATGCTTATAGCGGTGGCAACAAAAACGGCCAGTATAAAAGACAGCATTACCCATTTAAACTCTGACAACTTCAAGGGGTTGCCCATAGCCACAACAAGGGGAACTATAAGGAACGGAAGCCATAGCCGTAATTCTTTAATTGCACCAGCCGCATTAGATGAGTAAAACAAGCTATACAGTACGGGAGCATAAACCAGCAGGGCGAACCACAACGCCTTATTCTTTTTAACATTGTTTACTTTGGCATTCCAGTTCCCCTCAAACAAAAAGTTAACCACCAAAATAATAAGCCCTATGCTGGTGGTAAAAACGGAAAATGGCAGAGAGCACGCTGTAATAATTAACCCCGCTATGTAAATTAAACGATGATTAAGTTTTAGTGGCAACATTCCTCCAATTAAAAATTTAAAAAAACAGACACGGTATTATTGTAAAAAATGGGAACGCCAAAAGTAACCCAAAATTGTTTGGATGAACTAAAAAATTAAAAGGATGCTGCAAAACATTTGGGATATTACCCAGGAAACTAAAAGTCAGCAACAGGCACTTTGATGCGTCTCAGGTACTTCTAAAATATTCTCATTGCAAACCTTACACAATCTTCAACAAAATAAATGCAATTTGCCCAGGCGAAACGTATTGTTGTTTAAATAAATAGTTGTATTTTTGCATCCCGCTTATTATCACACAGGATCACAAAAAAATAGGTATTAACTTAAAAGTTAGGAGTTTACAGTGGACACATTAAGTTACAAGACGGTATCGGCCAACAAGGCAACCGTTACAAAGGAGTGGGTGGTTATTGATGCGACTAACCAGATTTTAGGCAGGCTATCGAGTCAGACTGCCAAAATACTCAGGGGAAAGCATAAACCCAACTACACTCCACATGTTGATTGCGGCGATAATGTAGTCATTATCAACGCAGAAAAAGTTCGTTTTACCGGACGTAAGTTAACTGACAAGCAGTATGTTCGTCATACTGGCTACCCCGGGGGACAAAGATTCTCCACCCCGAAGGAAATGTTACAGCGCAAGCCTATTTGGGTTATTGAACATGCTGTAAAGGGAATGCTGCCCAAGAACAGGCTAGCTTCTGCACTTTTCAGAAACCTTTATGTTTATGAGGGTCCAGAGCATCCGCACGAAGCACAGAAGCCCAAACAAATTGATTTAAGTACCATTAAATAGTTAACTTATGCAGGTTTATAACGGATTAGGAAGAAGAAAGTCTGCAGTTGCCCGTGTTTACCTTCAGGAAGGTAAAGGCAATGTCACCATAAATGGTAGAGACTTAAAAAAATATTTTAGCTCAGAACTATTACAGTACGTTGTTAAGCAGCCCTTAATGGTCCTGAATGCCAGTGAAAATTTTGATATCAAGATTACCCTTGATGGTGGCGGAGAAAAGGGGCAGGCAGAAGCAGTACGCCTGGGAATTGCCCGCGCTTTAGTTGAGTTTAATGCTGAAAACAAACCGGCACTTAAGGCCCAGGGGTTCATGACTCGCGATCCTCGCGAAGTTGAACGTAAGAAACCGGGTCAACCAAAAGCAAGGAAAAGATTCCAGTTCAGCAAACGTTAAGAGAATTATCAAATTTATTAATTATTTGGCAGGCAGTTTAGTAATAAATTGCCCAGACTCCTGAAAGGGACTACTGTGCGATTGCCAATAAATCTAAACTAAAAACAAAATGTCACGAACAAATTTCAAAGACCTACTTGATGCGGGTGTTCATTTTGGTCACCTAAAACGTAAGTGGAACCCCAAAATGGCTCCATACATTTTTATGGAGAACAATGGCATTCATATCATTGACCTACACAAAACAGTAGTTAAAATTGATGAAGCTGCCGCTGCAGTTAAGCAAATTGCCAAATCAGGACGTAAAATCCTATTTGTTGCCACCAAAAAGCAAGCTAAAGATATTGTAGCAGAACGCGTAAAACAGGTAAACATGCCTTATGTTACCGAGCGTTGGCCTGGTGGTATGTTAACCAACTTCCCTACTATTCGTAAGGCGGTTAAGAAGATGTCATCCATCGATAAGATGATGAACGATGGCACTTTCGATAACCTGTCGAAACGCGAAAAACTTCAAATTTCCCGTCAACGCGCCAAGTTGGAAAAGAACTTAGGCTCTATTGCCGACCTTAACAGACTTCCCGCTGCTCTATTCATCGTGGATGTTCAGAAAGAATACATCGCCGTACACGAAGCTAAAAGACTTAACATTCCGGTATTTGCAATGGTTGATACCTGCTGTGATCCTACTCCCATTGATTTTGTAATTCCGGCTAACGACGATGCCTCAAAATCTATTACTCTAATTATTGATGTAATGGCAAAAGCAATTGAGGAAGGACTGGAAGAAAGAAAAGCTGAAAAGGAAAAAGAGCCTGTAGTTAAGGATAAAAAAGAAGAACCAACAAGAACCCGTGCCCGCAGGGATAAGAAGCCGGTAGAGGCGGTAAATGAAAACGGAGACGCTGAAGAAGAAGTTAATAACGCTACCGACAGTACCGAAGAAAAAGTTGATGAATAGTATTACCTTAAATGATAATAAAATGTCCGAAATAACAGCTGCTGATGTTGCCAAACTAAGAAAGATAACCGGTGCCGGTATGATGGATTGTAAAAATGCACTGGTTGAGGCTAAAGGTGATATCGAAAAAGCCATTGAACTAATTCG
>JBFXEO010000131.1:0-8410 GCA_050180015.1 Bacteroidales bacterium | reverse complement strand
TTCTCCTTCTTTCCCGCTCTGCTGAACGTTGGTAGGCTGAAGACCTTTGCCGTAGAGTTGGCCATAAACCTTCTGCCGATCCGTTGCATTACCCGAAGCCGAAGGGTTTATAAGCTCGTACTGAACTCTCCGTCCGGCAATTACCCTGAACTCGTCCAGCATTTCGACAAGCGACTTTTTCATCCTGTTAAAGCCAACGGGCAAATCGCCATCGAGGTAAATCTTTATATATACAACATCCTTCAACTCCCTGAGCGTTTTTTTGGAAATATCCTGAAGGGTATAGCGTTTTTCCGATGTCAAGTCAATCCGGAGGTAAAAAATACTGGATAAGAACACAAGCATTGCCACTGTAGCCAAGGTTACCGCTAACCTAATTAAACCTTTTTGTTTGGTTGATTTAATCATATAGTAAAAGTTTAACTGCTACCATTTACGGGCTTCGTACCTTGTTCTGGTAAATACGATAAAGACTGCCGAAAGGGCAACGAAATAAACCACATCGCGGGTATCAATAACACCGCGGCTCATGGAGCTGTAATGCTCGCCGATGCTAAGTGAAGCCAGAAAATATCTTACACCAGAAAAAGCATTGAGCATGGCCAACGAGTTCAACCCGGAGTAAAGGAATAAGCAAAGCAGCATGGCCAGCAGGAACGAAACAATCTGGTTGTCGGTTAAACTCGACGCAAATATTCCGACGGCAGCATAGGCCGAAGCCAAGAAGAATAGTCCAATATACGATCCCCAGGTACCCCCGGTATCAATATTTCCAACAGGATTGCCAAGCAGGTAAACCGAAAGGTAAAAAAGCAGCGACGGTATAAGGATAATCAGCACCAGAGCAACCGATGCAAGGTATTTTCCCACAACTACCTGTGTTTCAGAGATAGGGCGTGTAAGTACCAGCTCAATTGTTCCCAAACGTTTTTCCTCGGAAAAAGTACGCATGGTTACCGCCGGAACCAAAAATAGAAATACCCACGGAGCCAAAGAAAAAAATGTATCCAACGAAGCATAGCCACCATCAAGTACGTTCAAATCGCCGGGCAGCACCCACATAATAAGCCCCATTACCAGCAAAAATATAATTGCCGAAATGTAGCCAGTTAACGATGAGAAGAAACTACGTAACTCCTTTGTAAATACCGCAAACATTGGTTTAAAATATAGGCATTATAATTGGTTCCGGTTCTGCATTGATATTTTTTTCATCCAAAGAATCTGGTTTTACTTCCGGAACCGTATTAACATCAACAATTTTTACCCCCGTATAGTAGTATTTTATTATTTTATCGTAAGTCCAACCCCTACTGGCCATACTCATTGCCCCATCTTGGCATAGCCCCACTCCATGACCGTAACCTCTTCCGGAAAATCGCACCTCGGTTTTAAAAACCGATATGGAAAACCATGCAGATCGGAGCCTGAAATGTTTTCTGATTTTTACCATTGGAATAGCTATACCGTAAACGGTGTAAGCTTCAGGTCGAGTCCTGGGGTTGAAATCCATGTCGGAATGCTTTACAATTTTCAGCGTATCTACCCCTTCCCCTGCAAGGAATTTTTTCCATTCTTTCAGGGGGATACGTTGTTCCCAGGCGGCGCTACGGGATCCCTGGCAGTACTTGTCTTGCACAGAAACCAGATAAGGAAGAGACTCGACCCAAACATCGCCGGAGCTGGCAGTTTGTCCCCCGCAATTTGCATGAAATGCAGCGGTAATGGGTTGATTTAAGGAGTCAACAATTATTAAATTTTTAGTATCCGAAGTGGCATTTAGAATATCCTCATCGTTGTCACTTCTACCCATATACGCCTGGCAATGTACACCGTCGCACAGGTTGAAGCCTTCTGTGCTGTGCTTCTGCAAATGCTTAAAGGTATATGTTCGTATAATCAATGCCTGAGCCTTGTAGAATTCCTCGTCCCGGTTTGGGCCCGATTCGGCCTCAACAACGGCAGCGATGTACTTTTCCTCGTCTATCATATTTATGGCCATAATTCTATCGAACTCCACGTAAAAACTCAGGTTATCGTCGTACAGGCGGGCCGGCTCTGCCGGTATAATGGGTTTTACCCTAATTACATCCTCGTTGGTTCCGCCAACAATGGTTACCCGTTTCCATGTACCAAAATTGTGGTTAGCATCACGCACAATAATTGAATCGCCCGAACGGCTCAGGTAAAGTATTTGGTTCACGTGGAGCGGTTCCGTTACATCGCCAATAAGCAGCCTGTAATTACCGTTGGTAGGCGTAATTAAAATGGTTGAAAGCTTAATATCGTTAAAAATGCTTATTCCAACTTTTTGAGAAAAGACACTCAACCCGAGCAGTAGCATTAATACGCCAAAAGAGGCAGCAAATTTAGTCATACGAGAACTTTTATGCATCAAGAAAGATATCGTTCAACATGTTAAATCAATAAAAATTGCGGTATATGGTACATTAGCGTTAATCTGTAAGAAGTTCAACAATTTTAGCCCCAACCCGTTTGGAAGCGCCTGTATCGCCAAGTAATTTACGTAATTCGGCGTAATCGTTCAGCATGGCATATCTTGCACCCGTGCCGGGTAGTAACTTTTTTGCTTCGGTGAAAAGGGTGTCGGGGGTTAAATCGTACTGCTTGAGCTCCCTCACAACCTCTTTATTCATATTAAGGTTCACCAGCGATATGTACTTTACCCTTATTACCATCCAGCCGATTACCATTGAAAAGAAGTTTCCCCTGTAGCATACAACCTGGGGAACATTCAACAAAGCAGCCTCCAATGTTGCTGTACCAGAGGTTACAAATGCTATAGTGCTGCAGCTCATTAGCTGATAAGTTTGTCCGAAAACCAGCTTAACATCTTCACCTACAATGTAGGGCTCATAAACCTCGTAGGGCAACGAGGGAGCCCCGGCAATAACAAACTGGTAATCGGGAAAACGGCTTACCATTTTTAACATCACCGGCAAATTATACCGAATTTCCTGCTTACGGCTGCCGGCAACCAGCGCAATAATTGGTTTTTGCGGTAATCTATTCTTCTCAACAAATTCATCGAAGGTTAACCCTTCCTCCATTTTGGTACTAATTGCATCGGGGGTTGGGTTCCCCTTGTATATTGCATCTATCCCATGTTTCCTGAAAAAGTCTATTTCGAATGGAAAAATGATAAAAAGTTTATCGATATACTTTCTGAGGGTTTTAACGCGGGATTCGTTCCAGGCCCAAACCTTTGGCGCGATGTAGTAAAAAACTTTAATTCCCGCACGCTTGGCGAATTTTGCAATTCTGATGTTGAACCCAGGATAATCTACCAGTATTACCACATCGGGGTTGAATTCCAGAATATCGTTCTGGCACAGCTTCATATTACCCGATATGGTTCGAATATTCATTACAACTTCCAAAAAACCCATGAATGCCAGATCGCGATAATGCTTAACGAGTACCCCCCCCTGCTCCTGCATCAGGTCCCCGCCAAAATACCGGAATTCGGCATTGGAGTCCCTCTCCTTTATACCCTTCATCAAATTTGAGGCGTGCAAATCGCCCGAGGCTTCACCCGCTACAATGTAGTAACGCATAGCTGTTGCTCTTTTATAGTAAAAATCGTAAAAATATAATTATTAATGCCAGCGCTATAGTTGTGCCCAAAACTCCCTGTGCCGATTTTAACCTATTGGTCCAAATGAAAA
Organism: Bacteroidales bacterium; assembly: GCA_050180015.1. Lineage (GTDB taxonomy): Bacteria > Bacteroidota > Bacteroidia > Bacteroidales > Tenuifilaceae > JBFXEO01. The sequence goes on along the minus strand of JBFXEO010000131.1, from coordinate 4,721 downwards.
TAAAGAAAAGTACGAGGTTGGGCACCAATGCTAGCGATAGTACCTTTGACGCGTTACCCTGAAACCAGAGAATTTTTACGAAAGCGCTAAAACTATGCCCGGCATAAACGGCAAGGTAAATAACAACAAGTGCCAGCAAAGGCAGGGCCAAACCGCCAATGTAACCCAAAAGAGGATTATTCCATTTCCCGTGTTTCATGCTGCATCGGGTTTAATTCAAAGCTCCAGCTTTTAATACGATCCATTTCAGCGTAGCTGGTCAGGTCTGTTTGAATTGGTACAACGGAGATGTATCCATTGGCCAAAGCCCACTCATCGGTATCATCGGCCTCCGGCTCCTCGTTATGGAAGTAACCGGTAAGCCAGTAGTAGTTAAAACCATGCGGGTCGGTTCGTTTCTCGAACTCCTCGCGCCACGTTCCCCTGTTTTGCCTTGCCAAACGAATGCCTTTTATGCTCTCAGCCGGAAATACGGGTATATTCACGTTCAAGCAGCAGCCCCTGGTAAGTCCGTTTTCCAGCACATTTTTCACAATAATTCTTCCGTACCGAATGGATGTGCTGAAGTCCGGGGATTCGTCATAATCGAGCAGGGAGAACCCGATTGAAGGGATTCCGTACAGGCATCCCTCAATGGCGGCAGCCATGGTGCCGCTGTATATTATGCTGATAGATGAATTTGAACCGTGGTTAATTCCGGAGACTACCAAATCGGGCGGTGTTGTAAAAATCTGGCTCATAGCCAGCTTCACGCAGTCCACCGGGGTACCGTTAACGCTGTACATTTCCACCCCATCGGTTCGTTTACGGGATTTCAGCCTAAGCGGAGTTTTAATGGTAATTGCATGGGACATTCCCGAGTTACCATCGTCAGGTGCAACAACCACTACCCTGCCAAAAGGTTTAACCATCTCAATCAAAGCGTCCATCCCCCTTGCCTTATAGCCATCATCGTTTGTAACAAGAATCACCGGTTCCCTTTTCCCATTCTCCGCTGTCATTTTCATCTATTTTGTTTGGTTGTCAGTTTGCAAAGATATTATTTTTTATCACTTGAATATCCCTGTAGTGGCCGACGATAAAAATATCATCTGTTTAATGCCATAGGGTAGCTGATCAACTCCCAAAATACAAATCAACAACGTTTTAATATATACCCCAGCGAGGTTAGCATACGTAAGATCTGGCCATTCCGATAAACTCAGAAAACCCCAAAAGGTTGGGAAACATCCATGTCGGTACTCATATTCAACCAGTTTGAATAAACTATCCCTGAATACGTCTATTTTTTGACTGTGGACGATAGCGTAATTTGCATTTAATTTATACTTTAGCGTTCATAAACAAGGTGCTAATGGTACAGGCGGTTTCGGTTAAAAAAAAATGGTATAAACCTTTAGCAAAATTGGCGCTTAGGGGCACCGTGGCATTTTTTATATCCACCATACTTTTAACGGTTCTCTTCTCGTTTATCAATCCAAACCTTACCATGCTCATGGTAATAAAGCGGCATCAGTCTATGCTGCAAAATACAAGGGAGAATATCAGGAAAGATTGGGTGAGTATCGATAATATTTCACCCCAGGTTGTACTTGCCGTATGCGCTGCCGAAGATAACAAATTCATGGAGCACAATGGGTTTGACTGGGAGGCCATTCAGAAAGCCATGAAAAGCAACAAAAAGGGGAAAAAACTAAAGGGTGCAAGTACCATATCGCAGCAAACAGCCAAAAACCTATTCCTTTGGCCAAAACGATCGTGGTTCAGAAAAGGCCTGGAAACCTACTTTACCTTTTTGATTGAAACATGCTGGAGCAAGAAAAGAATCATGGAGGTTTACCTCAACGTGATTGAGTTCGGGAGAGGCATATACGGTGTAGAGAAAGCATCGCAGATATACTTTAAAAAACCGGCGAAGCAGCTTAACCGGTACGAGTCGGCCCTGCTTGCAACAGTTCTGCCATTCCCCGCCAAGCGTAATCCGTCAAAACCCAGCAGCTATATGCTCAGGTACCAGAAAACAATTCTACGGAATATGGGTAACCTGGGCACAATTGACCTTGATACTGCCGATTTACCAAGCCAAGTAAACAAAAAACATAAATAATAATACCTTGAAAAAAACAGTAATCATCCTGCTTTTCGTAAATGTTATATTTACTCCGGGTAACCGGCTACTTGCCCAGCTCAATAAAGCATACTTCTTTTATAAAGGCGAAGAGCTGCTATCGCAGCAAAAATATACCCAGGCCATGCCCTACCTAAATACGCTAATTAGCATTGACTCTACCCTTTTTGAAGGATGGTTCCTGCGGGGCGTTGCCAAGTACAACCTGGGCGATGTCCAGGGGGCAGTTTCCGACTTCGACCGAGTTATCAAAACAAATCCGGTTTTTGCCCAGGCCCACAACTACAAAGCCATTGCGCTTAACCGAATATTGCAGTACAAGCAGGCCCTTAACGAGGTAAATATAGCGCTGGACTTAAAGCCGAATACCACCGATTTTCTTTTTACGCTGGGAATTACCTACTTTCAAATGCAGGATTACCCCAGGTCCATAGAAGTTTTTTCCAAGGTAATTAAAGCCGATAACTCCAACCCGGATGTATGGATAAACCGGGGTTCGGCACGCCTGCTAACCGGCGATACCCTTGGCGCGCTGAGCGATTATAATTTAGCCGTAAAGGTAAACCCATTCTACGCCAACTCATACTCCCGCCGTGGAGTCCTGAATGCCGAAATGGACAAAGCTACGCTGGCCCTGGCCGACTTGAGCAAGGCAATCCAGCTCGACTCGCTTACCCCTGAAAACTACTTCAACCGGGCGCTGGTTTACTATAACCTTAAGCAACCCGTAAATGCGTTAACCGATTTAAACAAGGTATTGGACATTGACCCCAAATACTCGTTGGCGCTATTCAACCGTGCCATAATTAACTATCAGCTGGACAGCTGGCAAACGGCCATTGACGATTTGGGAAAACTCACCGCACTAAATCCGGAGAACGTACTTATTTACTACTATAGAGGATCTATTCTTTACGAAAAGGGGCAACTCCAAAAGGCACTCGACGACTTTACTACGGCAATAAACATATTCCCCGATTTTGCCAAGGCATACATGTTCCGGTCGGAGGTTAAAGCCAAGGTAGGCGACCTGTACGGCTCCGAGAACGATTACAAAAAGGGCAAAATGCTTATGGATAAGTATAAAGATGCCGATCAGCAAAACCTGTTCTCGATGATGGATTCCAGCGGGCGATTCAACAAACTCATTTCACTGGAAAAAGATTTCAACACTGCATCACGGGTAAGCCTTGAAACAAATCGCTTTAAGGTAACATCGGCCTTTCTGCCCATGCTTAAACTCTGCCTAAACCAGAATCCCAAAAATCTGAACACCAACACCTACCACATCGGCTGGCTCGACTCCATAAACCAAAAATTGCCCGGAGAATACCAGCTAACGCTTACCACACAGCCCGACAACGCAGCAAAAGTTGCATCACTACAAAATATCGACTCAGCGCTGGGCTCGAACCCGTACTACCACCTAATACTGGGCATCGTCCAAACAGGGAAAGGAAAATATACCGCTGCCACGGCTGAGTACCGCAAAGCATACGGCATCGACCCCTACAATCCGCTAATAAAAATAAGCCTAGTCGCATCGAACACGGACATGGCACGCTTCATCGAAAGTTTCGGGAATGAACCGAAACTCATGGGAATACAGCAGGACAATACCGCCGAAACCAAAAACCGAACTTCCATGACCGCCTATTCCGATGCCATTGCAGAACTATCCGTAATGCACGGGCAAAACACCATGAATAGTATAGTATCCTACAACATTGGCAACATCTATATCCTGGCCAACAACTTTACCGAGGCAATAAATTGGTACAACCGATCAGTAAGCGATAACCCATCCTTTGCAAGTGCTTACTACAACCGGGGTCTAGCACTACTACTTTCGGGAAGCCAATCGCAAGGATGCAAAGATTTAAGTACCGCCGGAGAAATGGGAATTACGCAGGCATACGAAGCATTACAGCGTTTCTGTGAGAAATAGGCTAAATTTTTCAATGAAAATTTAACCGGTATAAAAAAAAAGATTAATTTAGTAGAAAAAAATATCATGCCATTTTACCGTACAATATATGCAAGGATGGACGGATGAAGTTAGTTCTATAGTATATATAAGGGAGTTAGCTGCAAGGCTTTTTGACCTGACTAAAGATAAGAATACGTAAGACTGTATATTGCAGAACATTATATTTTAAATTTCTGAATAATACAGCTTTATTAACTTAAATATATTAACTTGTAATGCTAGAAATTTGAGAAATAAACTTCAACAAACAAATTATGAATACATCTGACCATAAAGTCTATCTTGTTCAATTTGAAAATATGACTTATTCAATTCCAGTACAATTAGTTCGAGACCTTTTGAAAATTAGTGAAAATGAAGGTTCTAATCAAAATTTAGTTATTAGACTTAAAGATAATAAAGAAATCAAAGGTAATGTCATTGATTACGTTTATTATAATACATTATATGCTGAAGACATAAATGTACCTGTTTCATTTAGAATAAAATCAAATGAAAAAATTGAAGAAATTACATTTCTTGAAGTGGTTTCTATTGAACTTCAAAATAATTGAAAATCTAAAAAACTATGTCATTATTTAATTTACTGAAAAGAAAAGTAAG
>JBFXEO010000130.1:0-8439 GCA_050180015.1 Bacteroidales bacterium | reverse complement strand
ACCAAAAGGAAATAAGCTCAATAAACAAGCAGTTGAGTGATTACGAACAGATTAAACGTTACCGCCTGGTGGCCGAGCAATGGAGCCCTCAAACCGGAGAGTTATCCCCCACCCTCAAACTTCGGCGAAAAGTCGTTTACGAAACGTACGACGGCATCCTCCAGGAAATTTATGGCCATAAAAACGGGAACGTGCGAGGCAACGGTAAGGAATAGCTGGGTTTGCTATCATCAACTAAAATATCATTCTAAACTACAAATCAATTCTATCGCCGTTTAGAATGATATTTCTTGCATGACCTCAAAAATAGATATGTGTTTTCAGGGGATTCAAAAAGAGTTTTCGTGAATTTAGATGTATCGGGCGTTGAGTGTATCAAAAATATGATGCATCCTTCTGTTATTCAATTCAGCATATTCCCTATGCAGCAAAATTTCACTCTCGGATTGAATGTATTTTTCCCCCGTTAATTCATCCCTACAATTCTCATTGAGATATGCAATGCCCCGGAAGGTGCAAACTGGCACTAAGCAGAAGGTTGAATGTATCGCCGTGCCAATGCAAAACGTAGATTACCGGATAATAAACAGCAACAAGTTATTATGTATAGCCCGTTAAAGTTTCTGAACTCGCTCCCCTTTAACCCTTACAAGCAGTAATCCCAGGAAAGTAATGGCACCATTCAGTATCAACAACTCAAAACCAAACTTGTATCCACCAAAAAGTTGCTGGGAATACGTACTTAGCACAAAGCACAGTAACGGAGAAAAAACCGCAATAAAAGGCACCCAAAACTCTCTCACCCGGAACGGGGTAAACAGGCCAAAAGCAAATAGTCCCAGCAAGGGCCCGTACGTATAGCCCGCAACCGTAAAAATTGCATCTATCACGCTTTTATCGTTGAGCGAATTAAAAAGCAGAATTATTCCAACCATTGCCAGCGAAATGAATACATGAACCCACTGTCTGGTTTTTAGCAAAGTGCCGTCATCAATACCCTTTGTATTCAGCAAATCGATGGTAACGGAGGTGGTTAGTGCTGTTAATGCCGAATCGGCGCTGGAGTATGCAGCAGCAATCAATCCAAGGACAAAGAGCACCCCCACAACCGGCGACAGGTAGCCCTGCGTGGCAATAAGCGGAAAAAGATCATCGGTTTTGGCGGGCAGTGTAATTCCCTTGCTCCCGGCATAGGCATACAGTAGCACGCCTAAGCACAGGAACAAAAGGTTAACCGGCAAAAAGGCGAAACCATACCAGTACATATTTTTTTGGGCATCCTTGCAGGATCGACAGCTTAAATTCTTTTGCATCATGTCCTGATCCAGCCCCGTCATAACAATTGTAATAAACGCACCGCCGAAGAACTGTTTCAGGAAATGGTTCCTGCTGTTGATATCGTCAAAAAACCAAACCCTCGATAAATCGCTATGGATGACCGTATCAACAATTCCGCGGAACGACAGGTCCATATCCCCCGCTATATAGTATATCGTTAAAGTTACCGCTGTAAGCATTGCCAGGGTTTGGAATGTATCGGTCCAAATAACCGTCCGTACTCCTCCTTTCCGGGTATAAAGCCAAATCAGGGTAACTGTTACCGTTACGGTAAACCAGAAAGGCAATCCCCAGCTATCGAAAACAGTCAGCTGCAAAACGCTGGAAACAATAAACAGCCGAAATGCGGATCCAATTATACGCGAAACCAAAAAGAGAACGGCTCCAGTTTTATAGGAAACAAACCCGAAACGGGTTTCAAGATAAGTGTATATTGATGTAAGATTAAGCCGGTAGTATAACGGTAGCAGGATATTGGCTATAACAAAATAGCCAAGTAAATACCCCAGCACCATTTGCAGGTACGAGAATTGGCTTGTGCCAACCCAGCCCGGAACCGAAATAAATGTTACACCCGAAATTGACGTACCAACCATTGCAATTGCCACCAAGTACCAAGGCGACTTCCGGTTTCCTATAAAAAAAGATTGGTTATCGGCCCCCTTCGATGTGAAGTAGGAAATAACAAAAAGGGCAAAAAAATACATCAGAATAATAGCAGCTACTGTACTCGACGGCATATCTCCTAAAATTTAAAATGCAATGGTAGGAAAAAAGTACCGGAAATAAAACTATTACTTCCGGGTTGCCTAACGCTCCAAAAAATACTTTTTATCGATGATGCCGGAAAAACAGCGAGTATCCAACTGTTCCATATACTTAGACCTCACCTCCAACCTCTTTAAGCTCCATTTGTTTCCCTATTTTTTTGTATCGCCTAGTACGTTTCGTTGAATTTCGTGTAGATTTGCAGTACCAGAGTCAACATCAAAATGAATATTCAAACGTACCCTTCCAAGCTGCTGGGATCGGCAGTGGAAGAATTTTCCAAGTTACCCGGTATTGGCAGACGTTCGGCGTTAAGGCTGGTGCTTCACCTGCTCCGGCAGGAACCCGGGGAGGTGGACAGGCTGACCGAGGCGTTGGGCAACCTACGCCACAACGTAAAGTTTTGCAAGGTATGCCACAACATTTCCGATACCGACACGTGTAGCATCTGCGCCTCTCCCAACCGCGATTCATCTACAATTTGTGTGGTTGAAACCATAAAAGATGTTATGATGATTGAGAACACCCCCCAGTTCAACGGGTTATACCACGTGCTGGGTGGTGTTATAAGCCCCATGGAAGGAATTGGGCCTACCGATCTAAACATCGACAACCTGGTAAGTAGAGTCTCCAAAGAAAGTATCCGAGAGGTAATTATGGCTTTAAGTGCGACCATGGAAGGAGATACCACAAATTTTTATATCTTTAAAAAATTAAATCAGCTATCAGTTTCTGTTTCTACGCTTGCCCGGGGTGTTGCATTCGGCGATGAACTTGAGTACACTGACGAAATTACGCTTGGAAGGGCACTGGTAAACCGGGTAAAATTTGAAACAACGCTGAGCGAGTAGTTACCATTTACTGAAACCAACATCAAAATACAACGTATTTTAGATTACAGAATTTAACCAGCTAGTGAAAACCCTTACGGCAATGGGCAAAAAAGCAATTTATCTCCTAACGTTTACTCTCCTTTCGGGACTCGCATACCCACAAAACAGCTTCGACGAACTGATAACTTCCGGCAACAAAAAAATAAAAGAGAAAAACTATACCGGTGCGATTGAAAATTTTGAAAATGCCAAAAACATTCAAAGCACCGATACCGCTGCTCTCAACGGGCTAATAAAGGCTTACACGCTATCCGAAGATTACAAAAGCGCCCAAAAACAAATTGACGAAGCGTTAAAATACTATCCCGATAATGCCGAATTTGTTTTACGACAGGGCATTATCTATAACATCAGGGGATTATACGACATCGCGCTCGAAGAGTTTACCAGGGCGCTAACGTTAAACCCGTCGTCCCGGATCACCCTTCAGATTTTGCTGAATAGGGCCACCTCCGAATTTCTGCTCGATGATTTTGTCTCGGCCCTGGCAGACTACAATAAAGCCATTGATATGTACCCCCGCAACGTTAGCATATACAGCTACAGGGGCTTGGTAAATTTTAAACTGGGCAATTACCTCGATGCCGTTAACGACTACAGCAATTCCATTGATTTGGATCCCGAGTCGCCGTTAAACTACTACAACAGGGGAATGACCTACCTTAAACTTTCAGAAAAACAAAAGGCCTGTATCGATTTTCACAAAGCCTGCAAAATGGGAAATATTAATGCCTGCAAGATGATTGTCACCGAATGTGGCGGTAAGTAATTTCTCAAATTCCAATATAGCGGAAACGGAAGCATCACTTCCGTTTTATTTTTACAAAACAATTGCCCTTTTAGTTACATTTTATAACTTAGCAGTCGCATTACATTACCAATTAATACACGTATTGGCATTTTACTTAATGTACCTTTATAATAATTTTAAAACGGATATCCCATGATAAACGATCTTGACCAAATCCTGTCGCAAAGCGCAAAAAGAATGAAACGCTCCGTAATCAGGGAACTGCTAAAGTTAACCCAACTCCCCGATTTAATTTCATTCGCGGGAGGCTTACCTTCCCCCGAGAGCTTTCCGGTAGAACAGCTAAAAGATATTTCCGTTGAAGTGTTAGACACCGAAAGCGCTAAAGCACTACAATACGGCGAAACCGAAGGAGATAAAGGGCTGCGCGAGATTCTGGTAAAACGCTATCAGGATGCAGGAATTCACATATCCATTGATAACCTGATCATAACTACAGCTTCGCAGCAAGCACTCGATCTTATCCCCAAAATATTCGTAAATCCAGGCGATAAGGTAATTTGCGGATTACCCAGCTACCTTGGCGGAATAGCATCGTTTGCGGTGTACGGTGCCGATTTAGTTGGCATTGAACTCGACGATAAGGGTATGCGTGCCGACCTGCTGGAGCTGGAACTGGAGCAGATGAAACGGAAAGGCCAAAAGCCAAAATTCATATACGTAATCCCCGATTTTCAGAATCCTGCCGGAATATCCATGCCAGAGTCAAGGCGAAACGAAATAATAGCACTTGCCAAAAGGTACAACGTACTAATTGTTGAAGACAGCCCTTACCGGGAGGTACGGTTTACCGGCAATCCTCAGCGTACCATGTTCGAGCTGGACGGTACAGGGCATGTAATTCTGCTTGGAACCATGTCCAAAATATTTGTACCCGGATTCAGAATTGGTTGGGTGGTTGCCCACGAAAGTATTATTGATAAAATAGTAATGGCCAAGCAGAATACCGATTTATGCACATCATCGTTCGTTCAGAAAATTGCAGCAAAATATTTCGAGAAAGGTTTCTTTGACAAAAACTTAGCCCTAATAAATAGCAAGTACAAGGAAAAACGCGATACCATGGTCGCCGCTTTCTACAAGTACATGCCCAGTGGGGTTAAATGGACAGAACCAGACGGCGGGCTATTCCTATTTGTTACTCTCCCCGAATACATGGATGCCGAAGAACTGTTTGAGGTTGCCATTAAGGAAAATGTGGCCTTTGTTCCGGGAACCGTTTTTTACTGCAATGGAGCCGGGAAAAATACACTTCGGATTAACTTCTCCTTCATGTCAAAGGAAATGAACGAAGAAGGAGTAAGAAGGCTGGCCAGCGCCATCAAAAAGCTGATGAAATAAAATTGGGGCCACTTAAAGATAGGTAACGAATCAAACTAAAAGCCAGAAAATATCCATCCATACGGAATGCCGCTCCAACAGCTGATTTTTTACTACTTTTAGCCCCATGGAACTATCGGTAATCATAGTAAATTACAACGTTACACATTTTTTGGAGCAATGCCTGCTGAGCGTGGTTAATGCCATAAAGGGCGTTGATGCCGAAATTTATGTCGTTGATAACGCATCGAGCGACAATTCATGCTCCATGGTAAGACAACGGTTCCCGAATGTTAAACTCATCGAAAACAAAAAAAACGTAGGGTTCTCCAAGGCAAATAATCAGGCCATTGCGCTTGCGTCGGGAAAATATGTCCTCCTTCTGAACCCCGATACCGTTGTACAGGAAGATACCCTCTCGAAATGTATTGCATTCATGGACAGCACCCCCGATGCTGGAGGCACAACGGTAAAAATGATCAACGGCAGGGGCAAATATTTACCCGAATCGAAGCGCGGATTTCCGACACCCTGGGTATCGTTCTTCAAAATATTCGGGATAACGGCGCTCTTCCCAAAATCCAAGACGTTTGCACGCTACTACCTAGGACACCTCGATAAAAACTCGACACACGAAATTGATGTTTTACCCGGAGCCTTCATGTTTATACGGAAAGAGGCTCTCACCAAGACCGGACTGCTGGACGAACAATTCTTTATGTATGGAGAGGACATAGACCTATCGTACCGGTTTACCCAAGCTGGGTATAAAAATTACTACTTCCCCGAATGCCAGATAATCCACTACAAAGGTGAAAGTACCAAGAAAGGCAGCTTAAACTACGTGGTTGTATTTTACAAGGCGATGCTACTTTTTACAAAAAAACACTTCAAGTCGGGAAGGGCACGGAGGTTAATCCTACTCATTAATATGGCCATATACTTCAGGGCTTTCCTCTCCATTATAAAACGAGTTGTTGAGCATATATGGCTTCCCATTATTGATATTTCTATTATCACCCTGGGTATTACCGCCATTCTACCCCGCTGGGAACAATTTCGATTTCAGGATACCGGCATTTACCCTAGGCCGTATGTGGCCCTGCTGCTAACCTTTTATCTGGTAACATGGTGGTTCTCACTATGGATTAACGGAGCTTACGACAAACCCCAGAAAACATTTGCATCGAGCAAAGGTGTGCTTACCGGAACGTTAATAATACTGGCCGTTTACTCCATTCTACCGAACGAAATGCGATTTTCGCGTGCAATTATAATTTTTACAAGCATCTGGACGTTGTTTACCACTCAGCTTATCAGAATTATACTTGCCAAGTTTTACCCCAAGCTAATGGTAAGAAACAATTACGCTAAAAGGATTGCCATAATTGGCAATTTACCTGAAGCGGAAAGAGTTAAATCGATTTTAGATAATTCCGGCATCAGCTATAGCTACACCGGGAATTTTATGCCATATATATCTAAAAATCCGGAAACTTTTTCAAATGAAAGGTTGGAAGAGTTTGTAAGGGTGAACAACGTGGACGAAATCATATTCTGTACCCAGAATATATCCATACAAAACATTGTGTCCAGTATGCTATTGCTGAGCTCGCTGGGGAAAGAGTACAAAATTGCGCCGTATGAAGGTACATTTATCATAGGAAGCAACTCTGTAGAAGCCACGGGCGAACTTTACTCGCCAGATGTCAAAACAATTGGCGCACAAGCAAGCAAAAGAACAAAAAGATTATTCGATATGGCGTTTTCCCTTTTAATTATTGCAACCTGGCCTGTAAGCTGGATATTTCTCAAAAAACCGATAAAAGTATGGGTAAACGCAGTAAAGGTATTTACAGGGATAAAAACATGGGTTGGCTATAGCTCATCCGAAATATCGACACACAAAGCGCTGCCGCGCATCAAACCATGCGTATTTCCTTACGCATCAATCATTCCGACAAAGAACACATCGGAGCTCGACCTGAATATATTCTATGCAAAAAGCTACAGCGCAAGCCTTGATTTTACCGTTTTATGGAAAAACCTAACGGGGAATCTGCCCCGGTAAGGACGTATCGGGTCGATTTTATAGCATTCCTCCCTCAACTTTTTTCCTATTCCAGTGTTAGTATGCTGAACATTTTGAACACAGTTCAATAATACGTAAGGAATTATAAAGAATTTTATCATGGCAAAGGAGATTAAAGTAATACTACCCCCGATGGGCGAAGGCATTACCGATGCAAGAATAACCCGCTGGCTGGTGAAGGTCGGCGATAAAATTGAAGCGGAACAACCGCTCGTAGAAATTGCAACCGACAAGGTTGACTCCGAAGTTCCTTCAACCACAACCGGAATAGTGAAAGAATTACTTTTCAACGAGGGTGATTCACCGCAGGTTGGGCAAGCAATTGCGGTAATCGGCACAGAGGGAAAAGCCGAAGAACCTGCCGAAGAAGAGAGTAAAGTAGAAGTTGAATCGTTCGAACCAGAAATAGTAAAATTATCGGAAAATACAGTAGAATTTACTCAAAACGAACAAGGGGAAATCCATGTAGGGTTATCGCCTTTGGTAAGAAAAATTGCAAAAGAGGAAGGAATTTCTGACTCGGAGTTGAATCAGATTAAAGGATCGGGATTAAACGGAAGAATAAATAAGGATGATATCTTGGGATACATTCGTAAACGTGATACCCGAATTGGCGAAATTGAATCAAAAACCATCGAAGCCGTTCAGTCAACTATGAATGAACCTAACGAAACCGGGGCAAGGCACGAGGTAATACCGATGGACCGTATGCGAAAGCTAATTGCAGAACACATGGTAATGTCAAAACATACCTCGGCCCACGTAACTTCGTTTATAGAGGTTGATGTAACCAGCATGGTGGAATGGAGGAATAAAACCAAGGACAATTTTCAAAAGAGGGAAGGGGAAAAGCTAACCTTAACCCACCTGTTTGCCGAAGCCACGGTGCAAGCCATTAAGCAGCATCCCCTGGTAAACTCGTCGGTTGATGGCGATAAAATAATCATCAAGAAGGATATAAACCTGGGGATTGCCACGGCGTTACCATCGGGAAACCTTATTGTTCCCGTTGTTAAGAATACCGATAGGCTCAACCTGCTTGGACTTGCCAAAAGCATCAACGATATTGCCGCAAGGGCCCGGGATAACAAGCTAAAACCGGACGAAATTCAGGGTGGAACGTTTACCGTAACAAACTTTGGAATGTTTGACACGCTCACCGGAACACCAATAATCAACCAGCCACAGGTTGCAATTCTCGCCATTGGATCTATCAA
>JBFXEO010000129.1:0-8473 GCA_050180015.1 Bacteroidales bacterium | reverse complement strand
AATGGCCTGTCAACGTACTGCTCGCGGTAGAGGTAGTAAAGTAGCGAGAACATGTTATCGGGGCTGTTTTGGTCCATTGGCGGATTTGCCGATGAGCGGATAACAATTCCCGCATACGAAATGTAGCCCAAAAGAATAACTGCCAAGCCGAGCAGAATAGTGTTTAGTATAACTTTCCCCTTTTTATACGTATGGCGTAATCCAGCTATTATAAGTACAATAATCAGGGTTAAAAAGAAAAGTAGCCCGGACATTAGGGGCAGCCCAAATTCGTTTACAAAAAGCAGCTCAAATTTGGAGGCCAGGGCAACCACTCCGTGGATTACTCCATACATTACGGTTAGCAGTAATATCCCGGAAATTGCCAGTGCGGCCAGAACGCCCTTACGGGTGTAGGTATATTTTTTAAAGTAGAAAACCAAAACTATGGCAGGAATTGCCAGTAGGTTAAGTAGATGTACCCCAATGGATAATCCCATTAGGTAAGCAATAAGTATTAGCCAGCGGTTTGCGTAGCTTTCATCGGCCGAGTCTTCCCATTTTAGAATGGCCCAAAAAACGAGCGCAGTAAAAAGTGATGATGTTGCGTAAACCTCCCCCTCAACGGCAGAGAACCAAAATGTATCTGAAAATGTGTAAGCAAGAGCACCAACAGTACCGGCAGATATTATCAGAATAATTTGGGTTAAGTTGAAACTGCTTCCATCGGCAATCAACTTTCGGGCGAGGTGAGTTATGCTCCAGAACAAGAATAGTATGGTAAATGCACTTGCCAAGGCAGAAAACGCGTTGGCAAAAACAGGTACAAGCTCTTTGGATGGCGCAAGCATGGTAAAAAGCCGAACCATCAGCATAAAGAAAGGTGCCCCGGGAGGATGGCCTACCTCAAGTTTAAATCCGCTGGCAATAAACTCACCGCAATCCCAAAAACTGGCTGTGGGTTCGATGGTTGCAAGGTAAACAACCGATGCAACGGCAAAAATTACCCAGCCTGCAATATTGTTATATTTTCGGTAATTATTTATGCTAATCATGCTGTGCCATTTAAATTTAACCCCAAAGGTATAATTTTTTTGATGTTGAATGGCCTTGGGGCTGTTTTATGTTGATGCAGGAAAATTTAAGTGCCCCTTTATAATTTTACCTATAGATTGAACATATAGTAAGTTTTATCGTATATTTAAACGCTTTATGGGAAAGCATTTAAACAAACATTATTAATAATCTACCGATGAAATCAAAAAATATTTTGTACGTAGCGATAGCTTTGATCGCTATTTTGGTTGTTGGATATTTTATGATGAAACCAAGATTGGCCCGGAATACCTATAACCAAGGATTGGCCCTGATTGATTCTGCAAAGTACCAGGAGGCTTACGAGAAGTTTGATAAGGCGGTAAGGCTAAACCCTAGCGTTTCGGATTATTACTTTAAGCGGGGCAATGCGTTGTCGGCACTTAGTAAAGATTCTTTGGCTATTGCCGATTACGCCAAAGCGTTAGGCATGGATTCATCCCGTTACGATTACTATCTCTACCTCGGAATATCAATGCGAAAAATTAATCAGCTAGAGCTGGCATTAATAAACTTCAATAAATCTATAACACTTAACGATTCTGTTTCAAAGGCATACTTTGAACGGGGTTTAACCGAGGCCGCAATGCTCAGCTACGATGCGGCCATTGCTGACTATAACCGCAGCATTGAACTTGACGGGTCAAACCTTGAAGCATTTTACAGCCGGGGTGAGTCGTTGGCAAACGTATCGGATTTTAGGGGTGCAATTGCCGATTACGACAAAATGATAGAAGGCAATGCAACGCCAGAAGCCTATAAGCAACGGGGTATCTTCAAATCTAAAATTCAGGACTACGAAGGGGCCATTAAGGATTTGCTTGTAGCCTACGAGAAGGAACCCGCCGATAAAGAGCTGCTGTACAACATTGGCGATGTTTACTCCAACCTGAAACAGTTTGATGACGCCATTAAGTATCTCGATAAGGCAATCAGCATTGACCCAAAGTACGACATCGCCTATGGTATTACGGGCGGGGCACAACTCCGTAAGGGCGACTACAGGGCGGCCATTGTATCATTTGACAAGGCCATACAGTTAAAGCCCGATTACCTAAAGGCTATTTACGGTCGTGGAATAGCAAAAGCATTCACGAAGGATTATAAGGGTTCCATTTCAGACTTTTCGAAAGTAATTAGTTTGGATAAAAATTTCTCGCAGGCATACTACAATAGAGCTGTTTCTAAGGCTATTCTGGGAAATCATAAGGATGCATTACCCGATTACGATATGGCGGTGAAAGCAGACCCCAGGAATGCGGAGGCGTACTATAACCGTGGAATTTCACGCATGAATGTGCAGGATACCAATGGTGGTTGCGACGATTTTCATAAATCGTTTGAGCTGGGTTACGCTCCGGCCGAACAAATGATTAAAATATACTGCCCAAAGAAATAGCTGGCTTGAGGGAAATTATTGTATAGCGCGATGTGCGATCATCGCTCTTTTTTGTATTACTAACATGAGGGTAAACTAATTCTGAATGTACTCCCTTTCCCCTCGTCGGATTCGACGCTAATTGTTCCGCCCATTTTTTCCAAAAATTCTTTGCAAAGAATTAGCCCGAGACCCGTGCTCGGTTCACGATTTGTTCCTGTTCGGCATATTGTGCCGTTTAACGTGAATAATCCATCAATAATCTCCTGATTCATGCCAATTCCGGTATCGGTAATACATATTTCAACACTATTTTCGTTTTTCGTACTGGCACTCACGGTTATCTGCCCATTTTCGGGGGTAAACTTAATTGCGTTGGATATTAAATTCCTTATAACAGTCTGAAGCATGTGGGTATCTGCTTTAGCGCTGAGGGTCGGCGGAATTTTATATATAACATTGATGCCCTTTTTTACTGCGCCATCAGTACACATTACCGTAGAATTTTCTACAAAGTTTTTCAGATTTATTTGTTCCGGCGAGAATTTTATAGCATTACGCTGAATTACGAACCAACCCAAAAGATTTTCCAGTAAACTATACAAATGGTTGGCTGCCAGCTGTAAATTGCTCGAAAGCAAATGTATCCTATCAAGTTTTTTCTTTTGCAGGTCTTCCACAATTAGGTCTGTAATACTTAAAAATGTTCCAAGGGGGCCTTTAAGGTCATGCGCTACAATGGAAAATAATTTGTCTTTTTCAGAATTCAATACGGTCAACTCGGAATTTTGCTGGGCAATTGTTTTGTTCTTTTCTTTAAGTTCGGTATTCAGCTTTTTTAGCTTCGTATTTTTCGAGTAAATGATTATGAAAAATATCGATATAAGGATAAATATGCTGCCAAAAAGCAGGGTTAGCAATCGTATTCTTGTGGCTTGTAGAGTTAATGAGGATTTTTGCCTTTCAAGCTCACGTTTGTTTTGTAGTGTAATGATTCTCAGGTCTAAATCGTTTTTGTAGAAGTAGGTAATCTCGTCCTGGGCAAGTTTAAAATATTTTATTGCCTCGGCCGGGTTGTTTACCTTTTGGTAGAGTTCCGATAAAAGAACTGCCGAGAGCAACGTGTATATTCTCGTGTCGTTTTTCTGAGCGATTTTTAGAGCTTCTTTGCAGTATTCAATTGCTCCGTCAAATTTTTTTTGATTCAATCTTATTCGGGCAAAATTGTAGTACACTAAGGGCATATCCTTATAATTTTTTTCATGTTCTATTAGCTCCAACGCCTCGGTAAGGATTGAGTCGGCCTTTGCAGTTTCGAAGATTGCCGAATACTGCGCTCCAAGCAGTATTTTATTCGAGGTTATTATATCGGACAGGTTAAACCGGCGGGCATATTCATTGGAAATGGCAATAAACTGCATAGTTGAATCAAAACACTGCTTTAGCTTTTGGTTACTGGTAATGATGCTAAATATTTCCTGTTTGGTAGGATTTTCCGATCGTATGAACCCTTGGTACAAATCTCGATTAAAAAAGATTTCATAGTTCAATGCCGCCAGCCTGTTATATGTTTTAGATAGTTCTAGTGTATCCGCCCGTTCAAGCTGTATTTCAAGGGCTTTTGTAAGATAATACATTGAGCTGGGGTAATTGCCATTTGCCCTATAGGTTTCCCCTATTTCCCGGAGAGTGCTGGCATATTTATTCAATAAATTTAACTCTTTATAGATTTCTATGGCATTGTAAAGTTTTACAATAGAGGTCGAGTTATCGCCGCATAGCTTCCAGGCCAAACCGCTAAGGTAATTTGCATCGGCAATTTTTTCTTTGTTCTTCAGGGAATCGGCGAGGGTTACCGCGTCCTCGGCATAAATCAGGCAATGATGGTCCCCGGCGTTATGCTTGCTTTCCGTAATTTTCAGGAGGATTTCGAGTTTTTGCGAAGGCTTTATTGACGTTTGAAGCAAGTACTCCAAGCTGTCAGCAGGATTATTAGAATAGCCATTTACATCAAGTAAAAGGGTTGTTATTGTCAGGAATACGCTAAGTTTTCTTTGCTCCATCACAATTTGCTGAAAATCTTCCCGTCAAAAATCATTTTAAATACGTATGAGTATTCAATAATGTTATTTTTAGTATCGTAGTATGCGTTAAAACCAGTGTTAATGGAAAATTCTCGGGAAGCAAGTTTGAATAGGGAGAGTTCAAGGGTGACTAAACTTCTTGTTTTCTCATCAAACGATGCGCTTACTGTGGAAGTAGATCCGAATAGCTCCTCGCCCCGGGGATTATAGAATGAGTTGGCGTACCAGTATCCCAGCTCTACCTTGATATTAGGCCAAATTAACGCGATTTTTGGCTGAAAGGCAGTCCCTTCTTTGAATTTTTTTACGAGCGATGAAGAGTTGTGTGTTGATAAAAATTCGTTGAATTCAATTTTTGCCACGGCATTGCCTATTCCAACATCAAACAGGTAGCCGACCGTCCCTCCGGTATTGAGTATGGTTGTCACGGGTAAATCTGTGCTGTCAATCTGTCCGCCCTGATGGGTTACCATGGCAACAAGCGATAAGTAGGTACCCGTTTTGACATCGAAGGTTGATGGTTTAAATAATGACACCAACCCAACGGTAAACTGCTCCTGGAAAGGGCTTCCTTTTTTGATGTAACGCTCCCAGTTAACCCAAAGGTCGCCTTTAAATTTTGGGGTATCCATTTTGTACTGTACTCCAACTTCGGGTTGATTGAGGTAGCTTCTT
Source organism: Bacteroidales bacterium (assembly GCA_050180015.1). GTDB lineage: Bacteria > Bacteroidota > Bacteroidia > Bacteroidales > Tenuifilaceae > JBFXEO01. The sequence continues at coordinate 3,262 of JBFXEO010000129.1, read as the reverse complement.
TCTGTTTTAAAAAGGGGCTCCGGGAGGTGGTGGTTATCTTTTGATTTTAACGCTCCAACAATCATTTGAAATGATGGAGTGATATTGTACTGTAATGATATAACTGGCAGAAACGATTCTAGGCTGTCTGTTCCTGCAAGGTATAACATGTGAAATCCCGCATCAACGGTATATCCTTTTGTTTCCAGCCTGACTGTTGGCTGCAGGAAAAATCCTGGGTGTGTATATCCTTTCTTTATGTTACCGGTAAACTCCTTGTTGTCAAAAAAGGCGGAAGAGAAAAGGTTTAAGCTTACTACCTGAGAGCTGTCGGTTTGGGCAAATAAAAAGTTGCAAAATAGAAATTGTATGTACAGTAAATATCGGAATTTAGCGAACCAATTCATCTCATAAAATTTCACTAAATATAAAAAAAACCTTTATCAGATACATTTTTCCGGATAAATTTAGGGCTGGCCTAAAAAATGTTGAGCACAACGCCTAAGAAGGTAGAGGCTTTTCTCATGCTGAACGCCCGCCAGGACGACGTTGTCGGGCTGGAAGTAAAAGCAACAAATTACTTGGGCTGAAGAATTTCATGTCAATCAAGGTAGTTATTTAAAATAATAACCGTCCTTACCGGGGGGCGGCTACCTGTTTCTTTTTCTTGATTAGCCAGTAGAGACCTTTCACTCCCGGTTTTATATCATCAAGATAAAATAGCACAAAAATTTTTTCGGTGTAGGCTATTGCCCCCCATATTACCGCTACGTAGTACATCCAAGTGTAGAATCCCCAGACAAACAGAATGAAAAAGAAAATACCCTGAACATATCCTGCAGTTACAGCGGAGTACAGGTGAAGCCCGGGAACTTTGCCAAAACGAAAGAAGGCAACGATGTAGCTTAGTACGAAAACACCAAGAAAAATGTATAAAAGATATGCATGGGGTTCTATTTCAGCCCACTTAAAGCGGAATATTCCCAATAGGGCCATTGCATAGGTGCCAATATCTGCCGTATTATCGAGGGCCGCACCAAACCGGGTTTGTAGCTTAAAGGTACGAGCAATGTTACCATCCAGGATATCGCTGATTAAACTTATACATAAAAGAATTACAAACCATTTTTCCTGATTTGCGAGGGCTAAAAATAGAATCACCGGGACTATAATAAGACGGTAAAAGCTAAGAATATTGGGTACATTAAGGACATCTTCTCCTTTTACCATTATTTTCATTTTTTTCATCGGCAAAAAATTATAGGTTACAAACTTGTTTTTATCTGCGTTTTGTTCTAAGAATGGAGCCGTTATCCCTGGTCATTGACAGCGGTAAAGGCAACATTTTTCTTTTTTTTCGCTGTTAATTCATTGATAAAATACTCGAGCATGTTGTACAACGATTGCTCTGTTATCTGGTTGTCGTCGGATAAAATGATTTTGTCAAGGTTTTTGGTGTCAAAAAGTATATTAGTATCCGAGTAGGCACCCGTAAATGACATGCCAATGGCAATCATTCTTTCTATGGCGTTCATATCAGCACGTTCGAGTGATTTATCCTGAATGATATTTATGGGCAACAATTTACAAATGGTCTTGACTATTTGATCGTTTTTTACTGCTTGCTTGGCAACAAAATTCATTATTACGGGTAACTCCTGAGCATCTACGGCCTTTATCAGGTAGTTTACTACGCTGTCAATGGGAATTAGATTTTGAGTAGAATCCGGATCAACCCGTATTTTTATAGTTTTATTAGGGTACTTATTTGCCAGGTTGTGGACTCTCCTGGCAAAGTCAAAAATTCCGTAGTCTGTTTTAGTTACACCTGTTTTATTGTTCCCCACTACCTGCGATAGCCTTACGATGTTGGCTTTTAAGCCATCCTCATCCATGTGTTTTTTTATGTTATTTTCGGCAAGCCGCTTGGATAGTTCGTAGTAATTCCTAAAGCTGGATATATCCTCGTTATCGTAAAACTTTTCCTCAAATAATCCCGGGAATCTTCCGCAGGAGTAAGCGGTACTTATAAAGAAAAAACGAGACCCGGGTTTCGAATGTTTTAAGAAGACTTTTACAGAGTTCTCCACCCCATTTAAGTTTGTTTCAAATATTTCGTCCTTGGATTTTAGGTTGTACTTTAGCGAGGCGGCAAAATGGAAATAGTCAACATTTTTACTAAAAATATCGTCCATTATGTCCTTTGAGATGCCAAAATCTTCCTTGAGTAAGGAGTAGCTGTAAACATCAAGGTTATCAAACGTTATCCCCTCATTATTCGTTTCGGCCAATGCATCTTTCATTCTATCGAAAGCAGAGTATTGGCTGCTATCCCTCACCAACGCAACCACCCTATACCCTTGGGCAAGCAGTTCCCCTACGAAATGGGATGCTACGTAGCCATTTGCTCCATTTACTATTATCCTTTTCATCTACAATAATTTAAACTTCAAACCAACTAAATTTTTTCAAAAAATCCAACAAATGGTTACAGTAAAAGCACCAATACTAATACCACGCTTAACGGGATGGAAAGATTATCTGTGCCCCGCCAGCTGAACAATTCCGCCAGTGTGCTTACCCCCGCTATGGTTAAAGCCAACCAAAAAGTTTTCACATCGAAGGCCACTCGATGAAAATACAATGCAATTATACTAATAATAAAGCTACTAACCAGAAAAGAACCCGATCCCAGAATGGTTTTTTTCGTCTTTATCCCAAAAATTTTTATGTTATGGTTATTTTTTGTGAAATTTAGGCCTAGGATGCCAGCCATAGGATCACATATTGCCAGAATTAGCATGGGCAGGATGTATAGAAATTTATTCCCAAGGAGGTTTGATATAAGAAAGGTAACATAAATTGATAGCGGCAGCAGGTAACTCCCAACCGATTTCCGTTCTATATCATGAATAGATTTAAGCTGGGTGCCCCTTTGGCTGATGAACAGTACCAGAAAAAAGATGGAAGCCAGCACCATTACATACCAATGGCTGGAAAAAATGTAAGGGAATGGAATGGTGGCAAGAGTAGCGGTAAAATGGGCAAACTTACGGGTTATTTCACCCTTAATGCCAAGCCTTCTGTATGTCAACTCGTTGAATATTAGTAGCAGGGCAATTGCAATCAAATAAAAAAATGACAGAGTTATCTTATTTACCATGATTAGTTTGATTAAGAAAGGTTAAAGATTAATTATATACTCACTCAGGGCAACCCAGGCTCCTCCTGCTATGAGGCTATCAAATCTGTCGAGGAAACCGCCATGCCCAGGAATTAGGTT
>JBFXEO010000128.1:0-8479 GCA_050180015.1 Bacteroidales bacterium | reverse complement strand
GAGACAAGGCCACTGTTATACCTATATACGTACAAGGAATCCGATTCAGTATCAAAAAAATAGGTGGGTGAATCAATCCTTCTACCTACTGGTATGTTCCCTTTAATGGCACGCCCTTCAACGGTCTGGAAATATTCAATAAACGCAAACCGGCCGGCAAAACCCGGTGGTTCACCCGTTGTATTCTTTTGAGCGGAACATCCCCCTAAAATCGCCAAAATCAATATGCCCAGCCCAGGTATTTTTTTCATAGAATCAGGAAAAACAAACGACCAATACTACAATTAACGCCAACACTAATTGGTAAAACAAGGATAGAGAAAAATAGCTCTGTATATGACATGGTGCAATCTTAAGGGTGCTAAGATGTCTTGCTTTTTTCTCCTTTCAGGCCCATTTTATTGGCAGTTCGTTCAGGTATATAAATCACCAGGTTCTGGCCTATTCTAATTATGTTCCGGCGAACGTTGTTCCATGAACGTAGCTGACCCACCGACACTCCGTATCGTTCGGCAATTGTTCCCAGCACATCCCCTTCCTTTACCTTGTACACGTAACGAATTGAGCCCGCAGGGACATCGTACTGGTATGATGCGCTGTAGCGCGATGGTGTAACAACATTCTTTGGATTGAAGAAGACACTATCCTTGTAGGCGAATATCTTCTTTTCGCTGTCGATATATGATCCAACGAAATCCAGCGGTAACCTTAGCATGTACGATTTTCCCTTGGCCGGTATAATATCCATTTTATACTGGGGGTTTAAATCGCGTAACACATCCAGGGGTATATTTAAGACCTCTGAGACCTGCTGAAGGTGTAGCATATCTTTCACAACCAGGGTATCGGTTGTTGCCGGAATATTTATCGGTTGTGGGTTAAGGCTGTGGTCCCGGTAATAGTAGTACGTATAGCTGGCGGCTATAAACGCCGGTACATACCCACGGGTTTCGCGCGGTAAATAGTAGTATATATCCCAGTAGTTCCTTTTACCACCCGAACGGCGTATTGCCTTATTCACGTTACCCGGCCCGCAGTTATAGGCAGCTATAACCAATGTCCAATCCTGATATATGCTGTACAAATCTTTAAGGAAACGTGCGGCAGCATGGCTTGCAGCAATTGGGTCGCGACGCTCATCAACATAAGAATTAATGGTAAGGTTATACTTACGACCAGTGCCATACATAAATTGCCAAAGTCCGGTTGCGCCCGCCCGTGATACGGCCCGAGGGTTCAGGGCCGATTCAATAACCGGCAAAAATCTAAGTTCCTGTGGCAGCTGATACTGATCCAGAATTTCCTCGAATATTGGGAAGTAGTAATCGGTAAGGCCCAGCATTACCTCAACCTTATCCTTTTTACGCTGGGTATATACATTGATAAAGTTTTTTACAATGTGATTGTACGGAAGGTCTATAAATGAATTTATACTTTGCAAACGCTTAATGTAAAAAGAATCAGGATAATCGGCAAGTCCAATACTATCGCTCTCAATATCGGAAACCAAGTTATTGGTATCGATAGATTGCTGAACATACCAAAGGGTTAACAGACTATCGAGGTCTTCGTTAATGTCCATATCGAGAAGAGAATCTTCTATGTCCAAATTTTTAAGGCTATCGATCCTATTCTGAGCCTGAATCCCCACGCATCCAACAAAAAACATCAGTACAACGGGTAATACCTTCTTCATATATTCTATAATTCTGTTAATGTACAAATATAGTACGGGAGATTAAATAAACACAAACAAATACGTTAATTCTGCTGGTGTTTAAAAGGTAAACTTACAGGAAATACCAAAAATAGGGGCATTTGTGAAGGTTGAGGCCAACGCTGGATTCACCACGCTGGGTTCTACCCTAAAGCTTAAATCATCATCCACGTTCCAGCTGTAGAGATGGGCATCTACATTGGCATCTACAATGTTCAGTACGTAAACCGCAGCAAAACCCAGTATGGCCAAATCTCTATTACGATGGTAGTTGTCCATGTAGTAGCGTAAATCCGACTCAGAACGAATTCCATTAAACTCATCATCTTCTCCATTCAGCACATGCTTAAGCGCCGTTTTATAGCGCCTGTACCTCACATTATTCCAATCGGCAATGTAGTAAAACGTTGCGAGCCCTCCGTAAACAATTGGGACCTTCCAGTATTTTTTATTATACGCTTGTCCCAGCCCCGGAACAATGGTTGATATAATTGTTGCTGCCGCAGGTGAATGCTTGCCCTTACTGTACACCAGCACGGCATCAATAACGCTGGCCGCGTAGAATGCTCCAGCTGCAGCGTAGTAATAATTCCGGGTCTGGCGCTTTTCCACCATGCGCCTTTTGATAAATTCTCTATCGGGCGAATAGTCCGACAGCATGTTAAAAACGTCCCGCCTGTGATGATAATCTTTATTGGCATTAATTCCTAAGTACAGCATACTACCCATTCCGCCGTAAAATACCGGCAACTTCCAGTACTGACCGTTTACAACCTGACCTGAACCGGGCAGTAAGTGTGCCCCAAGCCAAACGCGTGTGGTAAAATCTTTCGGAGGGGGAGTTTTCCCCTTTGGTTTTTCCTGTGCAAAAGCATTAATATCAACCAACAAAAGGATTAAAATCAGAATGGCCGCCCTTCTACTAAAAGTTTGTCGGCCCTGGGCAGTTATAACAGCTATTGTCTTCAAATCCTTAAGGCTATTAATGCTCGGGGATTAAAAACTACTCGTCTATTTTAGTAAACTTTTCCAAGATTACTTCAAGTTCGCTGGGGTTATTGTACGATATTACAATTTTCCCGTCACCTTTACCGCCTGGTTTGACGTCGGCGCGCAGGCCCAGCCTATTGGTTAAATGCTCCCGTAGCATCAACTCAGGCCCAGCCAGATTTGGCGCAGCCTTGGGCTTGGTTTCCCTAGAAGCTTTGGTACTCTGTGATTCACGTACCAGCTCTTCAACTTTACGGACAGACAACTCCTCTGCAATAATTTTATTATAAATTGATAGCTGAAGCGATGAATCATCAATATTAACAAGGGCGCGGGCATGGCCCATTGATATTTTCGACTCACTAATACCCACCTGAATTTCGGCAGGAAGCCTTAGCAGGCGCAGGTAGTTGGCCACAGTGGCGCGTTTTTTCCCCACCCTATCGGCAAGCAAATCCTGGGTTAAATTGCACTCCTCAATCAACCGCTGGTAGCTGATGGCAACCTCTATGGCATTCAAATCTTCACGCTGAATATTTTCCACCAGGGCCATTTCCAACATTCCCTGATCATCGGCTGTGCGGGTGAAAGCAGGTATAGCTTTAAGGCCAGCCAGCTTGGCTGCCCTTAAACGGCGTTCCCCCGATATAAGCTGAAACCTACCGTCAACGGCACGCACGGTAATTGGCTGAATGATACCTATTTTAGCAATAGATTCTGACAGTTCCTGTAGCGCTCCCTCATCAAAATGCGTTCTGGGTTGAAACGGGTTGAGATCGATTTTATCGATATCGATCTCATTTACCATCTCGCGTACCACATATTTTACGGATTCCTCGTTACTATTTCTGGTAGGATCAATGGCAGCATCCTCTATAAGTGCCCCTAAACCCCGACCTAAAGCCATTTTTTTTGACATACTTTAATTCTCCTACCTAAACCTGAATAATTACTGTTCAACTGTTTTATGCTCGTAATCTATGCTAGTCATATTATTTTTTTGCAACAACTCACGGGCTAAATTGATGTAGTTAGCAGATCCCGTAGAAGCAGCATCGTACAAAACTACTGGTTTCCCGTAACTTGGCGCTTCGCTTAACTTTATATTACGCTGAATAATGGTTTCAAAAACCATCTGCTGGAAATGCTTTTTAACCTCCTCTACAACCTGGTTAGATAACCGCAACCGGGCATCGTACATGGTAAGTAAAAACCCTTCGATTTGAAGTTCCGGGTTAAGGCGGGTTTGGATTATTTTTACGGTATTGAGCAATTTTCCCAATCCCTCAAGGGCAAAATACTCACACTGTACAGGAATAATAACAGAATCGGCAGCGCTTAGCGCGTTAACCGTTATTAGCCCTAACGATGGGGAGCAATCTATAAAAACAAAATCGTAGGCATCCTTAACCCTATCAATAACCCCTTTAAGCATTTTCTCACGGTTGGGCATATTAAGCATTTCAATTTCAGCACCAACAAGATCGATGTGAGACGGTATCAAATCCAAACCTTTAATTTCGCTGTTAAGAATAATATCTTTAGGATTTACATCATCAATCAGGCATTCGTAAATACTGGTTTTAATGTTCCTGAGGTCAAAACCGGTCCCCGACGTAGCGTTAGCCTGTGGGTCTGCATCGATAAGCAGAACTTTCTTCTCTAAAACTGCAAGGCTAGCAGCAAGGTTAATGGCAGAGGTAGTTTTACCCACTCCGCCCTTTTGATTTGCTAATGCAATTACTTTTGCCATTTTCTTTGGATTTAAGAGAGGTGTCAAAATTACATATCCTCCAACTACCACTCCAAGCTCGAAACGGCTTGAATGTGAACAAAATTTGGATTGTTGCTAACATGTTATTAACAACCCGAGCTTTAACACCCCTGCAAAAATAGAAAATCTTTTTAAATATCCCTCCTAAATTTTAGGGTTGAGCAGGCAATTTGAAGTAATGTATTATATTTGTGCCCTATTTCCGATGCATAAAATATAAATCATTGACTGATAGTTGGTTTGTCATCATTAATCCTCACGCCGGCGGTGGTAAGGGACGGATTGATTGGCCTGCAATAGAGGGGTTACTGGTTAAGCATAGCATTAACTTCACCTACGTATTTACCGAACATAAGCATCATGCGGTAGAGTTAGCCGTAGCCTCCATTAAGCGAGGGTATCGGAAAATTATAGCAGTAGGCGGGGATGGCACTCTAAATGAAATTGTTAACGGGTTATTCATCCAAAAAACTGTACCGGCTTCAGCGGTAACCATTGGGGTAATAGCGGTAGGAACCGGAAACGATTGGATTAGGATGTGCAACATACCCGCAGGGTACGAAAATTACGTAAAGGCCATTAAAGATGAAAATGTATTTCGGCAGGATGTTGGAAGGGTAGAGTACACGGAATCTAGGATACAACAACATAGATATTTCGTAAATGCCGCGGGTATTGGTTTTGATGCTCAAGTTGTACTGTACGCAAATAGAATGAAAGACGTTGGTAAACGCGGTGCCTTGCTTTACGTGTTAAGCCTGCTAAAAACATTGGTTAGATACCAGCATACAAAAATCGCCATAACGGTTGATGGACAATCGGCCCAGGAAAGTACCTTTAGCCTAACAGTGGGTATTGGACCATATAGCGGAGCAGGAATGATGCAGGTACCCAACGCCGTTGCCAACGATGGATTGTACGATGTAACAATGATTCGAAAAATTAGCAAGTGGCGGGTTCTGCTGAACATCCATCGCCTTTACAACGGGACCATCTTAAATCATCCTAAAACAAGCAGCTACAGGGGAAGTGCAATTGAAATAGCAAGCAATCCACCTGTTCTGCTCGAAGCCGACGGAGAATCATTGGGCGAATCGCCATTCCGATTTACTTTATTACCGAGGGCCATTAATGTTGTTGTGGGGAAAAAATTCATTTCGCAGCACAGCGAGGCGGTTGTAAACTACTCCGCCGAAGCAGTTTAAGGAACAAATACTTTTAATGCCCTGGGGCATATTCTGGCATGTAGCCTTTTACCCATACTGCTGGGCTCCCCGTCTAAGTGAATACAATCAGCATCCGGGCGTTCCACCACAATTTCTTTCACCTTGAAGCTTTGAACATACCGGCAGCTGCCTATCTGCCTGTTGAAAAGCCGTAGTCCGATATTGGGGGCCAAATACTTGGGAAAAGGCGACATAATGGTAACGTTGAGCAACCCATCCTGCATATCGGCCCCAGGGGCAATAAACGCGTTGTTCCCCCACTGCGAGGCATTGGCAATAGTTATCAGGAATGCTTCCTTCTCTATAACCTGGTTGTTTACCAATATCCTGTAGAGCGTGGGCTTATAGCTGATAAACTCTACAATAGTTGTTTTCAGGTAGTTGGAAAAGCCTCGTCCTCCTACTCTGGAAAATCTATCGCCAACATGGGCATCAAAACCAATTCCCGCCGTACAAAAAAAAGGAGTATCGTTAAGTAGCCCATAGTCAACCAACGCTGTTCTTCCATGATTAATAATACCAACGGACCGGTTGATGTTGATTGGAATTTTTAAATGACGCGCCATGCCATTCCCCGACCCACGGGGAATAATTCCCAGGGTAACCGGAGTATTAGCCAACTCGCGGGCTACCTCGTTTACCGTACCATCACCACCAACTGCCACAATCCACTTAAAACCCTGAGCAACTGCTTTACGGGCAATTATACTTGCCTCTCCAACCCTGGTGGTATATTCAACCCGGTACATGAACTGAAGAGGATCCAGCTTTTTATCAAGCTTATCCTCCAAATGAATTTTACTGCCGGTTCCGGAAATTGGATTTACAATAAATAAAACGTTATCGAGAGTTGCATTCAAGGCTTAGCATAAATTTAAAAAACAGCCTGCAAATTTAACAATAAAGGAATTGAACGCAACTTTTCTAAAATATAAATGTCCGGCGCAAAAAGTTCAGCAACGATTCGTACAATAAATTGTTCGTTGCGCTGTTTAATTAACATTGCACCAAATTGTTTACCTTTGCTGTGAATTTGAACACCATGCTAAAGAAGAATATAGCTCTCACAATACTGTTAGTTTTATCAACAAAAATTCTTTTTGGCCAGGTTACGGGTAAAGGCACCTATCAATTCTTAAATTTACCAACCTCTGCACGGGCTACTGCGCTCGGCGGAAAACTGGGAGCCATAGATGAATCCGACATTTCCACGGTGTTTCAAAACCCGGCACTCCTTGATTCCTCCATGCACAACAATTTAACCCTATCGTTCATCGATTACTATTCAGGGGTCAAGTACGGATCGTTCACCTACGCTAGGTATGTAGATAAAATAGGAACATTTGCCGCTGGCATACAGAGCGTAGATTATGGCTCTTTTACCAGGTCCGACGAAGCCGGAACGATTCAGGGAAGCTTTACGGCATCGGATATGGCATTCAACATGGTTTATTCCAGAACATTTGATACCTGTTTTCACGTAGGCATAACGCTGAAAACTATATACTCACACCTGGAGAACTATACATCGTGGGGAATTGCAGCCGATATTGCCGCAACCTACCGCTCGCCGAACAGGCTTTTTGCTGCCGGTATTGCCTTCAAAAACGTTGGCTCAATGATCAATTCATATACCCCGGATACAAGAGAGGATTTGCCCTTCGAGATAATTGCCGGAATTAGTAAAAAGCTAGCACATGCACCATTCCGATTTGTGGTAACACTCCAGCAACTCCAGAACTTTGACCTATACTACAAGTCAAAAATCTCTGCTGATGAGTCCACCCTTGGCGAATCAGATAGTAACTCGCAGAGTAAAATCTCGGAGTTGGAGCACGAATTCATCAGCCATGTAATTTTAGGGGCCGAGTTTGTACCAGTACGTAATTTTTACCTGCGATTTGGCTATAACTATCAGCGCAGAAACGAGTTGAAAATTGAGGAAAACACATCCACGGTAGGCTTTAGCTGGGGAGTTGGCATTAAAATATCAAAATTCAACATAAACTACAGCAGGGCAACAATGCACCTTGCCGGGGCTACAAGCCATTTTACGGTTACAGCAGATCTCGATAGTTTTTTCAGGAAGCATTAAGCGGGAAGTTCTCGCTTTCGCAGTGAATCCTTTTTGGTACTTTTGCAGTGAAAAAATCAGCGTAAATGGATAAAAAGATAATCATTGCAATAGATGGTTTTTCGTCGTGCGGGAAAAGTACCTTTGCCAAACAAATAGCCAAAAAGTTAAACTACCTTTATATTGATAGCGGGGCCATGTACCGGGCGGTAACACTGGCATTTATTAATCACGGAATTATTAACGATGGAAAGGTAAACCGGAAAAAGTATCCCAAAATTCTGTCCAAAACCGAAGTTGGCTTTAACCTCAACAGCAACAATGGCCTATTTGAAACAACGCTGGATGGCAAAGTAGTGGAAAACGAAATCAGAAGCCCCGAAGTTGCCAACCTGGTAAGTATTGTCGCTGCAATTCCCAGCGTCAGGGCCAGGATGGTGGAGCTCCAGCGTAAACTCGGGGAACAAAAGGGAATTGTGATGGATGGTAGGGACATTGGCACCGTAGTTTTCCCCAACGCTGAGCTAAAAATTTTCATGACTGCCGATCCCATGGTCCGTGCAGAACGCAGGCTAAAGGAGCTACAGGAAAATGGGATCAACATTACCTTTAATGAAGTGCTCAGTAACATTCGTAAACGTGATCATATAGACCAAACCCGCGATACCTCACCGCTCCGCAAGGCCGATGATGCCGTA
>JBFXEO010000127.1:0-8486 GCA_050180015.1 Bacteroidales bacterium | reverse complement strand
CACGTGCGTTCCCAGCACTTTTCGGAGCGCATTATGCAGCAGGTGTGTGGCTGAGTGGTTGTTGGCAGTACTGGTTCTGCTTTCAACGTTGACTTTTGCAAAGAACTGGGATTTGGGCCTAACCGGTAACCTGTCAACCTGATGGATAGTAAGGTTATTTTCCTTGAAGGTATTCAGTACGGTTACTATTTCGTCATCGCCCTCAATTGTACCGGAATCCCCCACCTGTCCTCCCGACTCCGCGTAAAATGGGGTCTTGTCGAGTACAAGTTGATATTGTTCAACTCCTTTGGTTTTTACAGTTCTCATTCGGGCTACGTGAACAACCGCTTTAAGCGAATCGTACCCAACAAACTCAACATCGTCAATATCCATCACAGTTTCCCAATCGTGTGCTTCTACAGATGCGTCGGCCCTTGATCGCTCTTTTTGGGCCGCCATTTCCGCATCGAATTCCTGCTTGTTAACACATAGATTGTTTTCCCTCAAAATCAGCTCTGTTAAATCTAACGGGAATCCAAACGTATCGTATAGCTCAAATGCTTTTTTACCCGATATTTCGGACACCTTTTCATGTTTTGCCTTACTAATTGTTTGATCGAGCAGGCGAATTCCGGTTTCAAGAGTACGCAGGAATGCTGCTTCCTCTTTGTTTACAACATTCATAGTAAGTTCCCGCTGTGCTTTTAACTCAGGGTAGTGGTCCCCCATTTGTTCAACCAGTACAGGCACCAGGCTATCCATGAAGGGCTCCTTAAAGTTGAGGAAGGTATATCCGTAGCGCACCGCCCTTCTGAGGATTCTGCGTATAACGTAACCCGCTTTAACATTCGAGGGTAGTTGCCCATCGGCAATGGAAAAACTTATAGCCCTCAGATGGTCAGCAATTACACGCATTGCCACATCGGTCTTCGGGTTGGTTCCATACTCAATTCCGCACATGGTGGAAATGCGGTTGATTATTGGTGTAAAAACATCGGTGTCGTAGTTGCTTTTTTTGCCCTGTACAACCATTGCCAAACGTTCAAACCCCATGCCTGTGTCAACATGCTTTGCGGGAAGCGGCTCAAGGCTACCGTTTGCTTTGCGGTTGTACTGTATAAACACAAGGTTCCATATTTCAATTACCTGTGGATGCCCGGCGTTAACCATTCTGTACCCGGGAATGGCCTTACGCTCCTCGTCGCTCCTTATGTCAATGTGAATTTCGGTGCATGGGCCACATGGGCCGGTGTCGCCCATTTCCCAGAAGTTGTCCTTTTTGTTTCCCAGCAGAATTCTTTCTTCGGGGAGATATTTTTTCCAACGTTCCATTGCCACGGAATCCATTTCAACACCCTCGTTGGGGTTTCCCTCAAAAACAGTAGCGTATAGTCTTCCCTTGTCGATCTTAAGAATATCAACTAAAAATTCCCACCCCCAGTCAATGGCCTCATCCTTAAAGTAATCTCCGAACGACCAGTTCCCGAGCATTTCGAACATGGTGTGATGGTAAGTATCGTGGCCAACCTCCTCCAAATCGTTATGCTTTCCCGATACCCGCAAGCATTTTTGCGCATTGGCAACCCGGGAGTATTTGGCCGGGGAATTCCCCAGAAAGATATCTTTAAACTGATTCATGCCTGCATTGGTAAACATCAGGGTAGGATCGTTCTTAATAACCATTGGTGCAGAGGAGACTATTTGGTGCTTTTTATTTTTAAAAAAGTCCAAAAAAACTTTCCTAAGTTCTATCGAGTTCATAAATATCATTATTTGAAACGGTTAATTTAAATTATTTAATCATTTTGATAAAAAAATTACATTTTAGCTTTGCAAAGCTATAATTTTACCTTAGTTTTGTTGCCATTAGTCAAAATGAAATAATTATCAATAACTTAGAGTTATTATTCGATGGTCAAGAAAAAATACCGTTTTAATCCGCATACATTAACCTTCGACATAATAAGGATTCCTTTCTATAAAAGGTTGGCAAAGATACTAATTCATCTTGGATTTTACTTCGCAATTTTTATCGGTTTAGGCTATGCTTTTTCGATGTTTGTTGACACGCCCGGCGTGCAGGGGTTAAAAAGAACCAACTCGGAATACTTGCTTAAGTACGAGTTAACAATAAAGCAACTTAACGAGATGAATGCTTTGCTGGCCGAAATAGAAATGCGCGATAACAACATATACCGGTCAATTTTTGAAACAGACTCTATACCTTTTTCCATCCGGAGGGGTGGCTACGGGGGGGCCGATAGATACGCGAGCCTTTACGGGAACACAAATTCCGGCATTTTAATAAAAACGTTCAAAATTCTCGATGAAATATCGTGGCGTTCATACGTACAATCCCGCTCGTTTGATGATGTTGTTGAATTGGCCAAGAATAAGGAAAGGATGATTGAGTGTGTTCCGGCTATTCAACCCATATCTGTGAAAAACTTGGTTAGAATTTCCGATTTTTATGGGTATAGGAAAGACCCTATGACAAAGGTTCGCACAATGCACCAGGGTATTGATTTTGCTGGCCCCGTGGGAACTCCTGTTTACTCAACGGGTGACGGTGTAGTTGTTGAAGCGGGATATTCGTTTAGCGGTTATGGCAATCAGGTTATTATTGACCATGGCTTTGGATACAAAACACGGTACGCGCATTTGAATAAAATTAACGTTAAGATGGGCGATAAGGTTAAGCGTGCTGAAAAAGTGGGAACATTAGGAAGTTCGGGGAAAAGCACCGGCCCTCATCTGCATTATGAGGTTTTATTGCGGAATGGTGCAGTGAACCCTATTAACTACTTTAACGATATGACAGAGGACGATTACGAGTTAATGGTAAAGAACTATTCGAGCCAATTTATGGATTAATGTCGAATTATTTTGATGGCCAGGCACAATTATAAATTCCACCCAGAGCAGCTTACCTTTGTGAAGGTTAGGGCTTCGTTTAAGGAAAAAATTTGGTGGGTACTCAAGTACTTTGCTGCGGCCGGTGTTGTTTCAGTAATTTCTTACCTGGTTTTCCCTCTTTTTATTGATACACCCGAGGTCCGTAAATTAAAGCGCGAAAATCAGGAGTTACTTGTAAATTTTGATTTAATAGATAAACGGGTAGAGCAACTCCGTGCAGTGCTACTAGACTTGCAGAACCGCGACGATAATATTTACAGAATAATTTTTGAAGCGGAGCCAATCCACCCCTCCGTTCGGGAGGTTGGTATTGGTGGTGTCGATAGATACTCGTACCTGGAAGGTTTGACCAACAGCAAAATAATAATAGAAACTACCCAAAAGCTGGATAAGCTCAGCAAGAAAGCTTACATTCAGAGTCGATCTTTCGACGAAATTACAGTGCTGGCCAAGCGAAAGGACGATATGGTTAGAAGTATCCCTGCCATAATGCCCGTCAGCAATAAGGATTTAACGCGGGTAGCATCGTCGTTTGGGATGAGAATACACCCTTTTTACAAGGTGTTAAAAATGCACACGGGAATGGATTTTACTGCGCCGTCGGGTACCGAAATTTACTCTACAGGCGATGGTAGTGTCAAAAAAATTGAGTACGCCCAACGGGGTTACGGATACCATGTGGTTATAAACCATGGCTTTGGCTACGAAACGCTTTACGCCCACATGGGGAAAATTACTGTTCGACCCGGACAAAAGGTTAAGCGGGGTACGGTTATTGGTTATGTGGGCAATACGGGAACATCCGTTGCG
This sequence comes from Bacteroidales bacterium, assembly GCA_050180015.1. Classification (GTDB taxonomy): domain Bacteria; phylum Bacteroidota; class Bacteroidia; order Bacteroidales; family Tenuifilaceae; genus JBFXEO01. Next base: position 4,778 of record JBFXEO010000127.1, on the reverse strand, counting down.
CCACATCTTCACTACGAGGTTATCAGGAATGGAACTCAGGTTAATCCCATAAACTACTACTTTAACGATTTAACACCAGAGCAGTACGATGATTTAATTGAAATTGCCTCGCAGCCAACCCAGAGTTTTGATTAACGCTGTTAGCATAAAAAACATCTACTGGAGCTGAACATATAAAATTACCATGCCTTACAAGGAGAGAAAAGTTGAGAAGCTGTACTATTCAATAGGTGAAGTTGCCGAAATGTTGAATGTGAATACCTCTTTAATCCGTTTTTGGGAGAAAAATTTTAGCATAATTAAGCCCCATAAGAATAAGAAAGGCAACCGGTTTTTCACCAAGGAAGACATTGAAAACTTAAAGTTAATTTACCACCTGGTAAAGGAGCAGCGTATGACACTGGAAGGTGCCCAGAAAAAACTTAGCGAGAACAAGCAATCTGTCAATGAGGACTATAAAATTGTTGAGAGTTTAACAAGCATAAAGCAGATGCTTCTGGAAATACGCGATCAGCTGGAGTAGTACGAATATGAAGGTAAAGGATATTGTTTCTTTTGTTGAAGAATTAGCCCCGCTATCATACCAGGAAAGTTACGATAACTCCGGGCTGATATTGGGCGATATGCAAATGGAGGTATCTTCCGTGCTGTTATCGCTCGATGTTACACCGGAAGTTGTGGCAGAAGCCATTAAGCTGGGTGCAAATGTAATAGTTGCGCATCATCCTGTAGTATTTACAGGTTTAAAGCGGTTAACGGGTAGCAACTACACCGAGCAGTCGGTTATCCTGGCTATTAAAAACAACGTTGCCATTTACGCCGCACACACGAATTTCGATAGCATAAAGAGCGGTGTAAACTCAGCTATTGCAGCTAAACTTGGCATTAAAAACCCTGAAATATTACGGCCATTAGCAGGGGCGTTGATTAAATTAGTAACATTTGCCCCAGCTGCAAGTGCGGAAAAGGTAAGGGTGGCCCTACTTGAGGCCGGTGCCGGCCATATTGGCAATTACGATAGCTGCTCATACAACGTAGAGGGCTACGGAACTTTTAGGGGAGGCCATAATACCAACCCCTACGTGGGGGAAAAAGGTAAAATTCACACGGAGCCGGAGGTACGGATCGAAACCATTTTACCGAAAGCCATTCAGGGCAAAGTGCTGAGTGCACTTTTCGACAACCACCCCTACGAGGAAGTTGCCTATGATTTGTACCCCTTAAGTAACACCTACTCCGGGGTTGGCTCCGGGATGGTAGGCGATACGGATAAACCGGAAGAGCCGTTGGAATTCATCAAAAGAGTTAAGCGGGCATTTGATGCGGGCTGTGTAAGATATACCAGATTGCCCGGGAAAAAAGTTCGTAGGGTTGCATTTTGCGGCGGATCCGGCTCTTTCCTGCTAAAGGATGCAATAGCGGCAAAGGCCGATGCTTTTATTACGGCCGATTTCAGGTATCACCAGTTTTTTGATGCCGAGGATAGAATACTGATAGCTGACATTGGCCACTACGAGAGCGAACAGTTTACAATCGATTTATTTTATGATTATCTCTCAAAAAAATTCCCTACCTTTGCAGTTTTCAAATCAAAAATAAAGACTAATCCAATTAATTATTTATAGATAGATATGGCAGCAGAGAAGAACAAGCCCGCTGAGCAGGTTGCTGAGCTCTCGGTTGAGGAAAAGTTACGGATTCTCTTTCAGCTTCAGCTGGTTGACTCCAAAATTGACCGGATTAAAATGCTTAGGGGAGAACTTCCTCTTGAGGTTCAGGATTTGGAGGATGAAATTGAAGGACTCGAAACCCGCACAGGGAACCTGAAACAGGAAATTGATAGCCTCGAGGTGCAGGTAACCAACAAAAAACAGGAAATTAAGGATGCTGAAACTCTAATTAAAAAGTACAACGAGCAGCAGAAAAACGTTCGGAACAACCGCGAATTCGACTCGTTAACCAAGGAAATAGAGTATCAGACCCTGGAAATAGAACTTTGCGAAAAACGTATAAAAGAATACACCCAGCAAATTAAAGACAAGAAGCAGGCAATAGAGCAATCGAACAAGCAGCTCGAGGAAAGATCGCACGATTTGGCCACTAAAAGGTTGGAGCTGGACAACATCGTCAACGAAACGCAGAAGGAAGAGGACGAGTTACAGCGAAAATCCGAAGAGTACGTAAATCACATTGAACCTAGAATTTATTCGGCTTACCGCCGTATAAGGGGTAACGCACGCAACGGCCTGGCCGTAGTAACCGTTCAGCGCGATGCCTGCGGCGGCTGCTTCAACAAAATACCGCCCCAGCGCCAGCTCGACATCAAAATCCGTAAAAAAATCATCGTATGCGAGTATTGCGGTAGAATTCTGGTTGACGATACCATTGCCGATGAGTAAAACCTGATTGGACATTATAATGGTAGCCCCGGCAAGGGGCTTTTTTATTGCACACACCTTGAGCTGTTCATAACTTTTTTATTCGACAGTGGTTGTTTTGTTGTACAACTTCTGTAATTTCGTTTACGGCTATAGTATCTATGTAAAACTTAATAATGTCATTAAAATGAAAAATTACCTCTTAACCATTTCATTCCTAATTATTTCTTTCGAGAGCATGGGACAGGGAACGGTAAGCTACTCGTATGACGATAGCGGTAACCGTATTTCACGAACCATAGTGTTGAACTCGTTAAAGCAGGAGAGTTTACCAAGTACCGCTGATTCTATAGATTTTGAGGGAAACAACGCAGATCAACTCGACGGATTGGCTGAACTGCAGGAACCCATGGTTTACCCTAACCCTGTGCATACAATTTTAAATTTTGTTCCCCCTCAGAATGTAGGAACTGAAAAATATAATGTTGTAATTTTTGATATGTCGGGAAGACCGCTGTACAATGCCATATCCAATGGCAGTAAACTTGAAATCGATGTATCTGGTCTTGCACGGGGAATATACATTCTCAAGGTTATTAGTAGTGGAAAGAAGAGGTATGACTGGAAAATTATCAAAGAATAGAATCTATTCTTCATCAAAAAGAACAACTTAAAACGGTTTTTACGATGAAAAATTTACTACAATTTTTAGGTGCATTAATGTTTGCCGTACCTTTCAGCAACCTTGTATTTTCACAAACTAATACAGGGTTAACGGTAGGTTCACTTCCAGGAAGTTTAGATGTTACCTCTAAAGGAGCACTAAATTATTCAGTACCAATAGAGTTACCCTCTGGCAAGGTGGGCTAACACCTCAACTGTCAATCATTTACAATAGTCAGCTGGGCGATGGAATTGTGGGGATGGGATGGAGCATTGCAGGCCTTTCTGCCATTTCGAGGGTACCTCAGACGGTTTATTTCGACGATAAAGCAGCAGGAGTGTCATTAACCAGCAACGACCGATTTGCCCTTGATGGGAACAGGCTTATCCTAACGTCAACAGGAACAACCTATGGGGCCGATGGTGCAACTTACGGAACCGAGGTTGAAACGTTTTCACGCATAACATCTTATGGAAATCCTGATCCATACTGGTTTAAAGTTGAAACAAAAGATGGACTGGAATTTTTTTACGGGATTTCCGACGATTCAAAGTTAATGCCTCAAGGGGTATGGGGCTTTGTAAGTTGGATGCTGACCAGAATAGATGACAAGCGCGGCAATCAGATATTTTTTTACTATAACAACAGCAACGGTGAGGCAACCATAAGCCGTATAGAATATTCGGGTATAAAAGTAACATTCTCGTACGAAGATAGAGGCGATCCCAATAAATATTTTATTGCTGGCGGTATAATTCAGCAAACCAAACGGCTAATATCTGTACTAGTTGAGGCAGATGGGGGACGACTGCGTGAGTACAAATTTACATACCAGGACCGCAGTAATAGCCAGCTGGTTTCTGTTACGGGATATGGAAAAAACGGGGAACAGCTGAACCCTACCACTGTTGGCTGGGGGCCCGTTACGTCAGGTTTTATACAGGACAACTCTTTTATTGCTGAATCGGGCCGCGAAAAGGAGCTTTACCATGGTGATTTCAACGGCGATGGACGGTGCGATTTTATTCTTACATCGAGAAACAAAAATGCCTCCGCTTGGGATAAATGGGATTTATACCTGGCTAACGCTGGCGGAATATCCTACACAAAATGCACCGGCGGAACCTTGAATTCTGACTTTAAGGGGTTCTACATTGCAGATGTGGATAATGATGGACGAATGGATGCCCTGATGCGCAAATCTGTAAACTATTCCTACTGTTGTATGCCTTGCGATAATGGGGTGGAACCAGATCCCTACGAAAGGGCTGTTGTTAAATCTGTGCAGGATAGCGAAATAGAACTAAATAAACCAGACTCCTTAGAAAAATTAATTCTTCCTCCGGATGATCCCGACCCCAATTGCTGCCAAGCGTGGTGTTCCTACAACAAGGAATCATTCTTTTTTTACACGTTTAACGGCACCACATTGGTTCGTGGAAGTCAGAGTTACGATGTAATCCTGAATAATTCTCCCAAAGATATTCTTATGTATGCGGGGTACGATTTTGATGCCGATGGAAAAACTGACTACCTGGTGCTCGATAAAAATAAAAACTACAATAGTATAAGGCTGTCATACTCCTATGTGCAAACACCTTCGAGTTTTAATAACCCCAACAGCGTGGACTTTCTCGATTTCAACGGTGATGGGGGAACCGATATTATGGTAATAAAGGATAGTAATTGTAAGATATACTCCATTAATAATATCACTCACCAGTTCGATGTTATTT
>JBFXEO010000126.1:0-8528 GCA_050180015.1 Bacteroidales bacterium | reverse complement strand
TCGTTAGTTATCCATATCGGGGCAATCGGATCCGAGTGGTCTCTTATGGCATCAATGAAACCATCTATTGTTTGAGCCCATTTCAGAATTATGTAAGGGCGTTTCTGGGTTTGGTGCATTATAAACCTCCGGTTTAATTCATTTGCTTCATTCTCCAGTACCCCAACGGTAACACTATGCCCATTTTGCCTAAGCACCTCTATCCCCCGGCCATTTACTTTAGGGTTGGGGTCGGTTGTGGCTATTACTATGTGGGGAATACCCAGCTCCATGATTCTGTCGGTACAGGGCGGCGTTTTTCCGTAGTGCGAGCAAGGTTCAAGCGATATGTACAGCGTGGAGTTTTTCAGCAGCGATTTATCTTTTACGGCGTTTATCGCATTTACCTCTGCGTGGGCTTGTCCGTGCTGCACATGAAATCCTTCGCCGATAATCCGATTGTTGTGAACAATAACTGCGCCCACCATTGGATTTGGGGCAACATTCCCAATTCCATTTTGGGCAAGTTCCAAACAACGCGCCATGTATATTCTGTCGAGTTCAGAGTTCTCCATAAATTTCCCTAAATTTGTTACATACACAAAAATACATCTTTTAATGAACGGTGGTACAATCCGTGGGCTGTTTGATTTAATCGATATGCGCCTGCAAACAAAATTTCCTGCTACGGAGGCACAGTCCATTCGTCGGATGTTGTTCGAAAAAGTTTTGGGAATTGCCTATTATCAGGTGTACATTAAGCCTAACCAGATGGTTGATGCTGATAGGGTTGCCCTTGTAAATGACATTTTACTTGAACTGGAGCAGGGTAAGCCAGTTCACTATATCCTGGGCGAGGCAGATTTTATGGATGTAACACTTAAAGTAAACGAACACGTATTGATACCCCGTCCGGAAACCGAGGAGCTGGTTCGCTGGATCATCCAGAATAATCCCTATTCAACCTCAAAAATACTGGATATTGGAACAGGCAGTGGTTGTATTGCTGTTTCACTGGCAAAATATCTTCCCAAAACAAATGTGTCGGCTGTCGATATTTCGGTTGATGCAATTCAAGTTGCAGGCGAAAATGCTAAGAATGCTGAGGTTAAAGTCAACTTTATTCAGGCTGATATCTTAAAATCACCGGAAATACATGGTGCTCCTTTTGACATTGTTGTTAGCAATCCACCTTATGTAAGGGATATGGAGAGGAAGACCATGGAAAACAATGTGCTAAATTATGAGCCACATCTCGCTTTGTTTGTGCCCGATGATGATCCGCTTGTTTTTTATAGGACAATTATAGAAAATGCCATAAAATGGTTGAGCCCTCAAGGACAGGTTTACTTTGAGATTAACGAGGCCCTTGGAGCCCAGATTGTAAGTTTATTGCAACAGAATAGTTTTTCCGACATTGAACCGCGAAAGGATATAAATGGTCGGGATAGAATGGTTATGGGAATTTTCAATGGATAGTAAATGCTTGCCGTATCAAATAACATAGATAAAAATAAAGCCCTTGCGCGAATGCAAAATCTTTGTGCAAGACAGGAAAAATGTACTGCGGACGTTCGTCAGAAGCTACATCTACTGGGATTATCGAATGATGATATTCAGTGGGTTATTAAACGGTTGATTGGCGATGGCTATGTTGATGATTCCCGGTACGCCCACTTTTTTGTGCGCGATAAAAGCCGGTTGAATAAATGGGGCCGGGTTAAAATAATGTCAACACTTAAATCGAAAGGGATAGCCGAAAGCATTATCCGTGATTCGCTATCGGAGTTAAACCCTGACGTGGATAAACAAACTTTAAGCGAGTTAATAACCCGCAAGGCAAAGCAAGTAAAGGCAAAATCGGCTTACGATTTACAATCGAAGTTAATTCGATTTGGGGTTTCGCGCGGTTTTGAAATGGAGCTGGTCTTGGATGTCGTAAAGAGTGTGGTAAAAGAGTAGCGCTGCCTTTTTGTAAAAAGCAATTTATAATTACATGCCCCCAATCGTTCAACCTAAAATTTATATCAAAGATGGCGTGCTAGTGGAATTCGTTTATTTCTTAGATTTGGAGTTTGGATTTAAAATTTCAACAATTATTGCCAATGTATTGTCAACTGGTAAATAAAAATTCCATATTTTTAGCAAAATTGAAAGTTAATACGTTAGTTTAATAATTGTAACCTTTTGTGATATGGATTACTCAATTTTGAAATACGAGCAAGAATCCGGAATAGGAATCCTTACAATTACCCGGCCCGAAGCACTTAATGCGCTGAACGGTTTATTCTTTAAGGAGTTCAATGATTTTTTGCAGAACATTCGGTCAGTAAACAATTTAAAGGTTTTGATAATTACCGGCGAAGGGAAAGCCTTTGTGGCCGGTGCCGATATTGCCGAAATGCAAAAAATGAGGGAGAAAGAGGGGTACTCTTTCTCAAAGGTTGGCCAGGAAGCATTCAGTAAACTTGTCAATTTGGGAATCCCTGTTATTGCTGCCGTAAATGGCTTTGCCCTGGGCGGAGGTTGTGAATTGGCTATGGCCTGCGACATTAGAGTTGCCAGCACCAAGGCAAAGTTTGGAATGCCCGAAGTTAGCCTTGGACTTATTCCCGGGTATGGCGGAACTCAACGATTATCGCGTTTGGTTGGGCTTGGCGATGCGCTTTACCTTATTCTTTCCGGTCAAATGATCGATGCTGCCGAGGCCCTACGAATAGGGTTGGTTCAAAAAGTTGTGGAGCCGGAGGCCTTGCTGAACGAGGCAATGGGCATTGCCACTAAAATTGCGGGGCAGGCTCCATTTGCCGTGAAGGCAGCCAAGCAGGCTATCCACAGGGGAATTAATACTGATATTAATAGTGGATTTGAATTGGAGGCCAATTTATTCTCAAAAATGTTCGAAAACGATGGCCCTGAGGGCATGAAGGCTTTTCTTGAAAAAAGAAAACCAAGCTGGAACTAATCTATTATCTAATTAATAATAATTACGGGAATGATTTACGAGGAAAAACTTCAAAATGTATCCGTGCTGGGTGCTGCCGGTAAAATGGGATCAGGTATTCTGCTGCTAACTGCCGTTGAAATGGCCGATTTGCAGCTAAGACCTGAGAATAAAGGGAAACATTTTATTTTGAATGCAGTAGATGTTTCTCCGGTGGCATTATCCGGGCTTCAAGGATATTTAAAGGCTCAGGTAAAAAAGATTGCCGAGAAAAAGGTTGTTCAACTTCGCCAGGTGTACAAGGATAACCCTGAGCTGATAGAGAACTCAGAGATTATAGATCAGTATATAGACGATGTGCTAAAAATAGTGCTTTTTAGCACACGCATCGAATCGGCTTACGATTCATCTTTAATTTTTGAGGCCATTATTGAAGAATCCGACATCAAGGTTTCTATCATCAACCAAATTTTGGCCAACAATAAAAAGAATCCTTGGCTTTTAACCAATACATCGTCCGTTCCGATAGATGAACTCGACACAAGGGCCAAACTAAATGGAAATATCGTTGGATTTCATTTTTATAACCCGCCAGCCGTACAAAAATTGGTGGAATTAATCACTACGAAAAACACCAACAAAGATTTAATTGAGTTTTCGAAGGTTTACGCTAGAAATTTAAAGAAAACATTGGTTCCCTCAAATGATTTCGCCGGATTTATAGGGAACGGGCATTTTATGCGCGATTTACTTTTCGGTATCCGGCAGGCTGAAAGTTTAGCAAAGGAAATGTCGTTTGTTGAGTCCATTTATGCGGTTAACCGGGTTAGCCAGGACTTCCTGATTCGTCCAATGGGCATTTTCCAGCTTATGGATTATGTTGGGGTTGACGTTTGCCAGAAAATCATGCAGGTGATGAAATCGAGATTACACGATGATAGGCTTCAAAGTTCCTTGGTCGATAGGTTGATGGACCTTGGCGTTAAGGGTGGCCAAAATTCCGATGGATCGCAAAAACCCGGGATACTTCAATATGAAAAAGGCAAACCCGTTGCCATTTACGATCCCAACAAGAAGGATTATGTGGGGATTGAAACATTCAACGCTGCCGTCGATGCAAAACTTGGCAACCTGCCAACATCGCATAAGGCATGGAAAGATGTAGTTGCCGGCAAGCAGCGCGATGAAGTATTGAAAGCGTATTTTACCGAGTTAAAATCGTTAAGTACATTTGGCGCTAAGCTGGCCAAGGAGTACCATGTCAACTCAAAGAACATAGGCCTGAATTTGGTGAAAGATGGCATTGCCGATAATAATGAAAATGTTAATACGGTTATGCTAACCGGATTTTTCCATGCCTACGGCCCAATAAATAGTTACCTTGATTAATCGTTAATTTGAAAAACTGAATCGGTATGAAAAGAAAAATATATATGACAGCCGGTTACAATACCATTTCATTGGGAACCGGACGTAAAGAGTTTAATCCTAAGAAACCCCGCCCAAGTATTGAGGATCATATTCGCGAAGCCGGAAAGCATACAGTTAGTAAACTTGGCGGTGCACAGAATGTGGACGAAGGTGTGATTGGAAACTTTATGGCTAGCCGGTTTGTGAAGCAGGGACACCTGGGCGCATTTTTACCAATAATCGATGACGGATTGCGCTATAAACCATCGTTAAGGGTTGAAGGTGCCTGTGCATCCGGCGGTTTGGCTTTAATTTCCGGAATTCGCTCCGTATTATCCGAAAGTGCCGATGTTGTTTTGGCCATAGGAGCCGAGGTTCAAAATTCCGTTAAGGCAATTTACGGTGCCGATATTTTAGCCGGTGCTGGTTGGTTCAAAGAACGTAAAGAAGGCCACGCATACTTCTTTCCGGGTCAATTTAGCAACCGTGCCGGTGCATATTTCGAAAAGTATGGCAGGGAAAAAACCCGTAAGGCATTTGCTGTTTGGTTTAAAAACGCCATTGAGAATGCGCGCCTTTGTCCAACTGCACAGGAGTATGAAAACAGGGTTGACGATTTAATATCACTCGCACTTACTGAGCCAAATCCTAAAACGTTCACCGATTACCTGAATGTGTTTGACTGCTCCAAGGTTTCGGATGGTGCTTCGGCAATTGCTATTTGCTCCGAGGAAGGACTTGCCAAAGCAGGCGTTCCAAAGTCGGAGGCTGTTGAGGTTGTTGGGTGGGCCCAGATTGTTGAGAATATTACCGAAAAGCCAAAAGATCTTACCCGCCTTACAACCATCGAAACCGCTGCAAAAAAAGCACTGGCATTGGCAAATATCAGCATTGACAATTTGGCAACAATCGAGGTGCACGATTGCTTTACCATTGCTGGGGTTTTGAGTGTTGAGGCTTTAGGCTTTGCAAAACAGGGCGAAGGGGCTGATTTTGTTATAAATGGAAACACGGCAAGGAATGGTAAGATTCCCATAAATACAACCGGAGGGCTAATTGGTTGGGGACACCCAACCGGAGCAACCGGTGTACATCAAGCTGTAACTATCTGGGAGCAACTAACAGGAAGGGCTGGTGCCGCACAAGTTGAAATTCCAAAGGAAAAACCTCACGGAATGACCATTAATATGGGTGGCGACGATAAAACCGTTGTGGCAATTGTTTATAAAAAAGTAAGTTAGGGTGTTTCCCTTTACATACAATAATTTTCAGTTGATAAATACAGCTCATTATGAATTTTGATTATACCGAGGAGCAGCAAATGATAAAGCAAACTGCTCGCGATTATGCCCAGCGGGAATTGTTCAAAGATGTTATTGAGCGCGATACAAATGCCATTTACCCAACCGAGCACATTAAAAATATTGCCCAGCTGGGATTTTTTGGTATGCTAATTAGCCCAGAATATGGTGGAGTTGGCCTCGATAATGTTTCCTATGTGCTGGCACTTGAGGAAATATCGAAGGTCGATTCCTCCATAGCAGTGATAATGTCGGTGCATAACTCGCTTACAGCGTATGGCATTGAAACGTATGGAACCAGAGAGCAAAAGGAAACGTATTTGCCTTTACTCGCCAGTGGCGAAAAGATAGGTGCTTTTCTGCTGAGCGAGCCCGATGCTGGATCGGATGCTTCGTTCCAAAAAACAACAGCAATTGCCAGTGGCGACCACTACGTGCTGAACGGTGTAAAGAATTGGATAACCAGCGCAAATACAGCAGGAGTTTATATTGTAATAGCCCAAACTTGGCCCGAAAAAGGCCATAAGGGTATAAATGCCTTTATTGTCGATCGCCACTCAAAAGGAATAACCTTAGGTCCACACGAAAACAAAATGGGAATGCGTAGTTCCGATACGCATTCCGTGATGTTTACCGATGTTGTTGTGCCAAAGGAAAACAGAATTGGCGACGATGGTTTTGGATTTAAGTTTGCCATGAAGATGCTTGAGGGCGGAAGAATCGGAATTTCGTCGCAAGCACTTGGAATAGCAGGAGGTGCCTATGAACTAGCCTTAAAGTATGCGAAGGAGCGTAAAACTTTTGGTACTGAAATTATAAACCATCAGGCAATTGCCTTTAAGTTGGCCGATATGGTGGCGCAAATTGAATCGGCTAAGTTACTCGTTCATAAGGCTGCATGGCTAAAGGATAATCATCAACCCTATGGAACAGCGAGTGCAATAGCCAAACTCGTTGCAACCGATGTGGCCATGAAGGTAACTACCGAGGCTGTTCAAATTCATGGCGGTTATGGCTATGTTAAGGAGTACCATGTTGAACGGTTGATGCGTGAAGCAAAGTTAACCCAGATTTACGAGGGTACTTCCGAAATCCAGAAACTTATCATTTCAAGGGCAATATCAAAAGAATAGTAAAAACCAACACTAATCAAAACTAATAACCTAAAAACTATGTCAGCAACAGTTCAATTTACCGCTCCCGATCATTATATAGTTGATGATCTTTATACCGATGAGCATAAACTTGTCCGGAATTCAACTCGCGATTGGGTTAATCGTGCTGTAAAGCCGGTGATAGAGGAATACTGTAACGATGCAAAATTTCCAATGCATCTTGTTAAGGAAATGGGTGAAATGGGAGCATTTGGTCCATTTGTTCCTGTAGAATATGGTGGAGCCGGGCTCGATTATATATCCTATGGATTAATTATGCAGGAACTTGAACGTGGCGATTCTGGAATTCGTTCCATGGCCTCGGTTCAAACATCGTTGGTAATGTATCCCATTTATGCTTTTGGAAGCGAGGAGCAAAAGAAAAAGTATTTACCAAGATTGGCATCGGGCGAAATTATAGGTTGCTTTGGATTAACCGAACCCGACCATGGCTCCGACCCGGGAGGAATGAAAACCACTGTAAAGGATATGGGCGATTACTACCTGCTCAACGGTGCAAAAATGTGGATTACCAACTCGTCAATTGCCGATATTTCCATTGTTTGGGCAAAGGACGAGAACAATATCGTTCGTGGAATGATTGTAGAGAAGGGCTGGAAGGGTTTAACCGCCCCTGAAATTCACGGTAAATGGTCGTTGCGGGCATCGGTAACTGGCGAACTTGTTTTCGATGATGTTAAGGTTCCCAAGGAATATGTTTTACCAAATATCCAGGGATTGAAAGGGCCATTAATGTGTTTGAACTCCGCCCGTTATGGTATTGCTTGGGGAGCAATAGGTGCAGCTATGGATTGTTACGATGCAGCGCTTCGCTATGCGTTGGAACGCAAGCAGTTTGGTAAACCAATTGCGGCATTCCAGCTACAGCAGAAAAAACTTGCCGAGGCATTAACTGAAATCACCAAAGCGCAGCTGTTAACATGGCGTTTGGGTGTACTGAGGAACGAGGGCAGGGCCACTGCAGCCCAAATATCGATGGCAAAGCGTAATAATGTTGAAATGGCTTTGAATATAGCCCGCGAAACACGCCAAATTCTTGGTGCAATGGGTATCACCAACGATTTTCCGATGATGCGCCACATGATGAATTTGGAATCGGTAATAACCTACGAGGGAACACACGATGTTCACCTGCTGATTACCGGTAACGAGATAACCGGAATATCAGCCTTTAAGTAAGAATAGCTGTAGAATTAATGGCGGGAGGAGGTGGGCAGCCATCTCCTCTTTTGTTTTTGTCCATGCCCAATAAAACGGCTGAATATCTTTGAATTGAAAACAAAAATATTTAATTTAGGGTAACAAAACTAAAGGCGACTTGCGCCGCCTAAAATGTTTTGGTTTACGCTTTATACTACATTTTTATGGAGTTCACGAAACATCTAAAGCCCAAAAAGAAAACGACACCCAACTTGTTGGGTGCCGCTTTAAATGTTTTCACAACGGAATAATCCTTATTGTGAATTGCTTTCAAATTGTAGAACAAATATAGCGATAATACTTTAAAGTCAAAATACTATGAAAAAAATTTTAGGGCTCGACTTAGGAACCACATCCATTGGATGGGCATTAGTAAACGAGGCTGAGAATGAAAATGAAAAATCATCTATTATAAAACTTGGTGTGCGGGTTAACCCGCTAACTGTTGACGAATTAACTAATTTCGAAAAGGGGAAAAGCATCACCACCAATGCAGAGAGGAGTCTTAAACGAAGTATG
>JBFXEO010000125.1:0-8699 GCA_050180015.1 Bacteroidales bacterium | reverse complement strand
TTTTTGGCCTTTATTGCCCGAGCCCCAACCAGCTACTGAACTTAATTGACTGGGTTGATGCCGATTTAACAGATTACCAATCGCTACTGAGCGTAACAGAAGGGGTAGATACGGTTTTCCATGCCGGTGCCGTAGTTTCCTTCAATCCATCGCAGGCAAGTTCAATGAACACAACGAACATTCTGGGAACGGCAAATTTAATTGATGCCTGTTTAGTAAATGGGGTTAAAAACTTTTGTCATGTAAGCTCCGTAGCCACACTGGGTGATGCCAACGGGCTGGGCGTAGTTGACGAATCCTGTAAGTGGACAAAAAGTAAAAACCAAAGTAGCTACGCTAAAAGTAAATTCCTTGGTGAGAACGAGGTCTGGCGAGGTTCGGAACATGGGCTAAGGGTGATTATTGTAAACCCATCGGTTATTCTTGGGCCGGGCCGCTGGGGTAGCGGTAGCGGGCAGCTGTTTAAACAGGTAAAAAAGTTCATGCCTTTTTACACCGAAGGTGTTACCGGCTATGTTGATGTACGTGATGTTGCCAGGGCAATGGTGCTGCTTACCGAAAACCAGCAAATCGCCGGGGAACGATTTGTCCTTAGCTCCCAGAATCTCAGCTACCGTGCAGTATTTTCAACAATGGCAAAAAAGCTGCACAAGAAACCACCGCGGATTAAAATCGGCCCAGGGATTGTAAATACGGTTTACCCCTTTATTTTTACGGTGGGATTAATAACAGGAAAAGGAAATGCCATTTCGAAATCGAACCTAAAAGCTGCTTTCAGCAAAACGTACTACTCTGCTCACAAAATAACCGAAAAACTTGGGTTTAACTTCACGCCCATTGAAGAAACCATTGACTTTGTTGCAAGAATTTACCTAAACTCTGGCCCACGGCATTGATGGGTTGATGTAAAACTTCGTCCAGAATTGCCCCCTGAGCCCACCGAAGGAGAAAGAAACAGTAAATTTAACGTGAGTTCTAAATAGTAACAGGATGCTTCACTTCATCATCACGTAAGCATTAAGGACAACCAGAAAATTACTCTGCCTGATTTAACTTTTTTGCCGTTGTGCCAAGGAATGAACTCCTATGAAAAAGTATCAGGTAAAAAACACCAATGGTAATTGCCGAGTCGGCAATGTTGAATACCGGTCTAAAAAACACAAAATGCTGACCGCCCCAAATGGGAACCCACGTAGGCATAACCGTGTCGATAACCGGGAAGTAAAGCATATCCACCACGCATCCCTGCAGAAATCCGGCATACCCCCCAAAATTAAACCGGGCCACTCCGGGATACGCAACCCATGAATCAATTTGATGGTTATAAATAGTCCCCTTGTCGAACAAAAATCCGTAGAATGCACTATCTATCATATTTCCTATAGCTCCGGCAAGTATTAACGAAACACCAGCAATAACGCCAAATTTAACATTCTGCTTCACCAGTTTATGCAAATACCAAGCTATGAGCACAATTGCCAAAACCCGGAATATACTGAGAAATATTTTACCCCAAATGCCCCAAAAATTCATGCCGAATGCCATCCCCGGGTTCTCTGTAAAATGCAATACAAACCAATTTCCCAAAACGTTAACTTCATCGCCAATGGCAAAGTTGGTTTTTATCCAAATTTTGAATATCTGGTCCGCTGCAAGAATAAAAAGGATTACCAGAATTGGTTTGGTACGAACGGACATTTGCATGGAGATGTGTTTTAAATTGTGCCTGCAAAACTACTAAAAAAAAGAAAGTGACCAATATTTGGCCACTTATCAAAAAAGCTAACAGCAAATTTAGCGCTGATTGTTTTTGGCATCGATGCTGAGCGTTGCATGTGGTACCGCACGTAAGCGTTCCTTGGAGATTAATTTGCCTGTTTCCCGGCAAATCCCGTAGGTTTTGTTTTCAATTCGAACAAGAGCAGCTTCGAGGTGCTGTATAAATTTTTGTTGACGTTGTGCCAATTTCCCGGCTTCCTCTTTCGATAGAGTTGAAGCACCTTCCTCCAAAACTTTAAATGTTGGAGAAGTATCCTCGGTATCGTTGCTTTCGCTCATGGTTATGGCACTTTTAAGGATTTCATAATCCTTTCGTGCCTTGTCGAGTTTTTGCAGAATCAATTCCTTAAATTCAGCCAACTCTTCATCGGAATACCTTGTTTTTTCTCCCATGGCTTTAAATTTTGCTAAATATATTAAAAAAAACTACTTATTCTCAAAATCATCCTTCAATCTTTTCAACATTGATGGAAGTTTTTAGATCGTCGAGTTCTATTACAATTGAATTTCCATTAAGTTCGCTATCTACCAGCTTAATTTCCTTGGCCAGAGTTTGACCGGCAATATAGTCGCGATGGGTTTCCACCGCGCTATTCAGGCCTTCGTGTTTCTTTACGGTTATTCTTACCTTGTCGGTTACCTCAAACCCGGAATCCTTGCGGATATTCTGTACCCTATTGATTAGTTCACGGGCAATTCCTTCCATACGGAGCTCTTCGGTGATCTTGATATCCAAAGCAACTGTATATCTGCCCTCGTTGGCAACCAGCCAGCCCGGAATATCCTCCGATAGAATTTCAACGTCCTCCAGGGTTATGCTGATTGGACCTTCGGCCAGTGTAATCTCAAAGCTATTGTTGCGCTCAAAGCTATTGATATCTTCCTGGGTCATTTTGCCAACGGCATCGGAAATAGCCTTCATCGATTTCCCAAAGCGCGGGCCCAGAGTTTTGAAGTTTGGCTTAATCTTTTTAACCAAAACGCCCGATGAGTCAGTTAAATACTCAAGTTCCTTAACGTTAACTTCGCTTAGGATAAGATTCTCCACGGCGCTCAGCTGGGCACGGAATTTCGCATCGAGAATGGGAACCATAATCTTGCTCAACGGCTGACGGACCTTAATATTCACCTTTCTGCGTAAACCTAGTACCAACGAGCAAATACTCTGAGAAATCTCCATTCTTTCCTCAAGGTTCTTGTCAATTAACTTTTCGTTATATTTGGGGAACTGGGTCAAGTGAACGCTTTCATCGTTATGCTTACCCGTTACGCTATTCAAATCGGTGAAAAGTTGATCCATAAAGAATGGAGCTATTGGCGCTGCAAGAATTGCTACCGTTTCCAAACAGGTGTAAAGGGTTTGGTATGCAGCAAGTTTATCGGCATCGAACTCACCGCCCCAGAAACGTTTGCGGTTCAAGCGAACGTACCAGTTGCTTAGCTGTTCGTTCACAAAATCCTGAATTGCACGTCCGGCACGAGTTGGCTCGTAGCTCTCGTACGCATCTTCAACCTCCTTAACCAACGAGTTGAGTAGCGATAGGATCCAACGGTCAATTTCTGGACGGTTTGATACCGGTACTTCAGCGTCGTTGTAATTGAAACCGTCAACATTGGCGTAAAGCGCAAAGAACGAGTATGTATTGTATAATGTTCCAAAGAATTTACGCTTAACCTCATCAACTCCCTCTATGTCGAACTTAAGGTTATCCCAAGGCTGCGAGTTGGTAATCATATACCAACGCAAAGGATCGGAACCGTACTTCTCAATTACCTCGAATGGATCAACCGCATTACCAAGGCGCTTACTCATCTTGTTACCGTTCTTATCCAATACCAATCCGTTCGAGATGATATTTTTGTAGGCAACGGTGTCGAATAGAAGAGATGATAATGCGTGTAATGTGTAGAACCATCCACGGGTTTGGTCAACACCCTCGGCAATGAAATCGGCAGGAAAAACATCGCCGAAATTCTCTGTGTGCTCGAATGGGTAGTGAACCTGCGCGTAAGGCATTGCCCCGGAATCGAACCAAACGTCAATTAAATCGGGTTCACGGAACATCCTTTTACCCGTTGATGAAACTAAAAACACGTTATCCACAAATGGACGGTGCAAATCGAACGATTCGTAATTCCTGGGGGTAAATTCTCCCTCCACATAATTTTCAAGAGGATTCTTATCCATAAAACCAGCCCTAACGGCCTTCTCGCATTCTTCCTTCATTTGAGCAACAGAGCCAATGCAAATCATTTCGGAACGATCCTCGGTAGCCCAAATTGGAAGGGGCGTTCCCCAGAAACGTGAACGGGAAAGGTTCCAGTCCAGCAGGTTTTCCAACCACTTTCCGAAACGTCCTGTGCCTGTACTGGCAGGTTTCCAGTTGATGGTATTATTCAGCTCAATCATTCTATCCTTAAGGGCTGTAACCCTGATAAACCAGCTATCCAAAGGATAGTAAAGAATTGGTTTATCGGTACGCCAGCAGTGTGGGTAGTTGTGAACGTGCTTCTCTATACGGAAAGCCTTGTTTTCCTTCTTAAGAGCAACTGCCAAATCAACGTCTAACGATGGATCGCTTTCGGTTAATGTTGGGTCGTAATCGTTCTTTACAAAACGCCCGGCGAACTCTATATATAAGTCAACATTGACATTATTTTTTACAAAATCAGGGTTTAAATCCTCAATGGGGTAGAACCGTCCCCTACGGTCAACCATTGGTTCGGGGTTATTACCCTTATCGCGAAGGATTAACGGCGATATTCCTGCAACTTTTGCAGCACGGTCGTCGTCGGCCCCAAAGGTTGGGGCAATGTGAACCACGCCAGTGCCGTCTTCGGTTGTAACAAAGTCGCCAGCAATGACTCTAAAAGCATCGCCTTCGGGCTTAACCCAGGGGAATAGCTGCTCGTAGTTAATGCCAACAAGTTGATTTCCGGCAAACTCTGCAACTATCCTGAAAGGAACTTTTTTATCACCTGCTTTATAGTCCTCTAAAGCCAATTCGGCATTTGCAGCAGGGAAGTATGTTTCTCTGCGATCTTTTGCAAGTAAAACAGTGATAGGCTCGCCGTTGTATGGGTTGAACGTTCTAATTAGTTCATAATGGATATTGGCATTGATTGCCAATGCTGTGTTCGAGGGTAAAGTCCAAGGGGTGGTTGTCCACGCCAGAACGTACACATCGGAATCGGCCTTGTCGAAAAGCAGTCGGCTTTTCTCGTTGCGGATTACCTTAAACTGTGCAACAATGGTGGTATCCTTAACATCGCGATAGCAACCGGGCTGGTTCAACTCGTGTGTACTAAGACCCGTGCCTGCAGCCGGGGAATATGGCTGAATGGTTTTGCCCTTGTAGAGCAATCCTTTCTCATACAACTTTTGTAGTAAATACCAAAGTGACTCAATGTAGCGGTTGTCGTAGGTGATGTACGGATGTTCCATATCCACCCAGTAACCCATTTTATGGGTAAGATCCTCCCAAAGGTCGGTGTATTTCATCACCTCCTTACGGCAGGTTTGGTTGTACTCTTCAACCGAGATTTTAGTGCCGATGTCCTCCTTGGTAATGCCAAGCATTTTTTCAACGCCAAGCTCTACGGGTAAACCGTGAGTATCCCACCCAGCCTTACGCTCAACCAGGAAGCCTTTTTGAGTTTTATAGCGGCAGAAAATATCCTTAATGGAGCGAGCCATTACGTGGTGAATACCGGGAATTCCGTTTGCAGAAGGGGGCCCTTCATAAAACACGAATGTAGGATGACCTTTGCGGGTTTCTAAACTTTTGTGAAAAGTATCATTCTTATCCCAGGTTTTTAGCATATCCTTGTTTACCTGCGATAAGTCTAAGCCCTTGTACTCTTTAAATTTCGACTGTTTCATCTATAAAAACATTATTATCACCACAAAAATTGACCAATCTGCAAAGTTGAATAGATTTTGTCTGACCGAGCCTGTCATCCGCTTCGGATGGCAATAAAACATTGAATAAAAATCTGCATTAAGCAGATTTAATTGGTATTCAGTAAAATATCAAAACAAAACCTTCCTGAAAAATCTTACAAAGATATAGGATAATTCCATTATAATCAAACGGAAAATGGGGGCAATTTGCCGATTAGAAAGCAATGCCGTTTTAGTTAAGGGCATGTTTTACGCACCTCGATGAGTTTCAGCGTGCACAAGATTTTGGTTGTTTCGACCAAGTCCTAGGCGGTTAAATTTTGGGCGTTCTTTTTGGGCCTGTTCAAGGTGAATATAAATGAGGTTCCCTGGTTCAGGTTACTTCTCACGTTTATGCTCTGCTTGTGCCCCTCGATGATATGTTTTACTATGGCCAATCCCAGGCCGGTTCCACCCTGCTCCCTCGACCGGCTTTTATCAACCCGGTAAAACCGCTCAAATATCCGCGAAATATTCTTTTGATCTATTCCTATACCATTATCATTTACTTCTATAAGGTAACGTTCATCCATATCGGCAAACGATACAACCGTTCTGCCTCCATTTACCCCGTAATTAATAGAATTGATAACTAGGTTATGAACAACCTGGTAAATCTTTTTCTTATCGGCAAATACCCACACCGGTTTTTCGTAATTTTTGTCAAACTCAAGCGATATTTTCTTCTTTTTTGCCCGGAGATCAACGGCCTCGTAAACATCCTCCACAAGTCCAACGATATTAAATTTTTCCATATTAAGCTTCAGCTCTCCGGCCTCAAGCTTTGATATTGTTTCTAAATCTTCAACTATTCCTATCAACCTGTTTACACTTTTCTCAGTACGTTCAAGGTACTGCCTGTTGATAGTGGAATCCTCCAGCCCTCCGTCTAAAAGGGTAAGAACGTATCCCTGAATGTTGAAAATCGGCGTTTTCAGCTCGTGCGAAACGTTGCCCAGAAACTCCTTTCGGTAACGCTCCATCTCCTTCAATCTATCTATTTCCTGCGTTTTGTTGTTTGCCCACGTTGTTAGGTCGGCATCTATTTTGTTCAGCAACTTACCCTCCTCTATGCTTGTGGCAATTTGCGAATTGGGAATATCAACCTGATATAGCGTTTTATACAGAGGCGTAATTCTTTTGGCGACAAACTGGTTGATTAAAAAGCTGGAAACTATCAGCACAACAGCGAACGATGATAATGCCGCAGCAACAGAAAGCAAAATGAGTTTTTCCGTGCCTAATCCATAAAATATTGCCGTTACAATACCTACCACAACACCTGCTATAGCAGCAATTGTTACAGATATGTTGCTGGGCGATTCAGCTAGTTTTTTAGGTTTCACAGCAAGTCTTTTAGTAACGCCGACGGGGTTTATTAACGTTTCGGTTATTTTATCAATCTGTCAATTTGGCCAGATTCCAAGTACTGCTTAAGCATCTTTGTGATGTACTTGCCAACAATGTCAAACTCCAGGTTTACAACAGTACCAACCTTGAGCTGGTGAAAGTTTGTATGCTCATAGGTATAGGGGATAATGGCAACTTGAAAAGTGTTCATTTTTGAGTTTACCACAGTTAAACTAACCCCATTAACCGAAATGGACCCTTTTTCCACGGTAATGTTACCCCTTGAAGAGTCGTACTTAAAGGTATAGTACCAACTACCATCGGCTTCCTCTACGTTGGTACACGTTGCGGTTTGATCTACATGACCCTGAACCAGGTGTCCATCAAGAAGGCTATCGATTTTCATGCTACGCTCAAGGTTAACCTTATCGCCAACGTTGAGCAAGCCCAGGTTGGTTTTATCAAGAGTCTCCTTAATAGCAGTAACTGTATAGCTATCGTTATCCTTCTTAACCACTGTCAGGCAAACGCCATTATGCGAAATGCTCTGGTCTATTTTAAGGCTATTCACAAATGAGCATTTAAGCGTAATGTGAAGATTTTCCTGATCTTTCTCGATGGCAACAACCGTTGCCGGCTCTTCAACTATTCCTGAAAACATGATATATAAGTTATATGGTTAATCAATAATTTTTATAAAATTGTACAAATATATAAAACACCCAAGAACAAAATGTTGTTGCAATTTTAAATTAATCTGATCAAATAATTACGCCAGAACAAAAAATGGGGAAGTTTTTCAATTTTAATCCATTCAAAGCAGGGGCATTCCTAATACTACTATTTCTGATAGTATGCAAAAGCGCGCGACCCCAATCAGAAATAGTGCTAAACGTTAATAAGCTGGCAGATGGGACTAACACAAAAGCCTCTGGTGATGGCCAATACGCTGAAGTAGGGAAACAGCTCCCAGCCCCTTTTATGGTAGAGGTTACTAACATTTCCGGAAAACCAGCCGAGAACGTGGAAGTGTATTTTGAGGTTGTCAAATTTCCCGACAACGCAAACGGTTTTGAACTTCAGCAGGAAACTGTATTCACCAATGGCAGGGGAGTTGCCCAGGTATTTTTTCAGCTGGGCGATAAAGAAGGAGAGTACCAAATAGCTGCAAAAATTAAAGGAAATAGCATATCATCGTTTACCCTATTTACGGCACATGCACGACCATCGAACTGGCTTGCCCTGTTACTGGTAGGCCTATTGGGTGGTATTGCCCTTTTCTTCTTGGGAATCAACCAAATGAGTGTTGGCTTAAAACATGGCATTGCCGGGAAATTACGGATGTTACTCCTTAGAATGTCAAAGAACAGATATGTAGCCACCTTTTTTGGTGCGCTGGTTACAATTATTACACAGTCGAGCAGTGCTACAACTGTTATGCTTGTTGGTTTTGTACAGTCCGGCCTGCTAAAATTTCAGCAAACCATAGGAATGATACTGTGTGCAGCCATTGGTACAACCATAACCGTTCAGCTTATCTCTTTCAAAATCGCCGATTACTCACTGCTAATTGTTGCTGTTGGATTTGCCCTTACAGGATTTAGTAAAAAACAGCTAGCTAGAAGTA
>JBFXEO010000124.1:0-8756 GCA_050180015.1 Bacteroidales bacterium | reverse complement strand
TAGCCAACCTTAACGCCAAATCCAAATCCGTTGTCCTTCCCATTGCCGCTTAATTTTGTTGGATCGCTGGACATCCCCGCAAACGAAGCCACTCCCTTTGCCTCAAAATACTGATACACACCCAGTACAGTAACACCAATGCTATGCTTCTCCACAATTTTTCTTGAGTATGTAAGCCCCACGAATAGTTGCCCCATGTCAATTCCCGTAGAGCCAGAGCTGGCATCGTAAAAGGTTTGGGTTGGGTAATCGGTATTCATCCCTCCATTCGCAAAAATGGTAGCAGAAAAACTGCTTTTCTCGTTTAGCATCCAGCTAGCCCCAAGGTTTGGCATAAAAAACAACTTAGAATCGCTTTCAACATTTCCGGGAGTTAAACCGAAAGTTCCGGGCATTCCCGAAGGATTTCCTACAACTGTATATTCCCGGTTTGGGTTAAAAAGCCCAATTCCAAACTGGTACTGCTTACCCAAAAAAACTACTCCGGCAGGGTTCCCATTTATCAAAGAATTTCTATACCAAGCAATACCGGCACCGGCCACACCTTTACTCAGAGGACCATAGCCTAGGCTAAAATAGCCATCAGTTGCCTGTACCATTTTGGTTGAAGCAACCACAATAGTTATCACTATAACTAAAGTGCTAGTTTTCAAAATATTCTTCATAGTATTTAAGTTAATTTAACACTTTAAAAATTTTGCGCAATATAGTATTTTTCTATTTATATAGATATGTCTCTCTGGTTATATCTATATATTTTTTTTAAAATATATATCGATACTACAATGTATTATTTTTTACTGATGTACCGGGGAACCGATATTATGAATGAGGGTCATTTAAGGTTTTCGGCCTAGGATGACTAAAATCACACTAAAAAACGCTAAAGTTTATTGCGGATAACTGCTAACTTTGCAGGTTAAATTTTACCAAATGGAAATTAACGATAGCAATATAATATCCATAAAAGGTGCCAGGGTTCACAACCTTAAAAATATTAACCTCAGTATTCCGCGTAATAGGCTTATTGTTATTACGGGAGTTTCCGGATCGGGTAAGTCATCGCTTGCATTTGATACAATTTATGCCGAGGGTCAAAGGCGTTACGTTGAAAGCCTTTCTGCTTATGCACGTCAGTTTTTGGGCAGGGTTGCAAAACCGGAGGTTGACATTATTAGCGGAATTCCTCCGGCAATAGCCATAGAACAAAAGGTTAATACCCGGAATCCTCGTTCTACGGTAGGGACATCTACCGAAATTTACGACTACTTGAAATTACTCTTTGCCAGAGTAGGTAAAACGTATTCTCCCATCTCCGGGAAAGTTGTAAAAAAACACTCGGTTAGCGATGTTATCAATTTCATCCGAGCCCACGCCGAGGGAACCAGAATAACATTACTTTCACCGTTGCTACTAAACGGAAATCCGAAGGCCAAGCTGGAGGAACTTTCCCGCGAGGGTTTTACCCGTGTTGAAGTGGGTGAGCAAACGCTCCGGATTGATGACGCTAAAACCCGAGAGCTGATAACCCTTGCCAATGCCGATATCCGGCTTGTTGTTGATAGGTTTGCAGTATCGTACGATGAAGATTTTTTGAGCCGGATTGCCGATTCTGTCCAGACTGCCTTTGCCGAGGGAAATGGGTTTTGCGTGATGGAAATTTATGGGGATAACAAGGTTGCCGAGGAGCGTTTTTCTAGCATCTTTGAGGCCGATGGAGTTAAGTTCGAGGAACCAACCGAGCATTTGTTCAGCTTTAATAGTCCGCTCGGTGCATGTCCGCAATGCGAGGGCTATGGAAAAGTTATTGGAATTGATGAAAACCTGGTAATACCCAATAAAGGGCTATCTGTTTTTGAAGAGGCCATTGCCTGCTGGAAAGGCGAAAGTATGAGTTGGTATAAGGATAAAATGGTTGAGCACGCCGCAAAATATGATTTTCCTATTCACAAACCTTACTATCAGTTGACCGAAGCCCAGAAAAAAATACTTTGGGATGGGACCCGCCATTTCATGGGTATTAATGGTTTTTTCGGGGAACTGGAAGAAAAAAAATATAAAATTCAGTACAGGGTAATGCTGTCAAGGTATATGGGAAAGACAACCTGTCCCGCTTGTCAGGGGGCAAGGTTAAGGCCGGAAGCATCGTATGTGAAGGTAGATGGCTATACTATTCAACAACTGGTGAGCATTCCCATTGCAGAGCTGAGCCATATTTTCAAAAATATAGATTTGGATGAACACGATACAGGAGTGGCAAAGCGTATTCTCATCGAGATAAACAACCGGCTCGATTACATGAACAGCGTAGGTTTGGGATACCTGACCCTAAACAGGTTGTCATCGACACTATCGGGAGGTGAGTCGCAGCGGATAAATTTGGCCACATCGTTGGGTAGCAGCCTTGTTGGTTCGCTATACATACTGGACGAACCCAGTATCGGTCTTCATTCCCGCGATACAAAGCTGCTCATAGGCGTGCTTCAGAAACTTCGGGATTTGGGAAATACTGTAATTGTGGTGGAGCATGATGAGGAAATTATGCGCTCTGCCGACTATATCATCGACGTTGGCCCTAATGCCGGGAGGTTGGGTGGCGAGGTAGTTTATGCCGGTACTTTTAACAACCTAGGTAAGGCTGCCAATAGCCTTACGGCTAAATACCTCGTTCATAGTGAGAAAATTTTGGTTTCACCAGTTCGGAGAAGATGGAGTAATTTTATTGAAATTGAGGGTGCACGTGAAAATAATCTCAAGAATATTTCTGTAAAATTTCCGCTTAACACCCTTACCGTAGTTACGGGGGTTAGCGGTTCAGGAAAATCAACTTTGGTAAAAGGGGTACTTTACCCAGCCCTACAGAAGCAGCTAACAGGATCGGGAGAACGTGCCGGACAATTCGACTCAATCAAAGGGGATTTCCGTTTAATCAAAGGCGTTGAAATGGTTGATCAGAATCCTATCGGGAAATCCTCAAGGAGTAACCCCGTTACCTACATCAAGGCATGGGATGAAATTCGGAAATTACTCTCGGAACAACCTTACGCTGCAAAAAGCGGTTTCAAGCCGGCGCACTTTTCATTCAACGTTGAGGGAGGCCGGTGCGAGGAATGTCAAGGCGAAGGCGTTATCCACGTTGAAATGCAATTCATGGCCGACATTACCCTGGTGTGTGAAAACTGCAAGGGAAAACGGTTTAAAGATGAAGTTCTGGAGGTAAAGTACAAGGGAGCCAACGTTTACGATATTTTGGAAATGACCGTTAACCAGGCTATCGAATTTTTTGATAACGGCAAAACTTCCATGGAACGCAAAACTGTTGAAAAATTAAAGCCACTGCAGGATGTAGGTTTGGGCTACATTAAGCTGGGTCAAGCATCGAGCACCCTTAGCGGAGGCGAGAGCCAACGGGTGAAGCTGGCCTCATTTTTACAGAAAGATGAAAACGGACAACCCCTGCTTTTCATCTTCGATGAACCAACTACAGGATTACACTTCAACGACATAAAAAAATTACTATCGGCACTAGATGCACTAATCGCCAAGGGGCATAGCGTTGTACTTATTGAGCATAACCTTGATGTTATTAAATGCGCCGACTGGATTATAGATTTGGGCCCTGAAGGAGGCGATGGCGGCGGTTACCTCATTTTTGGGGGAGTACCGGAAGCCTTGGCAAAAAACGAGAATTCTTATACAGGAAAATTTCTCAAGGAGAAATTACGGTGATCAATCAGTTCGATATAAATATAAATTGAAGAGGGGAATGCTAACCATTATAACCGTTCCCCTTAACCAATGAAAAAACCATCAGAGCTGTTAATAACGCATTAACGGCTCTGATGGTTCAAAACTGGTTGAAAATTATTTTTCTGGTAGCGAGAGGCGGGATTGAACCGCCGACCTCATGATTATGAATCATGCGCTCTAACCAGCTGAGCTACCTCGCCATTGTTTTAGCGGGGCAAAATTATAAAATAATTTTTTATCGCCAAATACCGATATATAAAAACGCAAAAAAACTCTGGCCCGATAGTTGATATTAACAGGCTGTGTTAATAAATAACTGCTTGACATACAGCAGAAGTGTTATAGAAAATAATATATTGCAATAAAGTACAACTAAACTGTTTCCCATGAATGATAATTTGAAAGATTCCAATAGGGTTGAGCTGGAGTATTCTATAAATTCATCGGCAAATATCATTTTCCAACGGTTATGTACTCCGCACGGGCTATCGGAATGGTTTGCCGACAATGTAAACCTGCATGGAAATGTGTTTACCTTTATTTGGGATGACTTTGCCCGTGAGGCCGAACTGGTTGAACGAAAAGAAAACAAGTTTGTAAAGTTTCGCTGGATAAATACCGACAGCCTTCTAGACAAGCCATCGCATTTTACCTTCAGACTCATTAAGGATGATATTACCGGTGAGTTATCGTTGTTTGTGACCGAGGAAATTGATGAATCGGATGATGCAGAGGAAACCATTTCGCTTTGGAATCACCAAATCAGCGAGTTAAAAAGAGTTATCGGGGCCTAACCTTTACGGGTATTTTGTCTTTCAGTTCTGGGAAAAACAATTACATTTGCCAATGTTTTTTCCTGTAAATAAAGTTTTGTGAAAACACTTCATCGGTTTATACTAAAATCTTACCTGGGTCCATTGCTAATGACCTTTTTCATTGTCATGTTTATACTTTTAATGCAGTTTCTTTGGAAGTATATCGACGATTTGGTAGGTAAGGGGCTCGATTGGAACATAATTGTAGAGTTGCTCATTTACGCTTCAGTAGGATTAATACCCATGGCGTTGCCCCTCGCAACGTTGCTGGCATCGCTAATGACCATGGGAAATTTGGGCGAAAACAATGAGCTGTTGGCGATGAAATCGGCAGGAATATCGCTCCCCAAGATCATCGCTCCGCTGGTTATTGTAACAGTATTTATTAGTATAGGGGCATTCTTCTTTTCGAACAATGTGTTGCCCTACACAAACCTTAAAATATCGACATTGCTTTATTCGGTAAAGCAGCAAAAGCCGGAACTTGTGATAAAAGAGGGGGTATTTACCAATCTTATTGAGGGCTATAGCATTAAGGTTGTTGATAAGGATACCAAAACCAGCCTAATGCACAAGATTTTAATTTACGACCATAGCTCAGATCAGGGGAATGTCTCCGTAACCTATGCCGATTCAGGGTACATGAAACCAACAGCCGATCAAAAATTTTTGGTGGCAACCCTGTTTCATGGTTATACTTACAAAGAAGTTAAAAATAGCAAATCGTCCTCAAGAAATCCATCCGGGAAGTACCCCGCTCAAAAGCAAGTTTTCGAGAAGCAGGTGATTATTTTTGAGCTACGCGGTTTTGACCTTCAACGTGCCGATGAGAGTTTTTTTAAGGACAGCTACCAGGTGATGAACCTTTCTCAGCTCAGCAAGGCGAGGGATTCGCTGGAAACGGCCCTCAACTCCCAATCAGAAGCATTCTCGAAAAATGTGGCAAAGAATAGTATAATGCGAAACCCCAGCTGGAATACACGTAAGTTAGGTAAAGCCCCAACGTACAGGTTAAATATAGATTCAATTTATACTTCATTATCGCCATCGCAGCAGCAAATTGCTGTTCAAAGAGCCTTGGATAATGCTCGTTCATCAAAAAGTTATATCTCGTCAACTAAAGATGAATTTTTCTATAAGCAGAAATATATTGTACGCCATAAGATTGAGTGGAATCGGAAGTTTTCGCTTTCTTTTGCCTGTTTTGTTTTCTTTTTTATTGGGGCTCCACTTGGCGCCATTATCCGAAAGGGTGGATTGGGTATGCCAGTGGTAATTTCGGTTTTATTCTTTATTATTTACTACATTATAACCATTACCGGCGAAAAGTTTGCCCGTGAGCTGGTTTGGGACCCTGCTCTGGGCATGTGGGTTTCGTCCTTTATTTTACTACCTCTTGGAATTTTCCTTTCCTATAAAGCTACCAATGATTCGGCCATTATGAATGCCGATTTTTACATCGAGGCAGTTAAAAAAATCTTATCGTTTAGAGTTAAATTGAAGGGTATTTTTGTGAAACGTTAGGACTACTTTTTGGGGGAGAACGTTTACCAAAATAGAACAAGTACAATGAAAATATTAGTTGTTGCAAACAAGCCACCTTATCCTCCAGTTGATGGCGGTACGCTTGCAACGCTTAACTTGTGCATGGGACTGGCCAAGGCGGGAAATAATGTTGCTGTACTGGCATTGAGTACCCCCAAGCACCTGGGTTCTATTGATAGAATTCCCTTTGAAGTACGATCATACATTACCTTCGATTTTTTTCATATTCACCTCTCGTCGAGTACTTTTAAAAATTTATTAAATCTGACTTTTACCAGAAAACCTTACAATGTTCAACGTTACTATAGTACCGGTTTTAAAAGGCTACTTACTCGGACTCTGAGGGATAAAGACTTCGATGTAGTTCAGCTTGAGGGTTTATACCTGGTGCCGTATATCGGTACCATACGTAAGGCGTTTAACGGCAAACTGGTAATGCGTGCCCATAACATCGAGAATCATATCTGGGAAAACCTGGCACGGGATGAGGAAAGTAAAATCAGGCAATGGTACTTTAAAGTATTAGCCCGGAGGCTTGCTTCAATTGAGAATAACATCAACAAAAAGGTTGATGCGCTGGTTGCCATAAGTAATCCGGATAGAGAATGGTTCCTCGGGCATGGATTTGTTAAACCTTCCATTGCTATTCCCGCAGGTTATTTCCCGGGCAACCAGGCTTCTGATGTTGAAAAATCCGACAACCCATCAGTTTGTTACATTGGAGCGTTGGATTGGTTGCCCAATACCGAGGGACTGCTGTGGTTCTTGGATTGGGTTTGGCCCAGAATCCAATCTGAAATTCCCAACGTGGAAATTCATATTGCCGGGAGGAACGCTCCCGAGGAATTTGCCGAGAGGCTGATGATGGAGCGCAGCATTATTTTTCATGGACAGGTAGCCAACTCGGCGGAATTCCTCGGTAAATTTTCAGTAATGATTGTCCCCCTGCTGTCCGGAAGCGGTATCAGGGTAAAAATTATTGAGGGAATGTTTTTGAAACATGCCATTGTCTCTACTAGTATGGCCGCAAAGGGCATTGATGCAAACCACGGCGAGCACATCCTTATTGCCGATACTCCTGAAGAATTTGCCAAAGCAGTTTGTAGCCTTATAAAATTACCCGAAATGGCAGGTAGAATAGCACAAAATGCTCAGACTTTTGCGCTGGAAAACTACGATGCCGTTAACCTGGCAAGTAAGCTTACCGGATTTTACAAAGAGATATCCCAATGATTCCCGTCATTCTATTTTGGATATTACTCGCTGTTATTCTCTACTGTTACCTGGGCTATGCCGTTCTTCTTCTATTGTTTGCACGCCTGAAAAGGATTTTTACACCAACGTTTGTTGGGGATATTCCCGGTAACGATGAACTTCCCGGGGTAACCGTTGTTATAGCAGCCTACAATGAACGGGAAATAGTCCACCAGAAAGTTAAAAACATGCAGTCCATCAATTATCCACCGGAGAAGTTAAACCAAGTATGGGTAACCGATGGATCCGACGATGGCACTCCGGAGTTACTCCGGCAATATCCGGGTTTGGATGTACTTCATTGGACAGAAAGGCGCGGTAAAGCATCGGCATTAAACCACGCCATGGAGTATGTAAAAACTCCCATAACCATTTTTTCCGATGCCAACACTATGCTGGCCCCCAATGCGGTTCTTGAACTTGTAAAGCCCTTTAACGACCATCGGGTTGGATGTGTAACGGGTGAAAAACAGGTAATTTTTGATAATTGTACAGGTGCCAGCTCCACAGGAGAGGGAATGTACTGGAAGTACGAATCGTTTATTAAGCAGCTGGAGTCCGAAACGGGCTCAACCTTGAGTGCCGTTGGTGAACTATTTGCCATAAGAACAGCGCTGTTTTCCCCGCTAAAGCCCGATGTAATACTGGATGATTTTGACATTTCTACACGTATTGCACTGGGCGGGAAGCGGGTTTTGTACTCAAAAAATGCCATTGCAACCGAAAACGGTTCGTTAAACTTTGAGGAGGAGTACAAACGGAAAGTTCGAATAGCGGCAGGAAGCTTTCAAACGCTGTTTCGTTCGCCGGGCCTGCTCAACCTGTTTAAAAACTTTTCGCTAACGTTCAAGTACATATCGCATAAGGTTCTCCGATGGACGGTTGTTCCGCTGGCCATTCTCCTTTTACCCATTTTAACCCTGTGGGTTGTTTCGGATCAACCATCTGGTTTTTATCTAACCACAGCAATTTTGGTATTGATATTTTACCTGGTGGCCCTGTTGGGGTTTCTGCTCAGAAACAGACCGCTAAAATTTCATGCACTGTTTTTACCATACTACCTGTTGATGATGCATATTGCAGAAACACAGGGTCTTTGGCGATATTTACTGCATCGGCAGGATGTTAGGTGGGAGAAGTCCAAGCGGGAAACATGACGGATGTAAGGGTAAATGTTATTCCAATAAGCTATTTTTGCACGAAAATATTTTGATAAAACCTACTAATAGTAGCATGAATAATGAATATTAAAAGCGACCAACCCATAAAGCTTAATAGCATAGATGAAGCTCTAGAGGAACTTAAGAATGGACGGGTTATAATTGTAGTTGATGATGAGGATCGGGAGAACGAGGGCGATTTTGTTGCTGCTTCGGAGCTAATCACACCCGA
>JBFXEO010000123.1:0-8759 GCA_050180015.1 Bacteroidales bacterium | reverse complement strand
TTTGCCTGTCATTTGTTATTTTGCGGCAATGGCTTGTGGTGTTCCAACGGTATTGGTCATTGCCGTATGAACGGTGTCCTTTCCGATTATCACCAGCGTTGATTTTTTTTTCATCGTTTTACCATTCAACTCGTAATCGAATATATGCTGCATTACAATCATATCCTTATCGTTAGGATCGAGTCCGAGTTTACCCTCGAGTACGCGCTGTAAAAGTTGGGCAGGGCTGGCATTTTCCATTCCAATAACCTCATTTTCGAACATTCCCAGCCATTTAATTTTGTTGTATATTTCAATATTTTGGGTGTCCGGGATAATACGCTTTAGCTTTTCCTCTACACTTTCGGTTGGGTGGTAGGGAAGGAAGCTATTTAGGAATTCACGCTTTGTGAGTTTTGCGCTATTGGGTACTTTGTACGTATCGTCGGTCATCCCTAGTTGAACAAAAACATTCCAGGCCTTGCTGTATCCGGCCTTACGGAGGGTTCCCCTGATTATTGTTTTAATGCCCGTTAACCCGTAAATATCTATGTATTTCAGCGAATCGCGGTTTGGGTACATTTCAAAGTCGCCGTAGCTTAGAACGTTAAAGGTTTTTATACCGTCAGTGTAAAGTCTTTGGTACGGAATGTATTTGTACTGTCCATTCTCCATGAACTGGGCAACGCCCTGTCCTGCAAGCACCACATTGCGCGGATTCCATGTAAACTTGTAGTTCCAAGGATTATTATCGCTCTCGGGAGCCACTAAACCTCCAGTGTTACTAATGAAACCAAGAATTTTCCCCCCTTTTGCACGAATATCATCTATTACACGCATTGCTGACATGTGGTCTATCCCGGGATCTACGCCAAGTTCATTGAGTAATGCGATACCTTTCCGCCGTGCCTCTTCGTTTAGCGATTTCATGGTGTCCGAAACATACGAAGCGGTAAGCATGTGCTTCCCCTGTTTAACGCACTCGCGTGCAACAAGCGGGTGCATAAATGCAGGCATCATCGAGATAACAGCATCAGCCCAGGCAACTTCTGCCTCTAGCTGCTGGGAGTTATTAATGTCGAACTGAAAGGCCTGTCCGTTGGAATGCCCTTGAATCTTACTTTTAGCAATTTCGATTGACAAATCGCCAACGCGGACGGTCCATCCGTATTTTGTAGAATTATCCAGCAGGTATTTTATTAAATCCGACGACGATAATCCTGCACCAAGTACAAGTATCTTATCCATAATGCATCAAATATAAGTGGTTGTGTGTTCTAATCCATAGAAAAACTAAAATGATAGGTTATCTGGCAGGTAATAACTTGTAAGTCATTTAACCATTAATACTTCGCTTTAATCAAAAAGATGCCAATCTATAGCTTTTTTGTTGATGTTTCTATGATTTTTGTAAATTTTTGTAAATGGGTTGATATTTTTTATACCGTTTAATTTGGTGCAATAATAAACGTTATTTTTGCAGGTATAGCTGTTAATTTATGCTGCTTCTTTCCATTGGGATCGGTGAAATGGTTGCTATCGCGCTACTTTCCCTCGTGCTTTTTGGAGTCGATGGAATGGTTGGTGCCGCCAGAACATTCGGGAAATATTACCGTCAGGTTCGCGATGCCTTTAACGATGTGCGAAACGAAATCGAATCCGATTCTTCCTATGATAAGCTTAAGGGAGAGCCCGGTGATGATCAGAAGAAATCCACCGCACAGCCTGCCGGCTAAACCGGGTTTTTTAGCATTAGCAATTTTCTCGGAATTCTGACGTCTGCGTTCTGTTCGCCTAATTTCATTACATTTGTAACCATTTCCAATAAAACGCTTAAATGATTCAGGTTGAAAACATCGTCAAGTCTTACGGTAAGCTTACCGTGCTTAAAGGTATTACGGCTGAAATCCCCGATAAAAAGGTAGTTGCCATTGTTGGCCCCAGCGGAGCCGGAAAAACCACATTGCTACAGATAATGGGTACACTTAGCCAACCCGACTCCGGCAGTGTTATTATTAATGGCGATAACGTATCGTTACTCGGGGATAAGCAAATGGCAAGGTTTAGGAACAGCCATATAGGTTTTGTTTTTCAATTTCATCACTTGCTGCCAGAATTTACTGCACTTGAAAATGTTTGTATGCCCGCCCTTATTGCAGGTAAAAGTATGGGAGTTTCTCAATCGCGGGCAAAGGAATTACTCAATTTTCTTGGCCTTTCGTATCGTCTTTCCCATAAACCGGCTGAACTTTCAGGTGGGGAGCAGCAGCGCGTAGCGGTTGCACGCGCATTGGTAAATAACCCGCTGGTGGTTTTAGCCGATGAACCTTCGGGAAATCTTGATTCACGGAACAGGGAAGAGCTTCACAAGCTTTTCTTTACCCTGCGCGACCAAATGGGACAAACATTCGTTGTGGTCACTCACGATAAGGAGTTAGCCCAAATGGCCGATTTACAAATATCCATGAACGACGGTAATATAGAATAGATGAACCTGCCATCCAGCTTTCAGGAGTACAGGGAACTACTCGACGACAGGTACCGAAAATACGCCCACAAGCTATTTGTAAACAACGATCCTATTCAAATACCACACCGGTTTAGAAAACCGCAAGACATTGAAATTTCAGGCATTCTTGCAGCAACCATCGCGTGGGGAAACCGGAAATCCATTATCAACAGCATGGATAAATTGCTCCACATGCTGGGCAATTCACCGCATGAATTCGTAATCAACTTTAAACCTTCCGATACTAAATTCTTTAAGGGATTTGTACACCGCACCTTGAACGAGGATGATGCCATTGCCTTTATAACCGTTTTAAACAACATTTACACCGAAAAAGGTGGGTTAAAAAAAGTTTTTGTTGATGCGTTTAACCGTGAAAATGATATAAAAACCGCGATAAACGGATTTCGAAAACTATTCTGCCAAAGCCATATCCCGCAACGGACGTTGAAACATGTACCCAACGTTACCGCAGGATCAGCGGCGAAGCGTTTAAACATGTTCCTGCGATGGATGGTAAGGCCCAACACCGAAGGAATTGATTTTGGGATTTGGAATGGTATTCCAACATCGGCACTGCTTATCCCGCTCGATGTCCACAGCGCCAGGGTTTCGCGTACGCTGGGTTTGCTAAACCGCGCGCAAAACGACATGAAGGCTGTGGAAGAACTTACCGCGGAGCTAAAACGCTTTGATCCAATTGATCCGGTTAAGTACGATTTTGCGCTTTTCGGCATGGGGGTTTACGGCGATACTTAGAAGTTTTACGATTTATAATACCTTTGACAGCCCAAACATTGCCAGCGATTATGTCCAACAGCTATTTCAGGTTCAAGCAATTCACCGTGAATCAGTCCAGAGCGGCCATGAAGGTAGGCACCGATGGCGTTTTGCTTGGCGCTTGGGCCGATGTGGAATCGTCGAAATACGCACTTGATATTGGAACAGGAACCGGTGTCATTGCTTTAATGCTCGCACAGAGAAATCCAGTGTTGCAGGTTGATGCCGTTGAAATTGATGGAGAATCGTCCATCCAGGCAATGGAAAACGTAGATAAATCGATATGGAAGAATAGGATTACGGTTGTGAGTAAATCTTTTCAGGATTTTTACCATGAAAGTACCAACCGGTATGGCCTTATTGTTGCCAACCCTCCATACTTCAACCAATCCTTGAAATCGCCATTTACACACAGGACACAAACACGCCATACCGATACATTACCTTACGGCGAACTGCTGCAGGGTATTGTAAAATTACTCCCCGGTGAAGGGAAATTTTGCGGCATCTTCCCCTATACCGAGGGGAATGTTTTTATTGCCCAGGCCGCAAGCTATGGGTTATACTGCAATAAAAAGTTAAACGTACAGTCGAAACCGGGCCGAAACACCCTTCGCGTTTTGGTTCAGCTTGAACTTGTAAAAAAAACGCTGGATGAATCAACACTTTGTATTCATGGCATTGATGGAAGCTATACCGGGGATTACAAGAAGCTTACCGCCGATTTCTACCTGGCATTTTAGAATTTTATCATTTCCCCATAATTTCATCCAATTTTCAAACGTTTTCGATAAACGCTTTGGAATAATCGTAAACAGAGCTAACTTAGAAGGCTATTAACCCCTTTTTGATTTTTTTCAGAAATGAGCAAAAAAACAGCATCTTCCAAGCAATTCGACCCCCGGAAGAACTATTTGGCAACCATGAAGGCTATTGGCTACGTAAGCCGAAGCAACGCCACAATTGAGGATTACCGCCGGATTGGCTTTAAATCGGGACTTGAGGTTCATCAGCAGCTAAAAACTAAAAAGAAGTTATTCTGTAGGTGTCCGGCAGGAATATACCACGAGAATGATGATTTCCATGCCGAAATTATTCGCCACATGCGTCCCACGCTCAGCGAGATGGGGGAATACGACGGAACCGCGTTGATGGAATTTAAAACCAGGAAAGAGGTTATTTACCGTATCAACAATAAAACAACCTGTACCTACGAAATTGACGATACCCCGCCATTCCCAATCAACCGCGAAGCGCTGGAAATTGCACTGGAAATCTCGTTGCTCTGCAAAATGAGCATCGTGGGCGAGGTTCACATCACCCGTAAACAATATCTCGATGGTTCTATCCCCACGGGATTTCAGCGTACCGCAATTCTTGGCGTGGGAGGAGAACTTCAACTCAAGAATAAAAAAGTTAAACTTATACAGCTGAGTATTGAGGAAGATGCCTGTCGGGAAATTTCGGATATTGGTCATCAACGTATCTACAAAACCGACCGTTTGGGTATGCCGCTGATTGAAACCGTAACCCAACCCGAATGCTTAACACCCGACGAGCTCCGCGAAGCCGGCGATTACATACGATTTCTGAACAGAAGTACAGGAAAGGTTCGTACAGGAGTGGGTGCCGCACGGCAGGATACCAATGTAAGCTGCGAGGGCGGAACCCGTGTTGAAATTAAGGGGGTATCGCACAGCAAATGGTTACCGGAACTCTCGCACAACGAATGCTTCCGCCAGTGGGCATTGTTGAATATTCGTCAAACGCTGGCCGATAGAATTGCAAACCCTGCCAGCTGGGCAATGCGCCACGTGGAGGTTGATGCATACTCTTTGGACCTTGAACACGAAATTGCCCAAAAACATGCCGACAATGGTTTTAAACTGGTGGCCATTGCGCTTCCTGCATTCCACGGCATCCTATCGCACTTTACGCAACCCGGTAAAAGTTTCGCCAACGAAATTAGCGATAGGCTTAAAGTTATTGCCTGTATCGAAAAACCAAATATTACCAGCGACGAGGATTTGGTAAATCCGCTTTCGGAACAGGATTCCGTTAAGTTGGCCTCGTTGCTTAAGGCTTCGGCCGACGATGCCATTGTGCTAATCTGGGGGCCAGAAGTCGATATTCCTACGGCACTAGAAACAATAGAAGAGCGCTGCCGTATGGCCTTCGAGGGTGTTCCGCGCGAAACACGCCGTCCGTTATCCGACGGAACAACGCTTTTTGAACGCGTACTTCCCGGTGCGGATCGTATGTACCCCGACACCGATTCCGCGCCAATTCCCTTGGACGATTCGTACATCAAGAAACTCAACAGCAATTTGCCCGTTGATATCTGGCAGAGATTTCAGGAATTAGCCCAAATGCGGATTCCGGAAGATACACATCGGTATATCTTACGCCGAAATTTGGTTCCCGTTATCGAGGAGATTTCCAGCATGGGATTCCCGGCAAGATTTGTCGGAACATTGCTGGGACATAACCTAAAGTATATCGAGGGACACATTCCAATGCACAAGGATTTTTCCTACAGACGAATAGTTGATGTGTTCGCTTTTTTGTCGAAACAAAAACTACATCAATCCCTGTCAAAATTGATGCTTCCGGTTATTTACCAGCATCCCAACATGGACTTCAACTCCGTGCTTACCAGCATCAACTTTAAGCGCCGCTCGTTAGATGAACTCACCGCCCCGGTTGACTACCTGATTGAAAAGTTCAAGGAAATTCGGGTTTCCCAAAATGGAAATCATGAAGTTGTAGTAAGCTGGGTAATGGGGCAGCTAAACCGGCAGGCGTTAGGAAATACTGATTTAAATGAACTCCGTAATCGGATTGAAGAAAGGGTAAACCGCTAATCCACATCAACACAATACATATTTTGAAATGGAAGATATTTTTCAGGGGTATAAAGGACGGGCACTCGAGGTGCTTAAAAAATATAACGTAAGGGTTTGGGGAAAGGCAACCATAGCAACCAACCGTGGCGAATTTAAAGGAACGGTTCTTCCCCGCGCTGAAAACGACGACGATTGCCATATTGTGCTGAAAATTGATACCGGGTACAATATCGGTATCGATATTTTCACCGTAACCAGCATGAAGGAGGTTGGTTACTTTAAGGCAACCTACAAGATTCCCGAAAAGGAATTCCCATTTACGCCCAATTTACCAAAGGTAAAACTACTCGGAACCGGCGGAACAATTGCATCGCGACTCGACTACCGTACTGGCGCTGTTATTCCGGCATTCTCGCCCGGAGAACTTTACGGAGCCGTTCCCGAACTGGCCGATATTTGCAACCTTACCACCGAAAAACTTTTTGCTGTGTTCAGCGAGAACATGGGCCCGGAACAATACAAGGCGCTTGCAATTGCCATTGGTAAGGAAATTGAAAACGGAATCGATGGTATTATAATTGGGCATGGAACCGATACCTTAAGCCATACCGCAGCCGCACTAACATTCATGGTTCAAAATTCACCAGTTCCCATTGTGCTGGTGGGTTCACAGCGTAGTTCCGACCGGCCCAGCAGCGATGCCGCCCTTAACCTCATGCATGCCGCATACACAGCCGGACACTCCGATATTGCCGAGGTAATGGTTTGTATGTTTGGCCCAACCTCCGACGAGTATGGATTCCTACACCGTGGAACGCGTGTACGCAAAATGCACTCATCGTACCGCAGCACATTCCGCACCATCGGCGATACTCCGCTTGCCACAGTAAGCCGGAAGGAAGGTATAAAACCTATCAGGGAGAATTACAACCATCGCCGCAAGGACCGTAAGGCAAAAATCCTACCCTACTTTGAGGAGAAGGTTACCATAGTGTACTACTACCCCAACATGCAACCCGATATTATTGATTCGTTGGTTGACAATGGTTACAAGGGAATTATTATTGCAGGAACAGGATTGGGACATATCAACAAACCCCTTTACCCCGCCATTGAACGTGCCACCCAAAAAGGCGTTCATATATTTATGACCGTACAAACCCTTTGGGGATACGCTCACATGTATGTTTACGATACAGGCCGCGATTTGATGGCCAAAGGAATTATCCCGGCGGAAAATATGCTCCCCGAAACAGCCTACATCAAACTTGGCTGGGTACTGGGCCAAACTGATGATCCACAGGAAGTCCGCCGGTTAATGCTTACCCCTATAAACGGCGAAATTACGGAACGTGAACCTTACAACGGATACCTGATTTACCAGGGAGGTGTACCGGAAGTGGAGGAATTTATAAGAAAATTCAGGAAGTAACTTTAATTGAAAAAAGAGCCGAATCAATAAGAAATAAGCAAAAAATGCTGAAATTTCAGGTTTGAATTAAATGCAGAGCTATGAGAACATTACGAACAATCTTGCTGTATTCTTCAATTTTACTTTTTGCTACCAACAAATTAATTGCTCAGACTGATGGTATTGAGCAATTCCAATGGCTAATCGGTAATTGGAAAAGCACGCAAACCGATGGTGTTTTCTTGGAGAGCTGGTCGAAGTATGACGATAATACTATGACCGGGAGAGCCTATAATATTGTAAAATCCGACACACTTTTTAGCGAACTATTGCAAATACACAGGGTTGGCAGTTTTTG
Source organism: Bacteroidales bacterium (assembly GCA_050180015.1). Lineage (GTDB taxonomy): Bacteria > Bacteroidota > Bacteroidia > Bacteroidales > Tenuifilaceae > JBFXEO01. The sequence goes on along the minus strand of JBFXEO010000123.1, from coordinate 876 downwards.
GGTTTACATTGCCACCATCGAGCCGGGTTACCCTACAACTTTCACCTTAATAAATGCCGATGCCGATAAGTGGATATTTGTAAACTACGAACACGATTTTCCGCAACGGGTTGTTTACACCAAAAAGGAAGATGGAACACTACATGCCGTGGTTGAGGGGGATATGGATGGAATTCAGATGAGTGAAGAATACCTGTTGAGCAAGTACTGACACATAATTTTTTTACCTAAAAACACTGTTAGATGAAAGTTTAACCTTTATTTCTGGGTAAAACTTAAGGAGGGTACTGTACTTTTCATAAAGCAAAACATCCGCAAAAAAAAAGACCAACTCCTATTAACGTATATCATTTAATTGTGATATTTGTTTTTGCTACAGAACAATTACGGCTAAGCCGTAATATACTGACGGACGGTTTATTGGTGTTTATTAAGTTGCAGCACAACAACAGGTTAGTGTAATTTTTACATGCTGCTGTTTTTAACGCTTTAAACAAAGCAATACTTATCAATTTTGCTGGAAGCGGGTACCTTTGTCAAGAGGAGAGTTTGAGTGATGATATCTATTTGCATACCGGTATATAATTTTGATGTAACAGAGCTGGTTGATGAGTTGCAGAAACAGGCAAATCATATCAACTATCCCGTTGAAATTCTTTTGTTCGACGATCATTCACAGAATTTTTTCCGACAGCGGAATTCACTGCTGGCATCGCGGAGCAATGTCAACTACCTTGATTTCGATTTTAACATTGGCCGGTCGAAAATCCGAAATCGCTTGGCCGATTTTGCCACCGGGCAATGGCTCCTGTTCCTCGATTGCGATGTTGCCATTGACGATCCGGAATACCTGAAAAGGTATATTGATAGCATGGA
>JBFXEO010000122.1:0-8829 GCA_050180015.1 Bacteroidales bacterium | reverse complement strand
GGGCATTCTGGTGTATTCTGGTCGTATTCTGCTTACTATCGGCATTATTTATTTTTTCCATAATTAAACTACTAGAAGAAACTACAAAGTATAAAGTGATACACTAAATAGGCAAAAGGCCATTCATAATGAATGGCCTTTCGTTTCTCCATCGATATAAAAAATCTACTTATTTTAGAAAGATTATTGCCAAAATCACTTTTATCAAAAAAATAAGTTAACTTTGCCGAAATTTGAGAAATAAGCAGCAACGAAAACACTTTCTGTCTATTGCAGTTTTTCCCGACTAAAAGATGGTAGTTATTGACTTAGGGCTCGAAAAAAACAATCAATCATCTAATTTAATTTAATTTATGAACATTTACGTGTCAGGTCTGAGTTACAGAATTAACGACGACGACCTAAGGCAACTTTTCGAAGAGTATGGCCAAATTACATCGGCCAAAGTAATTACCGACAGGGAAACAGGGCGTTCAAGAGGTTTCGGCTTCGTTGAAATGGCTAACGACGACGAGGCAAAAACGGCCATCGAGGAATTGACCGGCGCAGAGTACGACGGTAAGGTTATTAGCGTTACAGAAGCTAAACCAAAAACTGACAAACCCCGTAGCGGTGGTTTTGGCCGCGATCGTAGGGGAGGTGGATTCGACCGTGGCGAACGCAGGGGCGGTTTTGACCGTGGCGAACGTCGGGGTGGATTCGACCGTGGTGGCAACAGAAGAGAGCACTAGAAACTTACGGATAATATGAAAGGCAGCCCAAGGCTGCCTTTTTTGCATTAGACCACTCCCGGTTATTTCTTCCGTAATCGTTCAACTTCAACCGCAAAGTACTTCGTCCCCCCCCTCCAGGGAGCCCTGATGTACCGCTTTTCGTAATGAATATTAACCCTCTCGCCAGTTAAAGCAACCTCCTGCAGTTGCTTTATAACAGTATCCTGCTTCGAATTTACCGAAAAATCAAAAGTTTCGGCAATTGGGCTAACACCTTTCAGCGCGCCAAACGATTCGATACTCAGCTTTGCCTCGTAGGTTTTGAAGAAATATCCCTTTTCGCTTATTCTCAAAACCCTGCCAGCCATAATGCCCCTTTCGTAAGTGCCCCAGTAAAGAAAGGCCAATATGCCCAGTAAGAGCAGAACGGCTAGTATCCCTATTCGCTTTAATATTTTCATGGCTACAAAACTATGAATTAAATATCAATATCCCAGCTAAATAATCTCACCAATGAATCTGGCTATTTCGACAAACTCAACGTTCATACGCTACCCTGTCGCGATATTTTTCATGAATGGTTTTCCTCTATTGCCCCCGAATTCTACCTTCTACTCCTTCAACTTTATCAGCGAGGCAGGATATTCTGAAAATTTAGATAGTCACCTATTCCCTCCGGCCGTTGTTCATAAAACCCTGCTGTTCCAACACCTTCAGCAAAACTTGTGAAAAAACAATATTATCCTTTAACGGGTAACGATTATCGGTAAAAATTTGGGCAAGGGTTTCTTTCCGATTTTCGTCCAACAACTTTTTTGTTAAAGGCAGAGATTCCTTGTAGCTGTATATTTGATCGATATCGCCGTTAGAGTAATCCTGATAAACCTCGCGGTGAATTACACCTGCAAGTGGCAGCCGATCTGTAAGTTCAGGAAATTCGTCGGGGTAACCCAGCACCACGGTGGTAACCGGAACCACGCCCTTGGGCAATTTAAGCACTTCAATTATTTTGTCGGCAGTATAAGTGGTGGTACCCAGATAGCAAATTCCCAACCCATTTCCTTCTGCTGCAATGCAAACATTCTGTGCAGCAAGCAGCGCATCAATTGCCGCCGTAAAAAACGACAGGAAATTATCGTAACCCGGATTGGCATCGCGCTGCACGCACCACTTGTTGAAGCGGTTAAAATCGGCACAAAAAGTTAATACAACCGGGGCCTGAGCCACCATTTGCTGGTTAAAATGGCACGGTAGCAGCTGCTGCTTAACCGCTTCACTTTTTGTAACAATTACACTATACACCTGCATATTGCCAGTAGTTGATGCCCGGGTACCAGCCAGCAGTATGTCGTTGAGCAACGCTTCATCAATTGGGTCGCCCTTAAATTTCCTTATGGAGCGATGATTCATCAAGGATTTCATCCGAATAAAATATTTAGTAAATTCATAATATACAAGTTACGCGGTTGCCTTTAACGTTTTTCCGAACGGATGGAACGCCCATATTACACTCAGTCGCATTTGCGAAAACTATTATGGGCATTTCATATTACTGAAAATTTTAACTTCAGCAAAGGAAATAGAAATGTTGCGAAAGTATTCTTATAAGCAGGTGTTTTTGAGCAGTTGTATGCAGAAAGCCGCATGAATTGTTGAACAAACAATAGCTACCATTCAGTATCTTTCTCTATAAGGTACTGATTTCTATCGGCAGAGCTGCGTGAAACGAGTTCACCGATAAAACCCGCTAAAAAAAGTTGAACACCAACGACTGCAACCACCAGTGCAATATAAAACAAAGGCTGATCTGTTACCGGACGGTACTTTAACAAATGGGCTTGCGACCAAAGCTTATTGCCCACAAGCCAGGCAGCGATAATGCCCCCGGTAATGAACATCAACGTTCCCAGCGTTCCAAAAAAGTGCATGGGCCGCTTCCCAAATTTTGAGACAACGATAACGGATAAAAGATCGAGAAATCCATTTACAAAACGCTCCCAGCCAAATTTTGTAACACCATACTTTCGCTCCTGGTGCAGCACTATTTTTTCTCCAATACGTTTAAACCCCGCCTGGCTGGCAAGAACGGGGATATACCGGTGCATCTCGCCATATACTTCAATACTTTTCACAACGTTGCTACGGTAAGCCTTAAGGCCGCAATTCATGTCGTGTAATTTAATGCTACTCACAAGGCGAACCGTCTGGTTGAATAGCTTGCTGGGTATTCTTTTTGAAAAAAGCGGATCGTAGCGGCGGCGCTTCCATCCCGACACCATGTCGTAACCATCCTCCACTATCATTCTGTACAATTCTGGAATCTCGTCGGGGCTGTCCTGCAGATCGGCATCCATGGTAATCACTACATTGCCCTTTGATGTGGAGAAGCCCACCTGCAGCGCAGCCGATTTGCCGTAATTACGGCGGAATTTAATACCCCTGACAGCGGGGTATTTCTGCTTCAGTTTTTCCAACACGGTCCAGCTGGAATCGTTACTGCCATCATCAACCATGATAATCTCATAAGACAAACTACTCTGACCGATAACTCTTGCAATCCATTCAACCAGCTCGGGCAACGATTCCTCCTCGTTATAAAACGGAACAACTACAGAAATATCCATGCTATACCAGTAAAATTAGCTACTCTGCTACCTGAGAAGGTTCAAATGGGTTATCGTTTTTCTTTTTTAGTATTGCAGCGGTAATCAACGATATAATAAACCCAAAAATTGTACTGGACAGAATGCTGCTAAATATATTTTTAATAGGGTTTATGTCCTGCATTTTAGCGTCAATTCCCTCCATTGCCTTTTCAATTTGGACTTCGGGAACACCCTTCCCGCTCATATACTGGTACATCCATTCTTTCTGGGCCTCCATGATATTTTTCATATAATCGGGGTCTATAATGGTTGACTGAATGTAGCTGTAAACCGCGACAGTACGGCGGCAAAGAAAACAACCAGTACACCAATCAGTAAACCCTGACCGTAAGACAAGCTGCCGTCAAGTACATCGATTTTAATTTTTTTTGTAGCCCAAAAAATTCCCATGAAAGTAATTGCCGTGGACACAATAAACATGATGATTGGGGTAATAATACCTATTGGCTTGATATTAAAGAGGTAGATCAGCAAAGAAAATATAACCAGCACAATTCCGAGGTAAAGACCATAGGTCATGGAGCCAACAAGTAGCGGATTAGTTTTATTGTTCATAGCTTTATAGATTTGGTTTCAATGCAAATATAGACAAATTGTGAAAAAAAATGAGGAGAGTTTGCAACCAATAATAAACTTAGCTACCTTTGTGCCGGGTAAGTCTTATACGATCAGCTCCTGCTGAACTCCCCCAGGACCGGAAGGTAGCAAGGGTAGGTGGTTGTAGCGGTGCGATATAAGTAGCTTACCCACTTTTTTTGTCCGTATGTCGGAGTCGGTTGCTGTTACCGGCAACAAACCCCAACCTTCAAAGTTCACTGTTGTCCAATACTATATCGACTTACAGCAACACTCCAAAATCTATATTGGTAACCACAGCCCCGTTGGCAAAGCACGGTAATTTCCCAATAATTTTCTCCAGCAACAAATCAGCACAACCAGAAATCAAGAGTTACAATTCATAACCTTTAATCAACTTTAAATTAATCTTTTAAACCATTTTAGCGCAAAACATCTAAAAAGTGTTAGGTAATTTCCTTTTTATGGCATAACTTTGACATATTCAAATTGTCCAATTTCTAAATAAATATAACGCTATGCAGAATATTGACTGGAAGAACCTTCCGTTTGGTTACGTCAAAACTGACTACAATGTACGGTGTACCTTCAAGGATGGCCAATGGGGAAACCTAGAGGTATCCGATTCAGAATATGTGAACATTCACATGGCATCAACCGGCCTTCACTACGGACAGGAAGCATTTGAAGGCATGAAAGCATACCGGGGCAAGGATGGTAAAATAAGATTATTCCGCTGGGATGAAAATGCCAAACGCTTGCAACAATCGGCCAACGGAGTATTAATGGCACCGTTACCCTTGGAGCTATTCCACGAAGCAGTTGTAAAAGCAGTAAAACTCAACGCAAAGTACGTTCCACCGTATGGAATAGGGGCATCGCTGTACATCCGGCCGTTACTGTTTGGCTCGGGAGCCGAGATTGGTGTTAAACCGGCAAAAGAATACACCTTCGTTGTTTTTGTTACTCCCGTTGGGCCTTACTTCAAGGAAGGTTTCAACCCGGTTAAAATAGCAATAATTCGCGACAGCGACAGAGCCGCCCCCCTGGGAACCGGCACCTTTAAGGTTGGGGGCAATTATGCTGCCAGCTTGCGGGGTGTAGAAAAAGCCCACCAGGCGGGGTATGGTTCGCCGATGTATCTTGACACAAAGGAGAAAAAATATATTGATGAAATTGGTGCTGCTAACTTTTTTGCCATCAAGGACAACACCTATATCACCCCTAAGTCCACCTCAATTCTTGCATCAATAACAAACATGAGCATAATTGAGCTGGCTCGGGATTTAGGCTTAAGAGTAGAACGTAGGCCTATCGCCGTTGACGAGCTGGAAAGTTTCGAGGAGGTTGGAGCATGTGGAACCGCCGCTGTGATTTCGCCAATTGGTGAAATTAACGACATTGAGGCCGGAAAAACCTACAAGTTCTGCCACGACGGAAAACCTGGTCCCATTTCAACTAAGCTATACGAAACTTTGGTTGGGATACAGTACGGAGATATAGAAGACAAACATAGCTGGGTTAGTATAATTGAATAGTTGTAAAGTTTAATCGTAGAAACCCTCAGAATATATTTTGAGGGTTTTTTACTGTCAATTAAATTATTGCATTGTTTATACAATGCAAAGTTAAACAATAGATTTCAGGGCATTGACAGCATATTCACCACAATTTACCATGACAGCATACTAAATCAACGACCAGTTAACCTCTGTTTTATTGCTTATAAACAATTGCATTAATATTCATACCCGCACCCACCGATGCAAACATGACGACATCGCCCTTATCAATTCTGTGGCTACCCACCTGGTTTTTCAAAATCAAATCGTACAGGGTTGGAATGGTTGCCACCGAGCTATTACCCAACTCCTTAATGCTCATAGGCATTAACTCTGCCGATGTACGGTTTATTTTACACTGACGGATAAACCGGTTTACAATGGCTTCATCCATTTTCTCGTTGGCCTGATGGATGATGATCTTCTTAAGTTGGCCGGCAGGAATGCCCGATTTATCCAGGGCAATCTTCATTGCTACGGGCACATTAACCAATGAGTACTCGTAAATTTTACGGCCATCCATTTTGATATACCGAATTTTAGGGTCCGCCTCTGGGTGGTAAGACTTTCCTAGATAAAGGTAATAGGCCTCCTCCTCCGTGTGCGACATCATTGCAGTGGAAATAACACCAAATTGCTCGTCGGCTTCAACCGCCTCAATAATGGTTGCACCGGCACCATCAGCAAAAATCATACAATCCCGGTCGTGCTTATCAATCACTCTCGATAGTGTTTCGGCACCAATTACTAAACAACGTTTTGCTAAACCAGACTTGATGTAAGAATCTGCCTGAATTACACCCTGTACCCAACCCGGGCAACCAAAGAGTATATCGTAAGGGATACATGAATTACTTTTAATACCAAGCAAGTGCTTAACCCTTGATGCTAAGCTGGGAAGTATATCGGTTTGAATTGTTCCCTCCGGAACATCGCCAAAGTTGTGCGCCACAATAATTTGATCGATGGTTTCACGATCGATACCCGCATCGGCAATTGCTTTTCCTGCGGCCAGTGCTGCAATATCTGAAGCACACATACCCTCGGTGGCGTATCTACGCTCTTCTATTCCTGTAATATCCTTAAATTTGGAGATTACCTCATCCACCAGAGTCTCTATAGCCGATTCGTCCTTATTAAAAAAGATATGGCGGGCAAACTCCTTATTAGAAACCTTTACGGAAGGAATATAACTACCCGTTCCGGTAATTACGGAATTAATATGCTTCATAGCGCAAAAAAAATTTAATTAGTCCCGGCGTAAAAGTAATAATTTGCAACCAATTTAAAAATAATGTTTTCAACAACATCCCAAAAATATTAATTTTAGAAGGGCGTACGCAAATAACAATTTGTTACTTATTTAATAATTTTGATATACAATTAACGGTCCGGGGGTAAAAGTAACTTCAAAACTATCACCCATACTTTCATTCAATGTACCCATCCATAATTCCGGCAATTGCTGGTTTAAAATGGGATATTTCAAGTTTTTTGTGTAAATAACTGTTTGGTTGTTGGGTGAAAAGATAGAAACTTGCTGTCCCTTATAGCTTTTAAATCTTGATGATTTTAGTACGGGTTTCAAAATTCCGGTATCGGTGTACATTTCAACTCCCAAGCCCATCCTGGCATAACTTGTCAGGAGTCCGATGTTACCGAGTGTATGATCTTCACGCTTGCCCGTAGCCCCAATAATTGAAATGGAGCTGATCCTTTGATCCCAGCACCATTTTACTGCCTTGGTAAGATCATTGGTATTCTGATCGGGATCATGGTGGAGGATACCCTTATACTTTTCTTTAAAATTCCCGGCAACGGAATCTAAATCACCGACAATCGCATCGAGTTTAAGGCCAAGTGACTCTAAATGCTCAACAGCCCCATCGCAACACACTAAAATTGGTGCATGCGTCAGAATGCTTAAAGGTTTTGGATGCGCCGGGAATTTCCCGTTGGCCAGAATTACTGCTTGCATAGCCACAAATTGACGTTTATTTATTGTTCTATCATTTCTTTTTTCCACTGGCAATATCCAACCACTGACATGGCTGTGTAAAACACAAACAGCACTGAAGTGGGGTATAACCCTTTATAGATATACAGGGCCAGTGAAACACCATCTACCACTACCCAGAGCCACCAGTGCTCAATTATTTTGCGTGCCAGCATCCACGTTGCAGTAATGCTCAGGGCGGTGGTAAAAGCATCGCCAATGGGCACGGGCGAATCGGTAAACCGTTCCAATATAAATTCAATGATAAAGAAAAGCATTAGCGTGACTAAACTTAACCAAAATGCCAGCTTCACTGTAATCCGGGAAATCGGCAAGGAGCCTGAGTTTTGTTTTTTTCCGCCATGCAGCCAATGATACCAACCGTAAAAACTTACGATTAAGTAGTAACCCTGTAGTCCCATATCGGCATAAAACTTCGAAACAAGAAATATATAAATATAAAATACCGAGGTGATAATACCTAGCGGCCAGAGCCATACATTTTGCCTGATTTCCAGGTACAGGTATATAAGCCCTGTAAGTGTGCCGATTAACTCTATGTAGTTATTCGATAACCAGTTTAGCATGTCGGAATAAAAAGAGTAAAAAGTTAAAAGATGACCAGAATACAAAGTATTGGTATGAATTCAACTAAATTATAGGCTCATTAAAACTCCACCCCCAGCCTAAAGGTAAAGTTAATTTCGGCCTGCGGGAAGTATCCGTCCTCCACATACCAGGAGCCATCATCTAAAAACTTGGCACGGTAAATCCAACCGTTGGACACATACTTTCTGTTAAATACATTGTTAACCATGCCTTGCAAGAATATTGATTTTGCGCCTTTGACAGCAAAACGATACTCTGCCTTCAGGTTATTTACCCAGTAAGCACCCAGTTCTCGACTGCTGCTCTGGGTATTATCGATATACTGGCTTCCCACATACTTGCTTATCCACGAAAATGTAAAACTCTTAAACGGCATAACGCTTACCTGGCTGGAGCCAACGACTGATGGTGAAAATGAAATTGTTGTACTTCCTAAGTCGGTTGCCTCCTGTGGAAGAGGATTCCAATCATCCGGATTATCGTAAACATCAATATAGTTGGTATAATCCTCAATAATGTTTCTGCTTAGAGTAGTATTCAAATCAACCTTCAACCAGCTAACGGGTTTAATTCCAACAATTAGTTCAACCCCAGCCCTGTAGCTGTTTGGCACATTTGCCATAACAGCGTAGCCAACATCGGTAAGTTCACCGGTAAGAACCAGCTGATCCTTATACTTCATGTAGTAGAAATTGGCGTTAAAGGCA
>JBFXEO010000121.1:0-8842 GCA_050180015.1 Bacteroidales bacterium | reverse complement strand
AAATTGGGCTACAAAACCGCTTACTTCGGCAATATTTATAAGTGGCATTTCTAAACTCAGAATTACATCTTCCAGCTCCTGGTCTTTATTCTCTATTGTTTTAATCATATTGTACAGGAAAATGGCATGATTGGCTTCATATTTAGCTTGTTTTGCCAATATTCTTGGATAATCCATATCATAGCGGTTTGATTCCAGTTCTTTTTCGGTTTCGGCGAGTAGTTTCTTTGCTTTTTCAAGTGTTTTTGGGGCCTTACTATCCACACCCATCTCATCGGCTTTTTTTAATATATTACGGGTTTCATCCAGTAAATCTGTTTTTATGGCCGATAGTTCTGCTTTCCTGTATATTGCAGCAGCTTCAGCAGCTTCTTTGTAGGAATCGTCCTTATCGCCTTTTTCCAGCTGTTCGGCTGCTTTCCTAAATTGTTTTTCTGCATCAGACCACAATTCTTTAGCGTATAAATTAGCACCAGCCGATATGGCATCTTCACGGGCATTCAGTGAATTTGTAAATACCTTTTTAGCTGAAACGCTAAAATCTACGGATCTGTTAAAATATTTAACAGCTTGATTCAAAAGTTCGTCAACTTTTTCAATGCCCTTTTCATTATCAAATTTATTTTCGGCGTCTTGATAGTATTCTAAGGCCTTATCATATTCCATTGGAGATAGAATATCTGCTTGCATGACTTTCGCATTTCCCCAAGCATTACTGGCTTGTTTAAATACTACATTTTTTGTTTGTTGTGCATAATTGTTGGTGCTGGCCAGCAAAATTACCAGGCAACTTAATACAACAATTTTGTTCGATTTCTTAATTGAGTTTTTCATTTTACGTAATTTTAATTTGAATAAAGATTTATATGTTATGATATTTAAATCAAAGTAGAGTAAGATTGTATGTTATTAAATTACAATGTGTTGCACAATTTACACTTATTGCAATACTTAAACACTAAATGAGAAGTAATCAACCATCTTTTCAATTTCTTTGGTAGTGAATCTTTGCCATAAATGTTAACCCATGAACTGCCTTATGGTATATGTATCCTAGCTCGCTGATAATGCCCTGTTAACTCTATAAACCAGATGTCCCCACCGTCTGGTTCGATAAACTCTTTACAAATCAACAATCCCGGCTGTACTCTTATCATTAATTCTGACTAATATTTAGTGAAAAGAATTTAGTTAAAAATTGATTCCCAAACTCCTCATGAAATGTCGACATCGTTGTACCTGATCAAATTGGGAAATAGTACAAGGTGCTAATAACAAAAAAATGACTTTGACTATTTTTCGCTGTTCATGGGTCAAAAATTTGATGGCTTTATTTTTTTAAAGCGAATCAATTAAGTCACGCAACTCCTCTTTTGATTTACCAAGTTTATATTCCAACATTTCAATCATTATTTTTTCTTTCCCTTCAATGAAACATAAGTCTTCTTGGGTTATCTCAGGGTATAATTGCCTGATTTTTTCTTTTTTATTGTTCCAGTAGCCCCAAATTATTGTGTCCATTACTTTTTTAGTATGAAATATTTTCCCCATTTCTACTCCCTTGGGGGCTACCCCAAAGTTCTGCTTCGCATGAGATACTAACTTCCTTTTTATACCTCGTCAGCTCTGCTGCTGCGAGGTAGCTCATTGACTTAAAGAACTCGTTTCCCTTGGATTATTCTGAGTATTACGGCTATTAATGCAATAACCAACAGAATATGTATAATGCCTCCGGCATTGTATCCGAAAAAGCCAATCGCCCAGAAGATTAGAAGAATTACAGCAACCGTGTACAGTAGGTTTCCCATACTTTTAAAGTTTATAAGAATGGATAATACTTATTTTACGTTTTCAACCGTTAAATCTTTAAACGCTCTACCCAGTTCATCCATATCATGGTTAAACTCATTTTTAAAAGAAATCCATTTGTTTTGGCTATCATCTTTATAGTCCGCTAGTTTCTTTTTTAACTCGCTGTTTTTAGCCTCCAACACAACCAACTTCTTTTCGTAATTATCTCTAACTTCCTTTTTCTCTTTTGCTATTCTAGCCTTGAAGTCAGCAATATTTTTCTCTTGAGCGATGATTTTCATTTCAGCTTCTTTTTTGAATTGTTGATAGTCACTGATAGAATCCTGTCTGGCTTGGTACAAATCAGCTTTAGAATCTGCCAAATCTTTTTTGGCTTCCTGTACTTTATCTTCTGCATTTTCCACTTTTGTGGCCGATGATTGGCAACCGGAAAGTATTGTTACAGTCAGTAAAAAAATGCTCGCAAGGAATAAAATTGAATTTTTCATTGTTTTGAATTTTATTTAGTTTATAGTTTAATGTATGTCTCTTGGAATAGCCAATAGCGGGAATTTTCGGTTCTCTAAAGATGGGTTGGCCATGAATTTCGAAATACCCACTTGTCTGAGCCATAATATTTTCACATAGAATACTCAGTTAAATCGATGGTCCTGGCCAGGCTTGGGTATGTTGGATGCTGCCGTAAGTTATTTGCAGGTGTACCCTCCATCAATAACTAATTCACTCCCAGTAACAAACTTCGATTCGTCGGATACCAGATAAAGTATTCCATAGGCAATATCTATTGCTTCACCAACGTGTCCGATTGGATGCAGGCCATCAAGATGTTTTCGGAAACCGCTATCATTTTTACCCAACTTTTCTACCAGGGGGGTCCAAATAAATCCCGGATGTACAGAGTTCACTCTTATATTATCTTTTGCATATATTAACGCGTCATTTTTAGACATCAACCTTACTGCACCTTTAGATGCATGATACGGTGGAATATCTCCGGCACCAATTAAGCCATATATTGAAGAAAGATTTATTATGCTTCCGCTACCTGTTTTTTTCATATGAGGAATTGCATATTTGGTACAGAAAAAGACTCCTTTAACGTTCACACTCATGACAGTATCCCACTCTTTCTCGGTTAATTCATGAGTTGGCTTATCCGCACCTGCAATTCCTGCATTATTTACGGTCGCATCAAGTTTCCCAAATTCTTTAACGACTTCATTGTACACTTTTTCAACTTCTTTTTCGTCTGATACATCAAGATGCCAAAACTTTGCCACTCCTCCTGATTGGATGATTTCTTTAATCAACTCCCGGCCTTTATCGTCAAGAATGTCGGTAACGGCGACTTTTGCACCTTCCTTTGCCAATAAAAGACACGTTTCGCGTCCGATTCCTAATGCGCCACCCGTTACTATTACAACTTTGCCTTCTGTTCTTTTCATTATTTTCAATATTTATAATGGTTTGGTTCCACCTAATTGTTAGATAAAGGGGGGCTAAAGTCCACTAATAATTTTGTGCAATTCTTCTTTGGTTTTGCCCAACTTGATTTGCAGTTTGCCATACATTTCCTCTTCTTTACCTTCTTCAAACTAGGTCGTTTTCAGTAAGAAATGCAAATTTCTGTTTGAGTTTACCTTTTTGCTCATTCCAGTTCCCTTTTAGTTCAGTTTTGTTCATGACTTTAAATATTAGTTGTTGCAGCTGGCAATACAGTGGTGAATAAAATTTCACGTTACAAAGGTTAGGCTATAAATCAAAGAAACCATTACATAACTTTGTGTATTAGTTACATCATTCACACTTTTAAATAAATTCAAATGTATTTGACTGTAACTTAGATTGTGATGTGGGAGAATGCTGTAATCACCAATATTGGTGATTACATGAGTGAGTTTTACACTTGGCTTAGAATGTAATCTCAAACTCTAAGAAGCATCAAATAAACTAATAAGAGGCTAGACTGCCTAGACCAAGCCCCATGAGTCCAACACAAAAAACAAAATAAATTGTGCTTCGTTGATAGGCGAGTAAGTATTAAAAAAGACAAAAAAATTGATATAAATAATTGGTAAACAAAATACTGACAAGAATGCCCAGTTGCTAACAGCCAGTATAAATAATTCGGTAGATCAGTGTTTTTAATTATGTTTATTGTAAATTGATACTGATTAACTTTGAAATACCAAACTACTCATACCGGCAAAACGATATCAAATAACTTTTTTGTGCTAGTGACAATTATCAATATTTAGGGTTTGCTTGCAATCTCTCTTTCACGAACCACCGCTTTGCTTTCGTGGTAAACCAATGAGTTTGGTGCAACGCTTTCTGTTAGCCAAACATTTCCACCAATAATGCTATTGTGCCCAATCACGGTTTTACCGCCAAGAATTGTACTCCCGGCGTAAATCACAACGTTATCCTCTATGGTAGGATGCCGTTTGGTTTGAGCGCACTCCTTACTTACGCTCAATGCGCCTATTGTAACACCCTGATAAAGCTTAACATGGCTACCAACTACAGCCGTTTCACCAATTACTATTCCCGTTCCATGATCGATAAAAAATGAGTGCCCGATTGTTGCTTTGGGATGAATATCGATTCCCGTTTTGGAGTGTGCATACTCGGTCATAACACGCGGAATAAGCGTAACGCCATCTACAGCCAGCAAATGTGCCAGCCGATAAACGCAAATAGCAAAAAAACCCGGATAGGTTATAATTACCTCATTTACACTACTTGCCGCAGGATCGTTTTGTGCAATAAAAGTTGCATCATTAGTAAGGTTTTTGCGTAATGTGGGCAATTCGTAAACGAATTGCTCCGCAATTGATTGTATGGCAATTTGATTTTGACCGTCGTTTTTGCTAAGCAGCCTTTTCAAAGCTCGGTAAACCCTTTTGGCGCTAACGGTAGATTTGCGGTCTCCCATCATGCCGGGGAATATATGCTGTAATACAACATCGGTAAATTGTTCAACATCGGCTTTACTGATGTGATTTTTTCCTCCCCAAATTCTCCGTATCATAAAACAAAGTTTAATTTGATTGTAATAAAAAACCCTTCGGGTTGCCGAAGGGGTTTGTGCTATGCTATTTTGTAAACTATTACCAGAATGGTTTATCATACAGCAATTCCCCTTGCGGCCAATAAGCTTGACAGCAACAGGTACAACATGCTATATTTTGGTTCCGTATCATTCTAATTAATTATCGAATTACATAAACATCAAATCGACGAAAAAGTTTATTCGTACGTTAAATTTTTGAGAAATTATACTATTTCCCCAGAATTGTCAATGCCTGCATGATTCGCTGAATGGTTTCGTCTTTACCAAGAACTTCGCAGATATCAGCAACTCCGGGACCTTTTGATGCCCCCACAAGGCTCAGCCTAATGGCATTCATCACCTTGCCCATTCCGTAACCTTTGGCATTTATAAATTCCTTAAGTGAACGCTCTATGCTCTGTGTTTCCCAAGGCCTGACTGCATTTATAACTTCTGCCGCCTCATTCATTATTGCAGCAGTATCTTCCTTCCAGAACTTGGCAACAGTTTGCTGATCGTATGCCAACGGACGCTCAAAGAAGAAGTTGGTTTGTTCCCAAATTTCCTGAACAAAATTTACACGTTCCTTTACCAATCCCACAATTCTAATCAATTTATCTGTAGGAACATCGAAATTGTACTGCTCTAGTATTGGTTGAAATAAGTTGGCTATTTCGGAATCGCTTTTACGGATTAAGTACTGGTGGTTGAACCATTTTGCCTTTTCCGGATCGAAGCGTGCACCCGATTTGTTTACTCGCTCAATGCTGAACGATTTAATTAA
Source organism: Bacteroidales bacterium (assembly GCA_050180015.1). Taxonomy (GTDB): domain Bacteria; phylum Bacteroidota; class Bacteroidia; order Bacteroidales; family Tenuifilaceae; genus JBFXEO01. Next base: position 3,191 of record JBFXEO010000121.1, on the reverse strand, counting down.
CTGGTCCACGGAGAACAACTCCTGATCGGTTCCCGGATTCCAACCCAGTAACGCCAATAGGTTTACGAAAGCTTCAGGAAAATATCCATCCTCGCGGTATCCCCGTGAGATTTCACCCTCACCCGATTTCCAAAGTAACGGAAAAACAGGAAACCCCATTTTATCGCCGTCGCGTTTGCTCAACTTGCCATTTCCTGTTGGCTTAAGCAACAAGGGAAGGTGCGCAAAATTTGGCATTTGATCCTCCCATCCAAAAGCACGGTAAAGCAAAACATGCAAGGGTAACGATGGCAACCATTCCTCTCCGCGTATGACATGCGAAATTTCCATCAAAAAGTCGTCGGTAACATTCGCCAAATGGTATGTTGGCAGCATATCGCTACTTTTAAAAAGCACTTTATCATCGAGTGTTGAAGTGTTAACATGCACCTCGCCCCGAATCAAATCATGCATTACAACCTCTTCGTTTTCGGGCATTTTAAAACGAATTACCCATTGTTCGCCGCTAGCAATGCGCTGTTTTACTTCTTTCTCAGAAAGAGTAAGCGAAGTGTCCATTTGCTCACGAATGGCAAAATTATAGGTAAAAGCCTCACCTTTTGCCTCGGCGTCGGAACGGAGTTTGTCCAGAGCCTCCGATTTATCAAACGCATAGTAAGCGTTCCCGTTTTCCACCAACCTGTCGGCGTACTGCTTATAAATTGCCTTCCGCTCACTTTGACGGTACGGTGCATGAGGCCCACCCTCGTGTACCCCTTCGTCAATTTTGATTCCGCACCAGCGCAAACTCTCGTTAATGTAATCCTCGGCTCCCGGAACAAAGCGCTGCGAGTCGGTGTCTTCAATTCTCAAAATAAAATCACCGCCATGCTTGCGGGCAAAAAAATAGTTGAACAGGGCTGTTCTTACACCGCCAATATGTAATGGCCCGGTAGGGCTTGGGGCAAATCTTACTCTTACTCTGCGATTATCCATTGTTCTGTTAATTTGAGGTGCAAATTTACGCTTTTTTAAGCACCGAAAATATTTTACCTTTGAGAAAACAAAATGGGCAACAGGTTTATGAACGTCTGTATTCAACCCTTTCAAACACCCTACGGTGATTTAATACTTGGCGATTACAACAACCAGCTCTGCCTTTGTGACTGGAAGCACAGGGGCATGCGGCAAACCATTGACAACAGAATTCGGGAGGGCTTGAATGCTGATTTTGAAGAAAAGAAAACGGATTTGATTGGCGAAACGATGGATCAGCTGAATGACTACCTCCTGCGCCGGAGAACGGCATTTAGCATTCCGCTACTTTTAGTCGGAACGTCGTTCCAGAAAAGCACCTGGAATGAGCTGATGAAAATTCCGTACGGAAAAACCGAATCGTACTTAGGCTTATCAAAAAAACTAAATAATCCACAAGCGGTAAGGGCTGTTGCCGCAGCAAACGGGGCAAACGCTATTTCAATAATTATTCCTTGCCACAGAATTGTTGGAAACAACAAGGAGCTCGTTGGTTACGCCGGCGGTATTGATGTAAAACAAAAATTACTCAGGCTGGAAAACCCTGTACAATTTGCCGAGCAGTTGAAACTTTTTGGTTAATTTTGCAGAACTCTTACCTTAAGCTCATTAATAATCAATTGTTTTTATGACACGCGACGAGCAGCTGGAATTTTGTAAAGTTTGCAAAAACCAAAAGTTTGATCCTAAGATTGGAACTATTTGCAATTTAACCGACAGAGTCGCCGATTTTGACGGAAGTTGCGCTTACTACGAGGAAGACCAAATCTTAAAGGAGAAGTTGGAGGAAAACAGGCATAGTAAACTTACAGTGCTAAATGCAGCTAGCCAGGCCCAACGATTTTCGAATTATTTGCTTGACCAGATTTTCCTGCTGATTTTTGGCGTTTTGTCTGGGTATTTCATGGGAATTATACTGGCCATTGTTGCACCCAATACTTTGGAAATGCTGAACACTGACAATAAACTTATTTCATACCTACTTGGATTCATAGTCGGAATCATTTATTTCACCACATTTGAATTTACAACCGGACGAACTCCCGCAAAGTATATCACCCAAACAAAAGTTGTTGATGAGAACGGTAACGCCCCGACCTTGGGCAGAATTTTACTGCGATCTGTTTGTAGGTTTATTCCATTTGAGCCTCTCTCGTTCTTGGGCACTCAGCCCGGATGGCATGACAGGTTTTCGAAAACCAGCGTAGTAACCGTAAACGATTCAAGGTAAACCCTATGGTTCATCCCGCTCTAACAATATCCCGAAATAATCCGTTTCCCCCCGAGATAAACAAAACGTTTGAATTTTAGGTACTGTTTATCTCTAATTTATTGTGGAATCGGCAGTTACCGGTTCCACTTGTTCTCTTCGAATTGAAATACTGACCTAGCAGGGGGCTTTGGAAGTGTACCGTCGTATCATGGTTTATCAAAATGGCATCGAAAAAGGGGGTTGGCTTTACCGTTGCCCGTTAATTTTTGCAATGTAATCCCTGACAGAGTATGTATAGAACGACATTAAATGTTGCGCTTCCAGAATTTGTAAAAGGGAGGTATCCGTTTTGAGCTAATGCTCCAGCAAAAGTAAAGAAGATGCGCTAACGCTTTCAGAAGTTACTTTCACAATGTAAAGTCCACGCTGAAAGCCTTCCAACAACATCTCATAGGGTTGGTTTTCCATTACATCGGAGAATACTAGCTTTCCATCTATACTGTAAACCTGCAAGGTTGCCCTACCGACATGGTCAATGTTAACCCACGCCCTGTTACTAGCCGGATTGGGGTATATGCCAAGCTGCCTATAGGTACTGGTATTAACAGCAGAAGGTTCTCCGCTGGTAAACATTACGGTGGTCATTTCGGGGTAGTAGCTGGTGCTGGTTGATGTGGCATTGGCAAAAATGTGTCCCGATCCATCCAGCACCATCGACATCGGTGCATCGTTCCGGTTCTCAAGGTGCTTAAAGTTTTTTTGCCACAGTAACTCGCCGGACGGGGAATACTTGAGCAGCATTACGTTGGTAGAACCCGATGTTAGTGGGCTTCGTCCAAGAACAAGGATATTTCCCTCGGAGTTGAGCTTGATGTTGCTCCTCATCTCGCGCTTGTCAAACGACCCCGATGGTAACTCTTTGCGCCAAGCTAAATTGCCGCCACTGCTAATTTTGGCAACCAGC
>JBFXEO010000120.1:0-8931 GCA_050180015.1 Bacteroidales bacterium | reverse complement strand
AAGGTGGGCAAGCGTCATGTCCGCTTTGGTTGGCTCGATTTTGTTGAAGATGAAAATGTTTTGAAGGCACTTCTCGAAACAGTGGAAGCATGGGCAAAAGCAAAATATGCAGAGTACATCCATGGTCCTCTTGGATTTTCATCATTTGATGCTTCTGGGATCCTTATAGAAGGATTTAATGAAATCCCAACTTCTTTTGCACATTACAATTTCCCATACTACTCCCAATTAATTGAGAAACTGGGCTATAAAAAGGAGGCAGAATGGATTGAATACAATGTTAAAGTTCCGGCTAAACTACCAGAAAGATTTTTGAAAGGGGCTGCATTAATTAAAAATCGATACGGACTACAAAGTGCTGTCGTTAGGAAGAAAAAAGACCTACTTAAATATTCAGATGAAGTATTTAACCTCTTAAACAGAGAATATGAAGAACTATATGCTTTCACGGAACTAACTAAATTGCAAGTTGAAACCCTTAAAGAACAATTTATTCCTCTTCTTAACTTAGAATATACATCAATTATTTTGAATAGAGAGGGGGAGGTAATCGCATTCGGAATAGCCATTCCATCCCTTTCAAAAGCATTGCAAAAGTCAAGAGGGAAACTATTCCCTTTTGGTTTTTTATACATAAATCGTGCATTACACAAAAATGATACTGTTGATCTGCTGCTTATAGCCATCAGAAAAGATTTTCGGAGAAAAGGGGTCAATGGCATTATTACCAATGAGATCATGTATATGCTCATCAGAAATGGAATAAAAAACGTTGAAACAACTCGCGAACTACAGAACAACCTAAATATTAGCAACTTGTGGGGTAAACTTGAAAACAGGCAGCACAAAAAAAGTTTATGTTATGTTAAACAATTATAGAAATGGTCAAGCCTCCTGATAAACTTTCAAATAAGGTTGTCGTTATAACTGGAGCCTCATCAGGCATTGGAAAGGCATGTGCTGTTGAGTTCGCAAAAAAGGGGGCAATTATTGTACTTGCCGCAAGAAGCGATAGCGAATTAAAAAAAATTGAGAACGAAATTAAATTACAAAATGGTAACGCGTTTTCGGTAAGAACAGATGTCAAAAAAGAAGACGACTGTAAAAAATTAATTGAAAAAACTGTTGAGAAATATGGCAAAATAGATGTACTTATCAATAATGCGGGCATATCCATGCGGGCAAATTTCAATGATTTAGATTTGAAAGTTGTTAAAGAATTAATGGATACAAATTTTTATGGGACTATTTACTGTACCAAGTTTGCCCTCCCATATTTACTAAGACAAAAAGGTATCGTAATAGGTATTTCGTCTATCTCAGGATTAACACCACTTCCAGGCAGAACTGGCTACAGTGCCTCAAAACATGCGCTTGATGGCTTCTTTAATACTCTACGAATTGAAAATATGAAAGAAGGGTTGGGGGTACTTGTGGTTCACCCCGGTTTTACTTCTTCAAATATCAGGAAAAAAGCGTTAAATAAAAACGGGATATCACAAATGGAGTCTCCCAGGAATGAAGATAAAATGATGTCGGCAGAGGAGGTGGCACGCATTATTGCCAAAGCCACTTTACACAAAAAACGCGAATTGATTCTAACAAAACAGGGTAAACTACTCGTTTTGCTATATCGGTTTTTACCACGTATAACCGAAAGAATATTATTGTGTGCAATGAATAAAGAACCAAGTTCTCCATCTCTTTAAATTATGTTGAAGAAAATGAAAAAATCTGTAGCACTGGTATTATCGAGTGGCGGTTCCCGGGGGCTTGCCCAAATTGGTGTTATATCCGAATTGGAAAAACATGGGTTTAATATAACTTCTGTATCGGGCTCCTCTATAGGAGCGGTTATTGGAGGGCTTTATGCCATGGGAAAATTAAAAGATTACACCGAATGGGCGAATACCTTTAACAAGAGGGATGTATGGGGGTTAATGGATTTTACCCTTACAACGCATGGGTTACTGAAGGGTGAACGCGTTTTTGACAAGATGCAAACGTTGATTCCCGATATGAACATTGAAGACATGCCAATTCCATTTGCTGCCGTTGCTACTGATATAATTAATGAAAAAGAGGTAGTTTTTACCCGGGGCAGTTTTTACAAAGCCGCTAGGGCATCGGTTGCTATTCCGGCTGTTTTTACTCCCGTAAAATACAACAATACCATTCTTGTAGATGGCGGGGTGCTTAATCCTGTACCCATAAAACACGTGGCTCGTGAAAGTGGAGATATGCTTATAGTAGTGAATTTATACGGTGAGAAGGGAGCCAATGCTCCAAAAGAAAAAGATGAAGAAAAGGGCTATTTGAACGGGTTAATGAAGAATTTGTCAACCCTAATTTCAACCGGCGACAAGCATAGCATGGGTTACTACTCACTGTTAAGCAGGACATCATCTGCAATGATACACCGGATTGCAGAATTGAGCATTGAAAGGCACAAGCCTGATTTGGTTATTAATATACCTTACGATTCTGCAAATACATTTGATTTTTACAGGGCTAAGGAATTAATTGAGTTAGGGAAGAATGCAGCGAAAGAGGCGATACTGAAATAATTAGTGTAATGAGTACAACAAGGGCATATATAGATATTCACAAGATAATTAAAGAAAGCGACGCAACGTGATTAAAACGGTTGCCCTGCTTTACTGTTAATGTGATTAAATTGATTATCAGATAAAACGATATAAGCCTCGTTCTATGTATCTATGATGATTATGAAGGGATCGATTTTCTGCAAACAATAATTGAAGAATTTAATATAACGGTAGAAATTGAGGGAAAAGAAAATTTGCCCGAAAATGAAAAGTGCTTCTTTGTTGCTAATCATCCCTTTAGTTTTTTAGATGGCTTGACCTTAACAAATATAGCCGCTAGCAAGTATGGAAATTTTAGGGCAATAGGTAATGACATATTCATTCTGGTCCCACAACTAAAGCCATTAATTGCAGCAGTAAATGTTTTCAGCAGTAGCCCCAAAAAATATTTAATGGAATTAGAAAAACTATTTGCGTCAGATATGCCTATCCATTTCCCTGCTAGCATAGTTTCAAGAGTGGGGAGCAGAAAGATTGAGAATGGGGATTGGCAGAAATCTTTTGTAAATAGATCTATTATATGGTTCCGTTTTTTTCTACGGTCGAAATTCTAGGTTGTTCTATATCATTTACGTGGGGAGAAAAAATTTGGGAATTAAGGTAAACCTCGAGTTGGTTCTTTTGTTTCATGAAATTTTCAGCAAGAAGAATAAAACAATTAAGGTGAAAATCGGGAGTCCCATATCCCACCAAACTTTTGATGAAACTAAAGCACACTTTGAATGGGTTCAGTTCTTACAGAAGCAGGTTTATAACTTAAAATCAACGAAATGAAAAAGGTATCGGTAATTATTTGTGCATATAATGAAGAGAAGACCATTAAAGACGTGGTTAAGTCTGTTTCAGGGGCTGAAATAGCCGATGAAATAATTGTCGTGAATGATGGTTCAACTGATAGCACAATGGAAATGATTGAAGCGTTGAAAAAAGAATTTGAAATAACAGCAATACACCTCAGCAAAAATATGGGGAAAGGATATGCAATGGCAATTGGAGTTGAGAATACTAATTTTGATCTTATGGTATTTGTTGATGCCGACCAAAGAATAATTCCAACAGGGTACATTAAACACTTAGCATCTCCCCTATTGAGTAATGAATGTGATATGGTTTTGGGTTATACTACTGTAAATGTTTTAAATCAAGAAGTTAATCCGTTTAAAATATTAACAGGAGAAAGATCCTTATATAAAAAAGATATAGCACCGATACTAGAAAAAATGAAAGAGACTCGTTTCGGTGTTGAAACGCTTCTTTACCTCTACTACTCATCATTGGAAAAATCGTTGAAATTTATCTATTTGGCAGGAATGGAACATAATGATAAGTATAAGAAAATGAACTTTATAAAAGCCACAACAAGCTATTTCAACGAAGGATGGGAAATAGCGTATATCACGATGAACAATTACGATTTATTGTTAAAAATCATTAATCGTAAAGTAAAAAAATTATATGGTTATCCTTGTTTTGATAAAATAACGAAACAATATCAACAATTACTTGCTATATTGCGTTACTAAAAGCAGCAAGTAAACCAAAATAAATAGCCATGACAGAATTTGAGAAATACGCCTTAAAGCATCGGCGGGTGAGTAGCATATCGATGCAAAAGTTTAAATCCGTCAGCAATAGCTACATTTCGCCAACAATCATTGAGGAGCGCCAGCTGAATATTGCCACCATGGACGTCTTCTCCCGGCTTATGATGGATAGAATAATATTCCTGGGGGTTCCCATTGACGATGATGTTGCCAACATCATTCAGGCACAGCTACTTTTCCTGGAATCAACCGACCCTTCGAAGGACATTCAAATCTACGTGAACTCACCCGGGGGTTCCGTTTACGCAGGTTTAGGAATATACGATACCATGCAGTACATCAGCTCCAATGTAGCAACAATTTGCACCGGGATGGCAGCATCCATGGCGGCAGTTTTGCTCACGGCGGGTGAAAAAGGCAAGCGTACCGCGCTGCCACACTCGCGCGTAATGATTCACCAACCAATGGGCGGGGCCGAGGGGCAGGCATCCGACATCGAAATAACAACCCGTGAAATTCTTAAGCTTCGCGATGAGCTGTACGATATTGTTGCAAAGCATTCCGGCAATTCCATCGAGAAAATCCGTAAGGATTCTGACCGCGATCACTGGATGACAGCCCAGGAAGCTTTGGATTACGGTATGATTGACGAGATATTGATTCGGGATAAAAGGGAGTAGAACCATATAATCACCATAAAAAAAGATAAGTGCCCTTGGAAAAGGGCACTTTTTTACATTACAACAATATCGATTTTTTACTGTTAATCCCATTGTAGGCTGCCTTATACCTGCTTGCTGGCAATTAAATTCTGATAGCCCAATAAATTGTATTAACTTTGTGGCAACTGCATAATTGTTTTTGCTATCTAATGAGTATATCTGTACAATGAAAAATACCGATAAATGTTCGTTTTGCGGACGCGACAGGAAAGATGTTAAACTTCTTATTGCAGGCATGGATGGCTTTATCTGCGATTTATGCGCCGAGCAGGCCAGCCTAATTGCAAAGGAAGAGTTGAAGAAAAAAGGGGAGTTCAAGCTACAGCAAAGCAAGCTACTTAAGCCGGTTGAAATAAAAAAATTCCTGGATGAGTACGTAATAGGCCAGGATGAAGCTAAAAAATTTCTTTCCGTAGCCGTTTACAATCACTATAAAAGGTTACTGCAGGCCGATAAGGGTGATGATGTTGAGATTGAAAAGTCGAACATCCTGTTGGTGGGCGAAACCGGAACAGGAAAAACATTGCTTGCCCGTACAATTGCCCGTATGCTTCATGTCCCATTCACAATTGTTGATGCCACGGTGCTTACGGAGGCGGGTTACGTTGGCGAAGACGTTGAAAGTATTCTTACCCGCTTGCTCCAGGTTGCCGATTACAACGTGGAGGCCGCTGAAAAGGGAATTGTTTTCATTGATGAAATCGATAAAATTGCCCGTAAGGGCGATAACCCGTCAATTACCCGCGATGTTTCCGGCGAAGGCGTTCAGCAGGGTTTGCTTAAGCTGCTCGAAGGCTCCGTTGTGAATGTTCCACCCCAGGGTGGACGTAAGCACCCTGAGCAAAAGATGATTGCTGTTGATACAAAGAATATACTGTTCATCTGTGGCGGTGCTTTCGAGGGAATCCAGAAGAAGATAGCGCAGCGTTTGAATACGCAGGTGGTTGGTTACGGCGCAAGCAAATCGCGCGAGTACGTTGATAAGGATAACCTGTTGCAGTACATTGCCCCCCAGGACTTACGCGCATTTGGGCTTATCCCTGAAATTATAGGCCGTTTACCGGTAATTACCTACTTGAACCCGCTGGATAGAGATGCCCTTCGCGAAATACTGACCGAACCTAAGAATGCCATTATCAAGCAGTACATAAAACTTTTCGATTACGATAGCATTCAGCTCAAGTTCAACGATGATGTAATGGATTATATTGTTGATAAGGCCATTGAGTTTAGGTTGGGGGCTCGTGGTCTGCGTTCAATTTGCGAGGCAATAATGATTGATGCCATGTTCGAAATGTCAACCGACCAAAAGGAAATGCTGGTAACGTTGGATTATGCACAGGAGAAACTGGAAAAATCGAATTTGAAACGGCTTAAAGCCGCTTAGTCTTTTTTCTCACAAATTCCTGAAAAGTATAGCCCAACCCATTGTCGGTTGGGTTCCCTTTTTCTTCGAGCACTAGACTCCACTCATTAAAGGTTATTTGCGGAAAGGTTACATCGCCTTCAAATTCTTTGTGGACTTTGGTCAGATACAGCTTGTTTGCCAAAGGCAATGTTTGCCGGTACAGTTCGCCCCCTCCAACAATAAAGATTTCTTCTTCATTTCCTGTTACGCTGAGAGCCTCATCAAGGGAATTTACAACTTCACAACCATACACAGAAAAATCAGCGTTGTGGGTTATCACAATATTCCTCCGGTTTGGCAATGGATGGCCAATGCTCTCGAACGTTTTACGGCCCATTACAATGCAGTGCCCCGATGTCAGGGCCTTAAATCGTTTTAAATCCTCAGAGATATGCCAGATCAGCTGGTTGTTTCCGCCAATCACCCAGTTTTCCGCAACAGCAACTATTATTGATATATTCATTTTAATAGATTTCAGATGCCAGACATTAGCTCTCAGACTTATTTTCATTCAAAATGATTGCAGTGTTTTCACGGTCAACCATCGGCTAAACTGCTATTGCCCCCTTGATATGTGGATGCGGATTGTAGCCTTCCAATGTGAAATCCTCGAACCTAAACTTGAATATTGATTTTACATCGGGGTTGACTGTCATTGTAGGAAGTGCCCGGGGCTCACGGGCTAGCTGCAACTTTACCTGTTCAATGTGATTTCGGTAGATGTGCGTATCGCCCAGCGTATGGATAAACTCCCCCGGTTTTAACCCGCAAACCTGCGCCATCATCATGGTGAGTAGCGCGTATGAGGCAATGTTGAACGGTACGCCAAGAAAAACATCGGCACTGCGCTGGTAAAGCTGGCACGATAGTTTTCCGTTGGCAACGTAGAATTGGAACAGGACATGGCAGGGTGGCAGCGCCATGTTATCGATATCGCCCACATTCCATGCGCATACTAAATGCCTGCGGGAGTCGGGGTTTTCCGTGAGTGAATTTACAGCCTGAGCGATCTGGTCGATATGCTCGCCGTTGGCCGCAGGCCACGATCGCCATTGGTAGCCGTAAATTGGGCCCAAATTGCCATTGGCATCGGCCCACTCGTCCCAAATTGTTACGCCGTTGGCATTAAGCGATTTTATGTTGGTTTCGCCATTCAGGAACCAGAGTAACTCGTAAATTATAGATTTTAGGTGAAGTTTTTTTGTGGTAAGCAGCGGAAAACCTTTTTCCAGGTCGAAACGCATTTGGTAGCCAAAAACACTTATCGTCCCGGTTCCCGTTCTATCACTTTTTTCAACACCATTCTTTAGGATATGGTCGAGCAATTCCAAGTATTGAACCATTTCTATAGATTTTAGAAGATAAAATTACTAATTTGATTTTTATGCCCGATGGATTGTTAATATCAAATGATAAGTTGCGAAACGAGAACAGCTGAACGTTAGTCTTGAAAAAGGGGGAATGAGTGGGGTGATACTCAGAAATCGATTAACGTTTAACGATTTACGAAAAACCGTCTTCCCCATACAGCGGCAATGGCAATAATTACCCGGGGAATTAACATCCAAAGAATGGGAACACCTAGTGCTGCAAAGAGAAGCAAATCTTCCAGGTTTGAGTGCGATATGGCGATGTGGTAGTTTAGCAAATCGGCATCTCTTCTGCTAACCCTATTTTGACGTACCTCCTCGAGCATCACAGCCGATCCGTATGCAAGTCCCAGCGAGTTGGCCACAATCCAAAGAAAAGATGTTGACGGGGGAAGTCCCATAAGTTTTAATAATGGATTCAGCGGTTTCGAAAGGAGCTGAATGAGGTTAAACTCCTGCAGGATTTTTTGTAAAATCATTAGCATCGATACCAGTAGGACAATATTGAGTATCAACCTAAACGATGAGTAAACCCAGTTGATCAGGGCATCTGAGAAGTTTAAAATCGAATGTGAATTTGCAGCAAACGGGATTTTTTGACTAAAATCTGGCAGTATAAGGTTAAGCAACGCCGCAGCACCAAAGGCCGCACCAACTCTTAAAGCCACCATGTGCCATGCTTTCGATCCGGTTTTACTCTGAATGGCCGTTTCAACCATCAGGTTGTGGGCAATTAGGCTCATAACTGCCAGTATGGTTATTTCTCTTAAATTCAATGTAAGCTGCGATATAGTTGCAATTGCCGAGTAGATGTTTAGCAATATCCCGGTAACAAAGGCCAGGGATGCCTCTCCACGTAATCCAATTAAATTAAAGGCGGGCGAGAGGTACCGGGTTAGCAGCTGAATTACCCCGAAGTAGTTTAACATGCTAACCACAAATGAAACCGGAATGGTGATCTTTAGAATCCAAATTGCAGTTTTGAGAGCCCTGGGGGTAGCCTCCTTTATACAGGCGAATAGCCGATTTGCAAATATGTTGGTATTTGGTTGAATCGATTTCGCCAGTGTTAGTATTTTTCGGGTCATTGATTTATTCTGCAAGTTGGAATATATGAATGACGGATAACCCTGATGTTTAATGTAAGAAGAAAACCCGGTTTTACCGGGTTTTGTGCGGATAGGGGGACTCGAACCCTCACACCTTTCGGCACTAGATCCTAAGTCTAGCGCGGCTACCAATTACGCCATATCCGCAAGTTTGAGCTGCAAATATAGC
>JBFXEO010000119.1:0-8938 GCA_050180015.1 Bacteroidales bacterium | reverse complement strand
GCGGGGTCGTAAACCTGCTTGTTTACGAAGAACGAGTATGCTGGATGCCCCACTCTGGTAACCTGATTCTGACCGGTAAAGGCACTGCCGTATAATATTCCAACATAGTTAGGATCGTCAGTCATTAGTAGTTTGGTTATCTCATTTTTATTGTAGGTTAGGTTAAACCCTAAATTTAAAGACATATCCTTGGTTGAAATTGGTACGAGGTTTAGCGATACTTCAATACCTTTATTTTCTAGGCTACCCACGTTGGTAAGCAGCGTGTTTGAGAAGTTGCTGCCGGTAGGGACGGTTACAGTATTCAGTAAATCTTCAGTTTTCCGTTTATATACATCTACCGATCCAGTTATGCGGTTATTCACGAATCCAAAATCTAAACCAATATTTTGCGTGGTTGTTTCTTCCCATTTAATATCAGGATCATAGGCGTTGGGACGAAGGGTTGGAACATATTCCCCGTCGATGTAATAGTATGAACCCGGAGATGCTAGGATATACTGAGCCTGAGCGGGATAATCATTGCCTATATCCTGCTGGCCTGTTATACCCCAGCCCAACCTAAGTTTCAGATCTGTAAGGGCCGTAACGTTTTTAAGGAACGATTCTTCGTTGATTTTCCATGCTAAGGCAACAGATGGGAATAACCCCCAACGGTTTCCTTTTGCAAAACGCGAAGAACCATCGTCGCGAAGCGTGAAGGTTAATAGGTACCTATCCATTAGCGTGTAATTCAAACGGCCAAAAAATGAAACCAGATAGTTTTCGGTTTTAAACGAAGAACTATCTGACATTTGGTATGGATGGGTGGCATCAACAACACCGCGCTTGTAGCTATCTCCCTCTCTTTCAAAATGCTGCCAGGAGTAGCCTGCCGTTACATCTACCTTACTCTGAATTTGGGGTATATCTTTCTTGTAATTCAGGTAGAAATCCAGCAGGTTATTTTTTATTTCACCGCTATAGTTGGTTAATGATCCCCACAAGGGACTTGTAAGAACTGAAGGTGATGTTGTGGGGCGATTATTATGACCATTACTCTTGGTGTAGTCGGTAGCTAAGTTTAAGTTTGCGCTAAGATCGGTTAAGAATGGGAGGGTGTAATTCAGCTGGATATTTCCAATGAATTTTTTTACATCTGATTTGTTATCTATCGCCGATGCCTGTTCAACGGGGTTTGCAGTACCTAAGTTGGCGCCGTAGTTACTCCATTGATAATAACCTGCCGATAAAGGGTTGCCATCCCGAACAACCTGCGTGGGGTCCATGTTTATGGCCGAACCAATAGCGCCTTCGTCGCCAAAGTTATGCTTGGTGTACATTCCTTTTGCATTCACATTAACCTTCAGGCTATTTTTGAAGAATGACGGATCAACGCTGATAGATCCTGTTATTCTGTTCATGTCGGTATTTTTTAGAATACCATTCTGGTCGGTAACACCAACGGATGCCCTGTATGGCATGGTTTTAACTGAACCGGCAACACTTACATTGTGATCCTGGGTAATTGCTGTACGGAAAATTTTATCCTGCCAGTTTGTATTCTGTGTTCCAAGTAAGTCAAAATAGGCAGGGTCATAAATATCAACATGTTCGTAGGCAATCTGCCTCATTTCGTCGCCGGAATACACATCCATGTATTCAATGGCGCTTGAAATGGAAAAACTCCCATCGTAGGTAATTTTCATAGGCTTGCCAACTTCACCCTTTTTGGTGGTGATAAGAATTACACCGTTGGAAGCCCTTGAACCGTAAATTGCAGCGGCAGATGCATCCTTGAGCACTGTAAAGCTTTCAATATCGTTGGGGTTGACAAACGAAAGGATGTTTGAACTTCCGGATACATTATTATTATCGATAGGAATACCATCGATAATGATTAAAGGATCGTTGGAGGCGTTGAGCGATGAACCGCCACGAATACGAATGGTTGCACCGCTACCCGGAGCTCCGCCGGCATTGGTTATTACTACTCCGGCACTTTTACCAACAAGCAAATCCTGAGGAGATGTAATGGCACCCTTGTTAAAATCCTTCGAGCTAACGGCCACGACGGAACCAGTAGCATCAGTTTTTTTAACAGATCCGTAACCAATCACCACAACCTCTTCCAGAGTTTTGGTGGACATGGTTAATACTACGTCAATCTCAGCACGTCCGTTAACCGGAATTTCCTGGGTTTCGTAACCCACAAAGCTGAAAACTAACGTACCGTTGGCATCAACCCGAAGGGAATATTTCCCATTCAGATCAGTAGAAGTCCCTATTGTTGTACCTTTAACCAGTACCGTTGCGCCGGGGATAGGATCACCATTTGCACCGTCGGTCACGGTGCCAATTACTGTAATCCCCTGCCCGTAGGCGAAACTGCCATACGTAATTAAAGCTAACAGGACAAGAAAACTCCTGAAAAAATTAACTTTCTTCATATTATTAGAATTAGGATTAGGTTGAATATTTATACCATGGCAATCTACATATAAAATTATACATTTATTTAAGGTTAAGCAATTATTAATCAATAAATTGTGCAAACGATACCGCAAACGTTTGAAATTTACAAAAAAATTAATAAATTTATAGCTTAAGTTTTTGTTCCATGTTTTCTGTTTTTTATAAATAGAGTAGATTTGCAGGTATAAAATGTTATAGTAAATTCAATATTTAAACACATCTAATGAAATCGAACCAAATAACCATTAAAGATATAGCAAGAGAGCTGGGCATTAGCCCTTCAACCGTTTCTAGGGCACTGAAAGATCATCCCGATATAAGCCAGGAAACAAAGCGGCTGGTGAACGAGCTTGCCCATAAATACAATTATAAGCCTAACATTATTGCACTTAGCCTGCGTAGTCAGCGTAGTAATGTGATAGGGGTGATTATTCCGGAGATTGTTCATTATTTCTTTTCATCCGTAATTAGCGGGATTGAAGAGGTGGCCAACGAGCACGGGTACAGTGTTATGATAAGCCAATCGGGCGAGGATTATAAGCGCGAGCTATCTGTATGCGAGGCGTTCCTTAATGGCATTATTGATGGATTACTTGTTTCTGTCTCGAAGGAAACCAATGATTACTCTCATTTTCACCGTTTCGAGGAGGAAGGCATTCCTATCGTTTTTTTTGATCGTATAATCGAGGAAATTCACTCCGACAGAATTATTATTGATGATTTCGATGGGGCATACCAGGCCACAGAGCATTTAATAATCCAAGGCCGTCGCAAAATTGTACATTTTGCGGGTCCACAGAACAGGCTTATTGGGCAAAACAGGCTTAATGGCTACCTGAAAGCCATGCGCGATAATGGTGTTGTAATAGATGAAAAATTGATAATTCATTGCGACACATTTCAATCTGCCATTGTTGAAACCCAGAAGTTAATTGATAGCGGGGTTAAGTTTGATTCTATATTTACCGTAAACGATTTTACTGCCGCCGGAGCAATAAAGATTTTAACCCGTAATGGAATTAAAATCCCACAGGATGTATCGATAGTTGGGTTTGGCGACGATCAAACCTCCCTGATGGTTGAGCCAACCCTTACCACAGTTAGCCAACCCGGCTACGAGATGGGCAAAAAAGCCATGGAACAACTTATTCGCCGAATTACTCAGACACGTTTGGAACCCCCGGTTACCGAAATTCTCAAAACCCAGCTAATTGTGAGGGATTCATCAAAAATACGGTAAAAACAGTGGCAACCTTTCCCCTCGGGTTAGTTAGAATCCTTTTCATTATTTAAAGAAGATACGGACAACAAGTATCTTCTTTAAACCATTTACTATTTTCATGTTCAAATGACATATTAAATTTTCTGGGAATTGTTATGCTCAATAAAACTATTTGTTCGGCAATCATTGTATTGCTGCCATATTTATTGTACTCATCGGTAGAAATTGATTCTCTTCCGGCAAAGAAGAAAGTGGTAGCGTTACGAATAAATTCATCAGTAGCTATAAATGGAAAAATGGATGAACCCGAATGGATGGAAGCGGTTCCTGCTGCCGATTTTGTTCAGCATGAACAATACAACGGAGAAAAACCATCGCAGAAATCGGAGGTGAGGGTTCTTTACGATGATAATGCCTTATACATAGGGGCAATGCTTTATGACGATTGCCCCAGCTGTATATACAGTGAGTTAGGCCAACGCGATAATAGTGACAACTTAAAATCCGATGCTTTTGCTGTATTTATCAGCACGTATAACGATGGCTTAAACTACCTGAAGTTCATTGTTTCTGCTTCTGGTGTCCAATCCGATGTTAAGTTAACCTCCGATAACGAGGAAAGATCGTGGAATGCGGTTTGGGAAAGCAGTGTAAGTATTAACGGTAACGGGTGGTGTGTAGAGCTGAAAATTCCTTACTCGGCCCTGCGTTTTTCCAATAAGGGGGATAATTCACAGTGGGGTATAAATTTTGCCAGGCTGATTAAGCGTTTTAATGAAACCAGCACGTGGAATTATGTTGATAAATCATTGCCGGGATTTACCACACAGTCCGGGATACTTACGGGCATAAGCGGGATCAGACCTCCTGTTCGGCTGTCGTTTAGCCCTTATTTTTCAACCTACATGAATAAGCTCCCTGAAAAAGATAGGCCAGACTACGATATCAACGGGGGAATGGATTTTAAGCTTGGACTAAGCGAAAGTTTCACGCTGGATATGACCTTAATACCCGACTTCGGACAGGTAAAATCCGACGATAAGGTGCTGAACCTTTCCCCCTTTGAGGTAAAATACGATGAAGCCCGGCAATTCTTTACCGAAGGAACTGAGCTTTTCAGCAAGGGTGGCATTTTTTATTCCCGCAGAATTGGATCTACCCCTATTGGTTATGGCCTGGCAGGAGGTAGCCTTGACAGCAATGAAGTTGTAGCTGATAATCCGCTGGAGACCAAGATGGTAAATGCCACAAAACTATCGGGTAGAACGGTAGGGGGGCTTGGCGTTGGATTTTTCAATGCAATGACCAAGAATACCTATGCAACCATTAGGGATACAGCCTCCGGCGATAAGAGACGTGTTTTAACGCAGGGGTTTACCAACTACAACATGCTTGTACTTGACCAGAATTTACCCCACAATTCTTTTATTAGCCTCACGAATACGAATTTTTTTGTTCCCCGGCAGGATTATACGGCAAACGTTACGGCCAGCCAATTTATGATCCGCGACAAAAAAAATCGTTTTGGCGTGGAGGGTACAGGGGCGGTGAGCCAAATTTTCGATGATTCAACAACCAATGGATTTAAATCGTTTGTTGCCCTTGCAAAAACTAGCGGGAATTTTCAGGGTGATGTTTGGACCAATATCGAGAGTAAAAACTATAACCCCAACGATATGGGATACCTGCAAAGTGCCAATGAGTTTTCGGCAGGAGTAGAACTTTCGTACGAAGTATTTAAACCTCTGTGGCGATTGGTACAGTTCGAAACAGAGGTTGAGTATATACATCAAATGCTGTATAGCCCCAGAAACTTTACATCGCAGTATATTACATCGAACACATACTTCACCACAAAAAAGCAGTTTACCGGAGGACTATACATGGAACTTAGTCCCCGTAAGCAGTTCGATTACTACGAGCCCCGGGTTGATGGCTACAAGTTGAAATTGCCCAGCAGGTACTACATGCGATGGTTCGGTTCCCCCGATTACAGGAAAACTTTGGCGGTTGACCATAATATTGCGTACTGGAGGGCAAACGATTATGGCCAGCATGGATACTCGTATAGTGTAAGCCCCAGGATTCGGTTTAACGATAATTTTTTAGTGGTATTAAGCTGGAGCCAATCGTTTGATTATAACGACATAGGCTACTATAGTAATGATGGTGTTAATGTTGTGATGGGGAGTAGGGATGTAGAAACTATTACCAACACAGTAGAGCTACAGTGGACATTTAATGCCCATGCGTTTATTAACCTCAGAGTCCGCCATTACCTCCGCCATTACGAGTACAATTCCTTTTACAACTTAAGAAAGGATGGATCATTGCAGTCCACGGCAATTCCGTCGTATTCCAACAGAAATTATAATTTGTTCAACTTAGATTTACTTTATCAGTGGAATTTTGCCCCGGGCAGTGAGCTGGCAGTAGTTTGGAAAAACTCCTTCGAGGAGTACAAAAACAACCCGGTAAACGATTACCTCGATAATATCGACAACATAATTTCAGGGCCCATGTATAACAGCATATCGGTAAAAATTCTTTACTACATCGACTATCAAATGTTGCGAAAATACCGGGATTAATACAATATAACGGGTTGTGTTGTTTATATTGTCCGTAATCAATATAATTGTCCTGCTGATCAAGGTGAGGCATCTAAAGGTTTGAAAAAGCAATTTTACCCAGTAACACTTTCTAATTGTATAATGTGCTGGGAATTACTAGGTAACTTAAAAATGTATTGTGAATATGGAAACGGTTAATTACAGGGGTTTTGCGAGCGATAATAATTCGGGTGTTCACCCGGATATTCTGGCAGCATTGCAGCAGGCAAATTTGGGTCATGCAATTGCCTATGGCGAAGATATATACACCCGGCAGGCGGTTGCAAAGTTCAAGGAGATGTTTGGCGATGATATTGAGGTCTTTTTCGTATTTATAGGCTCGGCTGCAAATGTTTTGGGACTTCAGGCAATAACATTGCGGCATAATGCTGTAATCTGCTCGGAAACGGCGCATATTAATACCGACGAATGCGGTGCCCCTGAGCGCTTTACTGGCTGTAAGCTGCTTACTGTTTCAACCCCCGACGGAAAGTTGACGGTTGATTTGGTTAAGAAGCACATGCACGGATTTGGGTTTCAGCACCACGCCCAACCAAAAGTAATTTCAATATCTCAGGGAACGGAGCTGGGGACAATTTATAAACCATCAGAAATTAAAACCTTGGCAGATTATGCCCATAGCAATGGAATGCTATTGCACATGGACGGGGCTCGGTTGTCGAATGCGGCGGTAGCATTGGATATGGACTTTAGAGCGTTTACCCGCGATGTTGGGGTTGATGTGCTCTCGTTTGGTGGCACAAAAAATGGCATGATGTACGGCGAAGCCATTGTGTTTTTTAACTCCCAGCTGGCCACCGATTTTATGTACACCCGGAAGCAGGGTATGCAGCTGGCTTCCAAAATGCGTTACATATCGGCCCAGTTCATTGCGTACCTGGGCAACAACCAATGGCATAAAACGGCACAGCATGCCAACAGAATGGCCAAAATACTCGAGGAAAAATTAAGGGCAATCCAGTCCGTTAAAATTACACAGGCAGTTGAAATTAATGCAGTTTTTGCGATACTGCCGGAACACGTTATCCCGAAGTTGCAGCAGGATTACTTTTTCTACGTATGGGATGAAAACAGCTCAGAGGTGCGCTGGATGACCTCGTGGGATACCACCGAGCAGGATGTGGAAAATTTCGTGAACAGAATAAAAGAATTAGTCTAACGTAGTACCTATTTGTTTTTTCCTAACATGTTTCTAGCTTTGCCATCGAATTTGGTGGAGAGTTTTGTTTATGGCTAAAAAGGGCAGGTTATTTCTGGTTGGAATACTCATTCTAGTGCTGGTACTTTTTGTTGCGTATAGGTATGTAGAAAACGATACATTTAAATCGATATCTAAAAAAAGCAGTAAATATCCCGATACCAATACGAGTTTAATTACAAACGGTATAACAGATTCGGCTGAATATCAATCCGTGAATAAATCATTCGAACAGTTTGTCCGAAAGTGGGAGCTGGTTGGTGCAAGTGTTGCCATTGCAAAAGATGGAAAATTAATATACTCCCGTGGTTTTGGCTTTGCCAATAGGGAGGAAAAAATTGCCATGCAGCCCTATAATATATTGAGGGTTGCCAGCGTATCTAAGCTGATAACGGCTACCGCTGTTATGAAGTTGTTGGAGAGCGGCAAGTTGAGCCTTGATGGTAAGGTATTTGGCAAACAGGGAATTCTCAGCGATACCATTTTTTTAAACTATAAGGATAAAAGGATAGAAGATATAACCGTTCGCCATCTTTTAAATCATTCGGCCGGCTGGACATCGCGCTGGGGCGATCACATGTTTATAAAAGATGTTGTTGCCAGGGAGTTGAATAAAAACTTACCGGTAAGTTTAAACGATATTGTAGTTTTTGCGTTATCGAAGAAGCTCCATTTTACGCCTGGTAACCATAGTTCATACAGCAATTTGGGGTATGCAGTCCTCCAGCTGGTCATAGAAAAAGTTTCGGGCGTTAGCTATGAGAGATTTGTCCAGAAAGCCATATTTGAGCCGTTGAATATTCACGATGCCTTTTTGGCCCAGAACTGGGATAGCCTTAGATACAGGAACGAGGCTAGGTACTACGAAGTACCCGGTGCAGAGCTGGTAGCTTCTTTTGATGGATCGAAGGATAGTGTATTAAAAAGCAGGGGGGGGAACGATGTGCGGACGCTGGGGGCTGCCGGTGGATGGGTTATGTCATCCATAAGTTTGACAAAGTTAGTGCTAGCCATCGATGGCGGCAATTCTTTCCCCGACATAATACTGAAAAAATCTGTTTCGTCAATGGCGTATGACGATAAGCATTTCCAGCCATTGGGTTGGCGCTGGGTGTTGGCCAACGGCAAACTATGGCGCTCAGGTTCACTTGCCGGAACTACGGCTCTGGCCGTTTCGCGCAGCGATGGTTACACGTATGTTTTCATTGCAAACACTAGCCCGTGGAAGGGGGCACGTTTTCCTTACATTATAGATAGGTTTATGGATAAAATTATTCCAAAGGTTGATAAGTTGCCACGGAAAGATTTGTTTTACTATGGATTAGCCGGCAACAGTTTATAGCATTTTAGAAGTTTTTTTCAACTTTGACTCGCCCTAACCCAGTATCCTATCAGGGCAAGGGCAAACGCTAAGGTCAGGATGCTGAACCT
>JBFXEO010000118.1:0-8949 GCA_050180015.1 Bacteroidales bacterium | reverse complement strand
CAAGTATAGTCCCAAATATCCATTGCTTGGCGCTGTAGTTACCATTCCACCCCATAATAACCTTGGAGGCCAGAATCTCCTTGCAAGCCCTTGTTATTCCCGAAGGAATACTTATATCCATTCTTACAATAAACTCAATGGGAATTTCGGTATTTCTGGATAGCTCCTCAACATTTCTGGCAAGATAGCTACTTTTTAGAACCTCATGTTCATCCTTTACCACGCTAAGCATGTAAATTGGGCTCCGCCTGCCGTGGGTTTTAATGTAACTCGAGAACTCGACAAGATCCTGAATACTACCCGGGTTGGAAATTGGAATGAGTATCCGTTCAAAGGTTTCGGGTTTATAGCTTTGAGGGATATCTTTTCTGACTATAACTTTTGCCGATTGTTCCGTAACAAATGCGCTAATAATACACGATACGAAAACAACAACAATAGTAGCATTCAGAATATTTGTATCAACTATTTTCAGCTGAAAACCTATCAGAATAATTGCAATTGTAGCCGCCGCCCTAGCCGTGCTTAACCCAAAAAGGAGCTGCCGCTCTTCCTGTTTATAGAGAAATAATTTTTGGGCAATAAATGCTGCAACCCATTTAGACCCCACCGAAATTACAATTAGTAGCGTTGCCAGTGCCAACGTAATCCAGCTGCTGAGAAAAGCATGAAGATCGAGAAGCATTCCAAGGTAAAGAATAAAAATAGGGATAAAGATAGAGTTCCCAATAAACTCAATCCTGCTCATTAATGTTGAAGAGTGGGGAATTTGGCGGTTCAGCACAATTCCAGCCAAAAATGCGCCAATAATAGGCTCCAACTTTATCAGCTTGGCCAGAATTCCGGCCAGAAAAACCATTGCCAGAACAAAAATGTACTGTGCAATAATATCGGTGGTGGTATTCTTAAAGAACCATCGAATGATGCGGGGGAATACGTAGAATAAAAAAAACAGGTAAATCGATATTGATACAAATAGCGTAAGCCATAAGGTGGTGGAATACTGGCCGTTATATAGCGCAATAATCAGTATTAGCATTACGAGCACAATCGTATCTGTTATAATTGTACCGGCAATTGCTATGCTAACGGGCTCAAGCCGGGTAAGCCTTAACCTAGAAACAATGGGGTACGAAACCAGCGTTTGGCTGGAAAACATGCTGGAGATTAACAGCGACGGGAGTAAGTCGTAGTGCAGGATGATCCTGCACACCAGGTAACCAATTAGGAATGGGACAGAAAAAGTTAAAACACCGAATATGAAATTCTTCTTTTTATTCTGGATAAAGCTGTGCATATCGAGCTCCAGCCCGGTTAAGAACATCAGGTATAGCAATCCTATTTTGCCAATGAATTCGATACTCCCATCGCGGGTCAGAATGTTAAACCCCGAACTACCCAAGGCGATTCCAGCCAGTATAAGCCCAATGATGCCGGGCAGCTTAAGCTTCGAAAAAATGAACGGAACTACGAGCAGCGTTAACAGTAAAACTCCGAATACAATAACGGGATCGTGAAAAGGTAATGTAAAGGTGTCCTCCCCTTCTGCCGGTATTACCAGTAGGGGCACAAATTTCAGCTCACCCAAAAACATCGATAATGATGATAAAATCATACCGGGTACATTTTACTACAAGTCGGCAAAGTAGAGCAACCTGGAAATTTAAAAGGCCTCCAGCTGTCAATATAAAATTTTGGCAATATACAAAATAAGGTTAAGCGGTCAACATCAGGATAAAACTAATAAAAGATTACGCTAAAATGCCGATCAATCACCAGAATTGATGGCCTAAAATGAATATCAACCCTAAAAATAAAAAACTATGAACAATAATCACACACAAAAAACTAATGGTTACTTTTGTTAAGAAATTTTCAAAACCTTTATGAGTGAGTCATTGCTAAAAGCCCTTATGAAGCTGTTTGCCTTTGTGGTAAACGTTGACCGTACCGGACTGGCAGAGCTCACCACCGAGGTTTTGGAGTCGTACCTACAGCACGATTTTGGCTACGAGCAGACTAAGGAGTTCCTGAATCAGTTCAAGGAGTACATCAGTATTTACGGGCACGAAGAGCTCATCCAAAATATAGATGCCACAGCCAATTCTCCGCTTATAAAGGAGATTGTTGGCTCCATTAACACTGAGTTTGAGCAGCATCAAAAAGTATGGCTAATACTTCAGCTGATTGAATTTATTGGCGATAGCCGGATTGGAAGTCCCCGGCGGTTAGAGTTCGTCAGGAATATCTCTGCACAATTCAATATCCACGAGTTTGAGTTTGAGAATGGCAAGGATTTCATCCTGAGCGAGAATAACAGCCAAATACCCTGGAACCAACAGGTGTTGCTAATTGATTCCAACAAGGATTACCCAACATCGGAAATAAAACATCTTACGAACGAACGGCTGGATGGGCAGGTTTTTGCGCTACGCATTGCCAGCACCAATACTTTTCTGATTAAATACTTTGGAGAAAGGGAACTTTTCCTCAACAGCCGCAACATCAAGCCCGGGAGAACCTATATTCTGGGAGTTGGTTCGGTAATTAGGGGGGCCAGGATATCGCCAATTTACTACAGCCGTGTAGCATCGGCATTTATTCAGAACCCTGGACGCCCCCACGTTTCAATGGTAGTTAAAGGTATTGAATACCACCACAAGGGGAGCAAGAATGGCATTTACAGATTTTCGTTCTCGGCACACTCCGGTCAGCTGGTTGGAATAATGGGCGGAAGCGGTGTTGGCAAATCTACCCTGTTAAACCTGCTCAATGGCAACCTAACCCCCGCCACCGGAAATGTATATATAAACGGCTACGACGTCCATCAAAATAAGCCGGAGCTTGAGGGTGTTATTGGCTATGTTCCCCAGGACGATCTGCTTGTTGAGGAGCTGACCGTTTTCCAAAACCTATACTACAACGCATCGCTATGCTTCAGCAAGCAGGGTAAGCAAAAGTTACACGAACTGGTTGACAGTACCCTGGTTGATTTTGATTTGGTTGAGGCCCGCAACCTACGGGTAGGCGACCCACTAAACAAGTATATAAGCGGGGGGCAGCGTAAACGGCTAAATATGGCCATGGAGCTGATGCGTGAACCGTCCGTTCTTTTTGTTGATGAGCCAACATCGGGGTTATCGTCTATGGACTCCGAGCGAGTTATGCTACTGCTCAAGAAGCAAACCTTCAAGGGAAAAATTGTGTTTGCCAACATCCATCAACCTTCGTCGGATATTTTCAAGCTATTCGATAAAATAATTGTTCTCGACTATGGAGGGCGTCCGATATTCCAAGGTAACCCAATGGATGCAGTGGTTTACTTCAAGCAAATGGCCAACTTCCTTAAACCGGAGGAAAGTGAATGTATTACCTGTGGCAACGTAAACACCGATATAATCCTCCGCATCGTTGAAGCACGTGTGGTAAACGAGTACGGGAAGCTTACCCGAAAACGGAAACGATCTTCCAGGGAGTGGTATGAACTATACCTAAACAGCATCGAATCTACGCTAAAGGTTTCCCCTCCACCCGGGACCAGTCCATTGCCTCCCAATATCTTTAAAATACCATCGCACCGGAAGCAAATGTGGATTTACTTCTTGCGTAACCTCCAAAGTAAAATTGCAAACGTACAATTTATCAATATAAGCATGCTTGCAGCACCTTTGCTGGCTGTAATTATCGGTTTTTTTACCAAGTATATTCATGGTACCGCAACCAATCCAGGTGCCTACATTTTCAGCGAAAACGACAACCTCCCGAGCTACCTGTTTATGAGCGTTGTTGCCATGATATTTCTGGGTTTAACCATCAGCGCGGAGGAAATTATCAAGGACCGGAAAATTCTTTACCGCGAAAAATTTTTAAACCTCAGCTACTTTAGCTATATCAACTCCAAGGTTATTGTGCTATTCATCTTTTCCGCCATACAGTCACTGATGTTCGTGGTAATCGGACAAAGTATTCTGGAGATAAGGGGAATGTTCTGGAGCCACTGGCTCATACTTTTTTCAACGGCATTCAGCGCAAATATGTTCGGGCTAAACCTATCGGCAGCATTAAACTCGGTGGTGGCCATTTACGTTTTAATACCCATTGTACTTGTTCCGCAGCTTCTTTTCAGCGGTGTAATTGTTGACTACAATAAGCTTCACAAAAAAATTACCCATCCCGAGTATGTGCCATTTATTGGCGATATTATGCTCAGCCGATGGTCGTATGAAGCGCTGTGCGTTCAGCAATTCAAGGCCAACCGGTACGACAGGGAGTTTTTCGACTACAACATGAACCTTAGCAATAGCAGCTACAACGCAACATTCCTGATCCCAAAGTTACAATCGCTGCTCAACGAAGTATCATTAGATTTAAACTCGAACCGGGCAAATCCCCGCATCAACCTTAACCTACACACGCTTAAGAATGAGTTAAAATTACTTGCCGAGGATTTTCCAATCCACAGCTTCAGGTATCCCAGCATGGCAAAATTAAATGCCAATAGTATTGACACTACAAGTATCAACTCGATGAGGTTAGCGCTAGACACACTAAGGCAGCATTTTAATTTAGCCTACAGGAACGAAGTGCTAAAACGCGATAATCATTTTAAGGTTTTGGCCCATAAGCTGGGTGGAAACAATGCGGTGCTGGAGTTTAACAACCAATACCATAATAAGAACCTGGAGGCTTTAGTTACCAATCGGAATAATATTCAGAAGATTGACATGGTAAACGATAGGTTAATCCGGCGATTTGAACCCGTTTATGCCTTACCCACCTCAAGATTTGGACGGGCACAACTTTTTGCGGCGTATAAGCATATCGGCAGGTATTTTATACCCACGCTGTGGTTTAATACCATGGCTATATGGCTATTAACCATCATCCTGTATTTAGCCCTATGGAGCGATATGTTTAGAATATTTAGCACGTTTGTAGAGCGATTCAAGTTCCGCAAGTTAACCGCCCGTATTTCACGGTACCTGCCCAGCTAGTTTAGCATGAATTTGATGTAAGGGTAATGGGTTAATTTTCTGTACGAAAATTTAAGAAGACCGTGTTGGGCTGGAAGTAAACCATCTATATTCTAAGCAAATGAATTAGCTGTGTAGAACTCGCCATACGCCCGGTCCATTAATACCCCTTCGACAAACTCAGTATGCAAAATAGGACAACATCTTACATCGACTGTTAACGTACTCTCTTATTTCTTAAACCTTGCCGGAATGTCTTCTGGCCTTACTACATACGATGCCCTAAGTATGGCGTACGCCGAAAAAAAGCCTATTGCTCCGTTATCCAGGTTGGTTCTGGCATTGGCCGAAGGTGGGCTAAACAGCGGAATTTGAGGTTGGGAGCTAGTTTGGGCTTCGTATATAAATTTGTAATAATCCTCGTTAATAACACAAAGTTCCAGGGTAACCTTGTAGCCCGGTCTAATGGTATCTTCATCTTCGATAAAGTAAAGCGCAGCTCCATTCGTCGAATTTCCATTAAACAGTTCATCATCGGCAATCATCAGGTTGTTCAGTGAATCGCTATACAAAACATTGTTGATGTAAACCTTGGTCATGTAATAATTTTCCTGATCGGCGGGCTCGTTGGCCCAAGCATTTACAACCCATCCCTCCCACTCATCATCGTAAGCTATATTTATAGAATCAAGAAAACGGCTCTGGTAATCGTCCGGCAGGGCTGGAATTGTACTCTTGGCCGTTAAGGTTTTAAAATCGCCAGAACCATTAATTGCCACACCCGAAGCGTTTAAGGTGTAAGTTCTGCCCGGGATGGCAAATACGTTGGGTTGAGTGTAGTAAGCACCAGGCTCCCGTTCACTTTCCGATAGCGGGAATGTATTTTCGCCATCGGTAATGGTAAGTGCTGCCCCCGAAATGGTTTGTGCGGGTTTATTGCTGTAGTAATCGGCCGATTGGGTTACTACAATACGGTGTGCCAGGGTGTCGGTTGTTATTGCGCCGTAAACAACAATCTTGGCGTCGGAACTATCTAAATCAATATTTATCCGCTCCGTACACGATGCCAGCAAAAGCATCAGAAAAGATGCGGCTGCAATACTGTAATTTATATATCGCTCAGGTAAAGTGTTCTCTTTTTTCATGGTACAGTGGTGTATTAAAATTTAAAGTTATAGGTAACCGAAGGAATAACTGGGAATAGGTATGTTTTTTCGGCATAGGTTACAGTAGGGTTATCCTCGTCCTGAACAAAATTTATTACCCAGGCATTTTTTCTGTTATACACATTATAAATGGAAAAATTCCATTCTCCCTGCCACTTTCGGCTAAAATTACGCTTTGATTTAACGGTCAGCGACAAATCTAACCGATGGTAATCCGGGTAACGTTTAGAGTTTCGTTCCGAATATATTGGAACAATAACGCCCTCGATCTCGTACCTGCCAACCGGCTGTGTGTAAGCCTGACCGCTAGAGTATAGCCAGTTGGCAGAAAGGCTTACACGGTTATTGAAACTATAGGTAAATACGGCAGAGATATTATGGGGTTTATCGTAGGTTGCCTTATACGTTCTGCCAAAGTTAACATCTGCCGTTGTCCGGTACGTTCGGGAGTAGGTATAGCTAAGCCATCCGTCCAGTTTACCACGGGTAAACCTACCAAAAAGCTCAACTCCATAGGAGTATCCTTTCCCGACCCGAATATCGGCCTCCATCTCATCGTTCAGCAGCAAGCTGGCAAAATCCTTAAAATCAATGAGCCTGTGCATACTTTTGTAGTACGTTTCAACGGAAGTCTCCAAAGAGTTATCAAAAAAATTCCGAAAGTACCCCAACGCCCATTGATCGGCTACCTGCGGTTTTATGTTTGGCGAAGCGGGAAACCATACATCGAGCGAGCTACCCGCCTGTGAGTTCGATGCCTGCTGAATATACTGAACACTCCGTGTATAGCTCGCCTTAACCGAGCTGTTATCGTTTATCAGGTAAGTGATCCCAAATCTGGGCTCCGGATTTATGTATGTATTAAAAATATCTCCTGATTTATGAATTGCAGTATCCACCACTTCGTAGCTATCATCCAGCACCAACGATTTTGCACTTCCTACATTCTGAAACACCGATAGGCGAACCCCGTACTTTAACACAAACTTTGCAACCTGCTGCTCGTTCATAATGTAGAAACCATGCCCAAAGGCATAATTCTTGGGCATTTCCCAGTGCTGGACAAAAGAACTGGCGCTAGTGCCAGTTACCACCCCCGGGTTAAACGATAAGAATGATGAATTTACTCCGTATTTTATGGTATTGCTGGAGTTGGCAAAGTATGTAAAATCCAGCTTAAAGTTAAATTCGTTCATTTTTGAGTCCCACTTAAAAGCGTTGGCATCGTTGGTATCGGACTTAAGGTAGTAAAGGTAATTGCTCCATATTAAGGAGGTGTTCAAGAAAAGTTTTCGCCCGAATATGTGGTTCCACCTGCCTGTAATTGTATTGTTCCCGTACCCCATTCCCATAGATTTATGGCCAAATACATCCCGGCCAAAGTAGCTGGATATGAATACCCTGTTGTTACTGTTTAGCATGTAGTTAACCTTAGCGTTGAGATCGTAGAAGTACAGCTTGCTGGAGTTTATGCCGTCGTTATTGAAAAGAGGGAAAAACAAATCGGCATAGGTTCTGCGACCCGATATCATGAGCGAACCCGTATCCTTAACTATGGGCATCTCAAGGGTAAACCGGCTTGATATTGAACCAATGCCCCCGGTTCCGGAAATCTCCTTGGAGTTTCCTACCTACATCCAGATATCGAGCACCGAGGCCAACCTCCCACCCATTGATGCCGGCATATCGCCCTTATACAACTTGATATCTTTAATGGCATCGTTATTAAAGATTGAAAAAAAACCGAGGAAGTGCGATGCGTTGTAAACGGTGGCCTCGTCCAGCAAAATAAGGTTATGGTCCATAGCCCCTCCACGGACACTAAAGCTGGATGAACCCTCGGCTACATTTATTACTCCCGGCAAAAACTGAATGGCTTTTATTACATCAACCTCCCCCATTAAGGCCGGTATTTGCCGGATTTTTTTCATCTCAAGTTTAACCATACTCATCTCGGGCCGGGTAACGTTGGCGTTGCTCTTTTCTTTCCGGACCACCACCTCGTCTATCCGTGTACTTTCCACCTCCAGCTCAACGTCTAGCTGAAGATTTTTATCTACCATAATTATTTTCTCTAAATTTTTGTAGCCAACGTAACTTACCATTAACGTATAGCTCCCTTTGGGAATACCAAGCGAATAGTATCCATAGCTATTGGTAGCTGTGCCGTAAGATAATTCCCTAACATAAACAGTTGCACCAATAAGGTATTCTCCGGTTCCCGAATCCTTAATGTACCCATACACGCTAAACTTATCCTGGGCGCTAGCTTGCTTAATACCATGTACCACAAGGAGTAAAAAGTTGAGGAGCAAGAAAATTTTTTGCATGTAAAATATTTTGGTTGATAGTATGCAAAGTAAGCTAATTGGCCCCTGACAAAGCAATTATCGAGCCATTATTCAGTAAAAAATAACGTACCGTTAACCGTTTGGTCTAACAACCCATCCGTTAAGATCAATAATGGAGAAAATTACAAGCTACTCCCGCTAAAACCTTAAACACGACCTTTCTTATAAATCCATCGCCAATTAAGGGGGCATGGGAATCGTTCGGGAAAAAAATTGCGAAGTGTAACTCGGGAACTTTAATGTAATTTTCAGGGCTATCGGCAAAAAAGATAATATCCTTCTCCCGGTCAAAAGGAGCCCTGGGGCTATGGCAGCTACTACGATTACGCC
The DNA here is from genome assembly GCA_050180015.1 of Bacteroidales bacterium. Classification (GTDB taxonomy): domain Bacteria; phylum Bacteroidota; class Bacteroidia; order Bacteroidales; family Tenuifilaceae; genus JBFXEO01. Next base: position 129 of record JBFXEO010000118.1, on the reverse strand, counting down.
AGCCTATTGTTTCAGTGCCCTGAAGGCAAACCTGAATATCGATATACTTATCGTGTGCTTCGAGCAGGGCTTCTTCTCTAGCTTTTGCCCTGTTGAACGACGGAATGGCAAAAACAGATTCCCCATCAA
>JBFXEO010000117.1:0-8950 GCA_050180015.1 Bacteroidales bacterium | reverse complement strand
ATAACAGCCGTAAATAGCATGGTTGAACTGGGCCCCAATACGTTGGTGGTATCTCCGGCGGCTGTAGCAGCGTTAATATCGTTGCTTTACAATTTCACAGTGCTGGCATTAAATACAGACATTGCCAATCTTTGCAAATCATTCTCTGATATTACCGGCTATAAAGCCAACGATCTATCGGCATACCTCAGCGTCGAAAAAGAATCGGGTCGATTAAAAGCAAAAGTGGGTGTCGAAGAGCTAAAAGTATTGCATAAACTCCTTAAGAGTATGATTTCGAGGACGGAATTCATACTATCATATACAGAGTAATTGCACCCTGCCTTAGCAGTAGGGAATACAGCGGTACGGAAGATTTATTTCAGGAAGTTCAAACAGCACAACCCCCTCGTTTAGTATATCTTCATCTTCTTCGTGGTAATTCCAAATAACCTCAATGGTAAAACGGTTATTCTTGAAGTTGGATATTTTACGTAACACCTCCCTCAGGTATTTGTACGACGATGAATTTATGTACTTGAAGTTGAGATCGACAATTATTTTAGACGGTTCTTTACTTTTCATATACTCGTAGTATTCATCGAGCCAAACCAAAATTTCCTGGTAAAATTCCTTCGCATTTTCAGGGTGCGATATACCAGAAATAGAGAATATTTTAGTTTCCGGATCGAAGAGGACATCGGGTGAATCAATTGCAGCTTCAATCTTTAATGGTTTTATTTTTTCTATATCAACCTTCATTTTATTTTTTCAATCATCATTGTAAATATAAAACATATATAGCAAATTTGTCAAATGCACATAGTTTTCTTTGATTAATCACTCATTTTAAAAAATGAAGTAATCTTTTCCTAAGACTAAAACCGGCAAAGCATAATTTTGTTTCAACGGCAGCAAATAAATATATATGTCTGATAGCTAATTATTTTGCATTAACAATTCATGTTCAGCCGTAATATGATAAAGGGTATTTCGCATATTTCTTGTAAAATATAAAATACCTACGGTCGAGAGGTTCCATCTTTTTAGGCCAATAGCCCACAATTGTTAAATTAAGCTGAAAATGTTAACGGTTACTAAAAAGTAAAAAATGGCGTTATATTTGTAAGCAGTAATTGCGGTTACCCTTGGTTAAATTTGGTTAGTTTGTTCCTAGAATGACGGGGTAACTCTCTTCGATTTATTGTTAAATCGTGTGTTTGGGGTAGAGGAGGTCTTTGACCTCCTCTTTTTTGTTTACGGTAAAATCTAAAATAGCTTGCACAGAATATTGGATATTAATATCTTGCAATAGATATTAATATGGTATGCCAACATATTCACTTGTTTTGGCATAGAACTTGTCTGGGCTAAAAAAGTAAAAATAAAATGGTTGGATAATCCTTATACTTTACAGATAAATTAAGTTTAACCTAAAACTGAAAACAATGCAAAAGCTGAAAAAACTGTTTGTAATGATGATGATGTTATCATCGGTTTTTTTTGTTGCCTGTAGCGACGACGATGATGACGAAATGTCCACGGAGCAGGCTCAGGCGGAGCTGACAAACCTGGAATCCGACATAACTGGCTACGTGGAGGAAGTACAAACCTCTGACGGGATGACGGCCATTAATGCCTTAATGGACGTTACCAACGAAGATGATCCATTCTCCGATAACTACAAGACCTCTGCAATCCCAAATATTAAAAAGTTTGCGGTACCCATTAATTTAAAAAAATTGAAATCGGCAACCAAGGAGAATGATTTTAATTTTGATGATTATGTGGGAACTTACACATGGAATACCAGTAGTAGAAGTTGGGATATTACGCTGGGGGAACCAAGCAATAAAATTATAATTAAATACCCTACGGCAGGAATTTCTGGAGCAACCAACAATGCAACCCTTACACTCTATAGCTATGAAGAGGTAACAATTACCGAGACAGATGATTATGGAACATACACATATACTGAGCCAACAGAAATCAGCGCGGATATTTACGTTAATAGCACCAAGGTTTTTGACATCGATTTTTCGGCAACATGGATTGCCAGCGGCGATGCGGTAGGAGAACCTTCGAATTTGAATGTCAACGTAAGTTTAAGTCCGTTTACGTTATCGGTAACCTATGGTTTTGAAAATAGAACAGCAAGTTTAAATGTTAACTTTAAGTATGATGGTACTTCTATTATTAAGGCCGATTTAGTGGGTGCGTATGGGTCTTCCAGCATGGACGATACTCCCACAAACATTAGCGGGTATATTCAGGTCCAGAACGTTAAGGTTGAAGCAAACGTAAACGCACAAAATATCGAAAATATTATTGATGGTGTTGATTTTGATAACCCTAACGTAACGGAAGAGCAGCTAACAGCATTGGTGAATGAACAATTCGAGGCTTCAGTTAGCATTAATGGGAAAAAGGTTGGGGATATTGTATATGAATTTCTTAACTTTTCTCCCGGAGAAGATGAATCTTACTACGATTTACTTTTAGTATTCAAGGACGGAACCACAATGTCGTTGTCAGAGTTCTTAACGGACTTAATGAATTCCGGGATACCGGTATAAATTCTTTTACAGAAAGGGCCGAGAGGCCCTTTCTTATTGCCATATAGTTTCTACTATTTCTCTACTTTTTAAAAATAAAGTAAACGGCCAGGATCAGGAATAAAAAACCTATTAAATGGTTGAAACGAAAGGTTTCAGCCTTAAAAGCAATTAATGTAAAAAGGGTAAATACCACCAAGGTTATCACCTCCTGAATTACTTTGAGTTCAACCAGCGAAAATGGGCCGCCGTTTCCTCTAAACCCAAGCCGGTTTGCCGGTACCTGAAAAAAATATTCGAAAAGTGCAACGCCCCAACTTATCAGAACTATGGCAGCTAATCCTAAATTCTCAAACCATTTCAATTCTTTAAATTTCAGATGACCATACCAGGCAAGTGTCATAAATGAATTGGACAGAATCAGGAGTAAAATCGTGTAGAACCCTCTCATTGGATTTAGAACAAGTAAATAGCGGTGCAAATGTATCACTTATTGCGCATTGCTGCCGTATCGATTGGAATTTTTTTAGAGTTAGTAGCATAACGTTTGCTTTAATTAAAGCAAAAATTTGTACATTACCGCATACCTACAAATTTGTTCTATTTATAGTAACATTAATAAATCTGGGTTACCTTTGTTTAGCTAATAATAAAAACTTGTTTTATGCTGATTTCGATGACGGGCTTTGGTAAGGCCGAAGCTGAATCTGGGGCTAAGAAAATTATTGCCGAGATACGTTCCCTAAATAGCAAGCAACTCGATTTGAATGTGAAACTTCCGCCTACTTATAGGGATATAGAAATGGATTTGCGTTCAGCTATTTCGCAGCGACTTATGAGGGGAAAAATTGACTTTCAGGTAACGGTTGAAGATTCTACCGAATCGGCTGCAGCTCCAATTAATGGCAATGTATTTGCCTCGTATTACAGCCAGCTGGTTCAGTTATCCAGGGAGAACGGTATTGGTTTAATCAACGAGCCCGTATTCCAAACAATCCTCCGCCTTCCAGATGTACTTAAAGTTAAGCGCGATGAAGTGACCGCGGAGGAATGGAATGAAATTAGGCAGCTAACCGTTAGGGTGCTCGATCAGATTAATATGTTCAGGGTTCAGGAGGGAAAGGTACTGGAGAAAGATATTGTAACGCGTGTTGATCTAATTTTAAGCTATTTAGAGCAAGTTGAACCATACGAAAAGCAACGAATTGCAGATATTAAAACAAGAATATCCGATAGCCTCAAGGGGATATCAAAGGATGTGAAGATTGATTCAGATCGGTTTGAACAGGAAGTAATATACTACCTTGAAAAGTTGGACATTACAGAGGAAAAAGTACGGTTGAAAAATCACTGTAAATACTTTCTGGAGACGGTTAAGCTGGATGAACCAGCTGGTAGAAAGCTCGGATTCATTGCACAGGAAATGGGGCGTGAAATCAATACCCTGGGGTCAAAGGCCAGCAACGCCGACATTCAAAGGATCGTGGTGATGATGAAGGATGAGTTGGAAAAAATTAAGGAGCAAGTTTTGAATATTCTCTGACCTTTTGCCCTAAATTCACGAAAGTTTTTTATAATTGTTATACTATTAGTAAGCATGGAAGGCAAATTGATAATTTTTTCAGCGCCATCGGGTGCAGGTAAAACAACAATTGTAAAGCATTTTCTTTCGAAATACCCGAACCTTGAGTTTTCCATTTCAGCGTGTAGCCGGCCACCCCGTTCCGGAGAAAAGGATAAGGTTGATTACTATTTTTTGAGCGTCGATGAGTTTAAGCAGAAAATAAATAGTAATGAATTTGTTGAATGGGAAGAGGTTTACCCCGGATCGTACTACGGAACGTTGTGGTCCGAGGTAAGACGGATTTGGTCAAAAGGCCATCACGTTATGTTCGATGTGGACGTAAGGGGCGGTATAAATTTGAAGAAGCTATTCCCGCAGAACTCCCTGGCAGTATTCGTTATGCCACCTTCGGTTGATGAGCTGCGGTTACGGTTAAGGGGAAGAGGAACAGAAACCCAAGAATCCCTTAATGTTAGGGTGAACAAGGCGCTAGAGGAAATGCAGTATGCGGATCAGTTTGATGCGGTTATTGTAAACAAACAGCTGGAGGTGGCATTCAGTGACGCCGACAAGGTTATAGATTCATTCATAAAAAGTTGATATATGCGAGTGGGTTTATTTTTTGGTTCGTTTAATCCAATTCATACGGGGCATCTAGTTATTGCAGAATATCTCCTTGAATTCTCAGACTTACAGGAGATTTGGTTTGTAATTAGCCCTCAAAATCCGCTTAAAGAAAAGGAAGAATTGGCTCCAGAACGGGATCGGTTAAATATGCTATACCTGGCATTGCCCGATAACAACCCCCGGTTAAAGGTGAGCGAACTTGAATTGGGTATGGCAAGTCCATCATACACCATCGATAGTTTAAGGGAGTTCTCTCGGGTTTACCCGGGTATTGATTTTGTGATACTTATGGGATCGGATTCCGTGAAAACGTTAAACCGTTGGAAAGAGTACGAAACACTTGTGGCTGGCTGGGATATATATGTTTACCCCAGGGAGAACAATGCCATTTTTATTGAATTCCCATCTCCCAGATTTACCCTAATTGACGCGCCCGTGCTGGGAATTTCATCTACACAAATTCGAACGCTTGTTAAGAATGGGCAGAATGTGGGCGGATACGTGCCCGACGATGTTTGTGATTACATTGAACATAATAATCTTTACGGTGTTTCGCAAGTTCATGCTTAAGCGATGATTGCCCGGGATAAATTGAATGAATTTTTCATGGATAACAAACACCACGAGGCAGAGGCGTTTGTGGCAACATTGCCCGATTCGGATGCAGAAACTTGGTACTTACGCGGTAAGGTAAAATCAAGGCTTGGAAATATTACCGCCGCAATCAGTTGCTACAGCAAAGCACTCGAAATAAATTCCTCTTTCGATGAGGCCAGGGCAATGCTGGAGATGTCTAAAAGTATTCTCATTTTTCGCGATCCCAATCTATACAACCATTAATGGATAAGCCCCGATAACTCAGGGCTTACTCATTTGAACGGTTAGTTTAATCTTTGAACAACTTCCATCCCTTTCTGTATTGCCTCCTTGTTCATAGGAATTAAATGATGATGTCGTTCAGGAAGTGACTTTTCCAGACCTTTTATAACATTATCGAGGATTACAATGGGTTTTATTTTTAGAAAAGCACCCAGCACAATCATGTTGAAGGTTTTAGCACTTTTCATTCGTGCAGCCTCCTCGGCTGCTTCAACCCTGTATATGCTAATATCTTTACGGCTTGGGTGATGCGTAATTCCATTCGGGTCGTATATTAAGGTTCCGCCGGGCTTAATCATCTTTTCGAACTTATCCAGCGATTGCTGGTTAAGAATAATGGCCGTGTCGAATTCCTGAAGGATTGGTGAGCTGATACGGGTATCGCTCAGGATTACGGTAACGTTAGCCGTACCGCCACGCATTTCAGGGCCATACGATGGCATCCACGAAACCTCCTGGTTTTGCATGATTCCCGAGTAGGCCAGAATTTTTCCCATTGAGAGTACACCTTGACCGCCAAAACCGGCTATAATGATTTCTTCTGTCATTTTTCGTTGGATTTTATTTGTTGATAATCCTATTCATCTTTTAAGTCACCCAGGGGATAGTATGGAAACATGTGCTCAACCATCCACTCATTCGATTTTACAGGGGAAAGCTTCCATCCCGAATTGCAGGTAGAAACCACCTCGATGAACGAGGTGCCTTTTCTTTTTCCTGTATTTTCAAATGCTTTGGTAACGGCTTTTTTCAGTTTACGAACGGCTGCCGGGGTATGTGCTGATTGGCGTGTAACAAAGCATGTGCCGGGCAGCTGGGCAATTAGCTCGGTAATTCTCAAAGGGTGTCCGGTCATTTCAACATCCCTTCCGTAGGGTGATGTTGAGGTTGGCATTCCCTCTAGCGTTGTTGGTGCCATCTGGCCTCCCGTCATACCGTAAATTCCGTTGTTAATAAAAATGACCACCATCTTTTCGCCACGGTTGCAGGCATGTATTATTTCGGCAGTACCAATGGAAGCCAAGTCGCCGTCGCCCTGGTAGGTGAATACATATTTTTCGGGATGTAAACGATTGATGGCTGTTGCAACGGCGGGGGCCCTGCCATGCGCTGCTTCCTGCCAGTCTATGTCCAGGTAGTTGTACGCCAAAACTGAGCAGCCTACGGGTGAAACGCCAATGGTTTTATCCTGAATGTTGAGTTCTTCAATTACCTCGGCAATAACTTTGTGAACAACGCCATGCGTACAACCCGGGCAGTAGTGCATGGTGTTATCGGTGAGAACCTTTGTTTTGGAGTAAACAAGGTTTTCTTCTTTAATTATATCCTTAATATCCATCTTGTTAGCCATTAATTAGTTTGTCTTCTATTGCCTTAACAACCTCGTTGGGAGTGGGAATTACGCCACCCATTCTGCCGTAATGCTCAACCTTAACCCTCCCGTTTACAGCAAGACGCACGTCTTCAACCATTTGCCCGGCACTCATTTCTACAGCTAAAATGCCTTTTACCTGGCTAAGCATTGACTGTATTGCCTTGGTTGGATAGGGGAAAAGGGTGATGGGACGTAACAGGCCAATCCTGATGCCCTTTCCTCGGGCCAGATCTACAGCCTTTTGGCAAATACGACTCGACGAGCCGTAGGCAACCAAAAGGTACTCAGCATCGTCGCACGATATTTTTTCGAAGCGAACCTCGTTGTCCTCAATTTCTTTGTATTTGCGCTGAAGTTTTAGGTTGAATTGTTCCTGACGGCTAGCATCAAGATCGAGCGATGTTATTATGTTGCGCTGACGGCTGTTTGGCTTGCCTGTAGTTATCCATGAACCGTAACGTGCAATAATTTCTTCGTTGCTCATGCGGGGCTTATACGCGCCTATTTGAACCTTTTCCATCATTTGGCCAATAACTCCGTCGGAAAGTATCATTGCCGGATTGCGGTATTTGAAGGCCAGCTCAAAACCTAAGTCAACAAAGTCATACATTTCCTGAACCGATGCAGGTGCCAGAACTATTAGTTTATAATCGCCATGTCCACCCCCCTTAACGGCTTGGAAGTAATCGCTCTGTGCTGGCTGGATTGTGCCCAAACCGGGACCCCCGCGAACCACATTTACTATAAGACAGGGTAATTCTGCCCCTGCAATGTATGTAATCCCCTCCTGCTTTAGGCTGATACCGGGGCTTGAGGACGATGTCATAACTTTTTTACCGCATCCGGCCCCGCCGTAAACCATATTGATGGCCGCAACTTCACTCTCGGCCTGTAGTACAACCATTCCGGTTTCTTCCCATGGCTTACGGGCTGTGAGGGTCTCTAAAATTTCTGATTGAGGGGTAATGGGGTAGCCGAAATATCCGTCGCAACCACAGCGAATGGAGGCTTCGGCTATTGCCTCGTTTCCTTTCATTAGTTTGTAATCTGCCATTTCTTTTGGGTTAATATTATCAAAATTCAGTTAATTTTAAACATTAGCCTCGGTTTTCACCTTGTAAACAGAGATAACGCTATCGGGGCAAACAAGCGCACAGTTTGCACAGCCTATGCAAGCATCGGGATTAGCCATATAGGCATAGTTGTATCCTTTGCCGTTTACCTCTCTGGCCAGTTCAATAACTTTTGATGGACAGGCAACAACGCAAAGGCTGCAACCTTTGCATTTTTCAGTGTCAACAACAATTGCTCCTCTTATTTTTGCCATAATACTTGTATTTTGAAAATGATAGTTATTTGTTCTTATGTTACTTAACAGGATGATGCTCATGAAATTTTTTAAGCCGGAATTCCAGCTCAGGGAATTGCTCTCTCCGGACCTGCGATACGCAGGCACGTAACCCTTCTGTACGTTCACTGCCGGTTATGGCCAGCGAAATGGCACTAATTCCATAGTATAGCAACTCTTCAATTAAATCTTCGCCGTTGAAACCGGGGTACGAAATGGTGAAGTAAAATCCATCGGCCAAGGGTTTTTCCTCATCCATGTCGTAAACAATTTTGAATCCATTGCCGGTAAAGAGTTTCTTCATCACCTTAGCTTTTTCACCATACTCTTTAACCGATTCAACAAAATTAAACATACCATCGTTAGCGGCTTTTAGTATTGCCGCTAAACCATACTGGGTGGAGTGGCAAGCACCTGACGATAGCGAGTATATTGCCCCGTACAGCATGGCGTAGCCAAACTCGTCGGAGCTGTAGAATCGTTTCAGGTCGGGAAAACGGCGTTTATACAGTTCGTTATTTATAACCACACATCCAATACGTTGACCAGCGTAGGAAAATGCTTTAGAGCCGGAAATAAGCATCAACCAGCTGTTGGTATAGTTTGCAACGGAGGGTTGG
>JBFXEO010000116.1:0-8962 GCA_050180015.1 Bacteroidales bacterium | reverse complement strand
TTGCCCTCGTGTTCTCCGCCTATTTGCCGGTATCTAACATTATAACCAATCCCCAGAACTGGGCTCATTCCGATTTGAAGAGGATATTGCAGAGCTGGGAAATAACCTTTACCTTTTTATTGGTATGCTGGTTTGTAAATTCATACATTACTGTTTTTTTTGACAAGTTGAGCACCCGTCATAAACCTATAAAACGGGTGTTTGCGGTTGTCCTATGTAACTCTGTTTTGCTGCTCCTGTTTATAGTTTTTGGCGTACATATTTTCAGTGAAAGCCACCAGTTTGCCCTGCTAGGTACAAAAAACAATTTTTACCTAAGCATTGTGCTCAAGGGTTTTGTCGGAATTGTGATGATATATGTAATTCAGTACGCGTTAAATTCTAATGCAAGGGCACAGTCAATTTCTCTTCAGAATCAAATGCTTAAAACAGAGAATATCCGGGTTCAGTTCGAAATACTCAGGCAGCAGGTAAACCCCCATTTTCTCTTCAACTCCCTGTCAACATTACGTTCTATGATCCGTTTAAACAGCAAAAACTCCGAGGATTTTGTAATTAAGCTCTCGGAGGTTTACCGGCAACTACTCCTTAAACGCGAGAAAGAGCTGGTAACCCTGAAAGAGGAACTCGACTTTATCGGGGATTACTCCTACATGCTTTTTGCGCGGTTTCAGAACATGCTGATAATTGAGACAAGCGTCCCCGATGATATTTTGAATCTGAGGCTTCCAACCTTTAGCCTGCAGCTGCTGCTCGAAAACTGTATCAAACACAATATTGTTTCGCAGGAGAGTCCGCTGCGGATAAAAATTTTTAACACTTCGTCCAACTTTATAATTGTGGAGAATAACCTACAGCCCAAAATATCGGAGAGTGTTAAATCGGGGTACGGATTACAGAACCTGGTGCAGCGATACTCTTTGCTTGGCTACCCCGACGCGGTAAGCGTATTTTCCGATGAAAATGTATTCAGGGTAAAAGTAAGGTTGCTTGAAGAATAAGTATGCTTAAAGATGAAATAAATTGTTACCGTGACAATTACCGAAAAAATTTCGATGATGAAAATACTCATTGTTGAGGACGAGCCCCAGACTGCCGGTGTGCTACAGGATATTATCTCGAAGATTAGACCCGGCTTACAGGTGATTGGCGTAACAGAGAGTATTGCACAAACTGTGAAATACCTCTCGGGGTCAGGCCATCAGCCCGATTTAATTTTTATGGATATTCAGCTGGCCGATGGCTTAAGTTTCGAGGTATTTTCAAGGATACAGGTTAAAAGTCCCGTAATCTTTTGTACGGCTTACGATCAATATACACTACAGGCCTTTAAAGTAAACGGAATTGAATACATCCTTAAGCCAATTAAGGAAGATGATGTACGGGCGGCGCTGGAAAAACTTGAAACCCTAAGGCAGTCATTCAACCCCGATGCCGAAATTCTTAGCATAGTTAAGGATGCTTTCGGTAGCCGTAAATCTTTTAAAACATCGCTACTGGTGCGCTACCGGGAAAGTTTTATACCTATTGCAGTTTCGAACATTGCACTATTCTACGTTGATTCCGAGATTGTGTATGCAATTACGTTTGACAACCAGAAATACCCCATATTTAAGCCTATTTCGGAGGTCGAGGGCGACATCAACCCCAATCAGTTCTACAGAATCAACCGGCAGGCACTGGTAAACCGCGATGCAATAAAGGAAATACAGCCATATTTTAACCGGAAGGTTATTGTTAAAACTCATCTAAAATTCAACGGGCCGCTGGTAGTTAGCCGCCTAAAAGTTACTGATTTTATGGAATGGGTAGAGTTACCCTAGTTACGTTCAGTTTACCCTTCGGTTTGTTCAGTTCACCAACATTTCAACTTTAAGGTGTTTACTTCATCCGCATATTTGCGCTGTAAATCAAACGTAGGCAAATATGGTAAAACAATTTCTTTTTCCGTTACTGCTGATTATTTCACAGACATTGGTACAAGCCCAGAACCTGGAGGATGACGCAGTTGGAGTGTGGATGAATGAGGATGAAACCGTTAAGGTCGAAATCACCAAAAATGAAAGTGTGCTCAGCGGTAAAATTGTCTGGACATACAAAGCTCACGATTCCAACGGTAATCTGCTATTGGATAGGAAGAACCCTGATCCTCAGAAACGTAATCAGCCCATTCTTGGACTAACAATTATCAATGGGCTGAAATACTCAAATGGCAAATGGAGCGGCGGAACAATATACGCTCCCAGAAGGGGGCAGCTGGCCGATTGTACGCTGGAATTAAGCGGGGATAAGCTGATAGTCACCGTGTCAACGAAAGGTTTTTCGCGGTCAAAGGTTTGGACAAGGCAATGAGGTCGGCATTTTTACTGATTTTGATAGCTGTTAACTCCTATGCACCCGGGGTACAGGCCCAGCAAATATTCAACTCTTTGATTGATGTTTGGAAGTACACATTGCAGAATAACCCGGAGAATAAGAGGTATCAGCTGCAGGTAAATGTGGCTGAGCAGGATAAGAAAGCCGCCAGCGGGTTTCGTTACCCGAAGGTATCGGCTAGTTTTTCGGGGCAAAGAAATGTTGATATTTCCGAGACACCGGTACCCGGGGAACTTGCGGGGAAACCCGGCGAAACGGTTTACCTGAAGTTTGGCCAGAATTATAGCTACAATGCGGGGCTCACCATCACCAAGTCAATTCTTGACTGGCAGTCAATACATCAGCAGAAAATTGCAAAAGTAAACGTTGCGCTTAAAACCGCAGAAAAACAATACTTTGAGCAAGTGCTGAAAGAACAGGTTGCCCAAATTTACTACGCTACGCTTACCGCGAATGAGGCTGTGGCAATTGGACGAAAGGATTTGGTGGCAGCCGATTCTATCTTCTACATTGCCAGCGATAAGTTCAACCAGGGGTTAATAGATGCTTTAACGTTGAATCAGGCAAAAATTAAACAACATACTGTTTATGAGAAGTTGGAGCAGAGCAAATTGTACCAGGCACAATGTATTTACAATTTAAAGCTTTTGATGGGCCTTGAACCCGGGGATTCAGTGTGGCTAACCGAGAAGGTTGATTTTTCCGGAGAGCAACAGGAGGAGCTTAAACTTATTGCAAGCAATTTATACACCGATGTATTCCGGTTGCAAGTTGAAATTTCAGGCTACGATGTTAAGAAGGCCAGGGCAAGATTTCTCCCCAAAATCGACTACATGCACTTTATTGGCGGAACGCAGTTCCGGAATAACCTGGCTCTCTCATTCAATTCTTCGGATTGGAATTCCAGCAACTATATAGGCCTATCATTATCTGTCCCCATTTTTAGTGGATTAACCACTAAATCGCAGTACAAGGCGGCCAGGATTTCACAGCAAATCGCCAAAGCAACCTTTGAGGATGAGGTGCGAAAATTAGCAATTAACGATAGTATTCTGTTTAATGGCTACCTTACCGCTATTAATCTAGCCAAATCTTCATCCGAATCCTTTAAAATATCGGGGAATAACCTGGAGCTTATTGCACAAAAATACTCAAAGGGCCTTGTAGGCCTTAGTGAGTATCTGGAAATATTCGGCGATTACCTGGCCGCTGAGAGCCAGTATCTCAGCAGAATATCGGATTATCTTGTTAACAGGGCAACTTTGGAGGCCCGTAAATAGTTAAATGAAATGCGTTTAAAATATTTGATGCTTGCTATTTTCCCTATTGTACTGGTTGAATGTAGCGGATACGAAAAGACTCAGCCTCAGCGGAGAAATATAGTCGATGCAGTTTTTGCGAGTGGCAGTATTGTCACAGACAATCAGTACATGGTAACATCGCAATCCGAGGGTTATTTGGTGAATTCCTTTGTAGAGGAAGGCGATACTGTAAAGGCTGGAAGTATGCTGTTTCACGTACAGGACCAAACGCAGAGGGCTCAGCTGGCAAGTGCCGAAGCAGCATACAGCTATGCAAAGGCTAATATGTCTTCGAATTCAGCCGTACTTCAGCAGCTAAATGCTCAGCTGGCTCAGGTGAAGAACAAGTTGGCTGTAGATTCCGTAAACTTTGTGCGATATCAGAGCTTGGTGCATTCACGCGCTGTGTCGGTGGTTGAGTATGAAAAATCGGAATTAGCATACGAAAATTCAAAGCAGGAATTGTACTCGTTGGAGAATTTGATTGCCGATACACAAAAGAACTTAGATTTGGAGCTGGTTAAGGCTAGGGCTAACCTGGTTTCGCAGCAGAATACCAGCTCGTTTTGCGAATTGCAGAGTAAGGTTAACGGAGTTGTATTACAGGTTCTAAAACAAAATGGCGAGCTGGTTAAGCGCGGGGAAACTATTGCCGAAATTGGCTCTGGCGATTATATCGCTAAGCTTCTGGTTGCCGAGGAAGATATCAACAGAATTGCTCTTGGTCAGGAAGTATTGGTGGAGTTAAACACCGAGAAGCACAAAGCCTACAGGGCATCTGTTTCAAAAATTTATCCGGCATTCAATACCAGCGAGCAGTCATTTACTGTTGATGCCCGGTTTTTAGAGTCAATTCGCGCGGTAAAGGTGGGAACACAGCTGCAGGCAAATATTGTTGTTGAGCAAAAGAAGAATGCGTTGGTTATTCCGTCAGGCTACCTTTTACCGGGGAATTATGTGGTAACCCACAAGGGTATGGGGAAAAAACGGGTTGAGGTGGGCATTGTTACCCCCGAGTGGACCGAGGTGTTGCAGGGATTAACCGATAATACGTTTATTGTACTTCCGCGGTAAATTCAGGGATGATGAAAATGTCAGTGAATAATCAGATATCGAAGGTACACCTTACTTCCAGGATATGGCAAACCGTAGTGGCCATTCTGGGGGTGACTTTCGGGGTATCCATCTATATTTTCATGAACAGTTTTATGAACGGCGTTAACCAAACGCAGGACGATATGGCTTTTAGTTCCATGTCGCACATCCGGATTTTCAACGAAGACGATGTTAACCCTTTTAATCCTGTCGAAAGCTTCTATAATTCGCCACAAACGCTGTTTAATATCCGGAACAGGAAAAACATCCAATATACCGATGGCATAAAAAACACGTCTGAAATCATTTCATTTCTTGAAAAGCAGGAAGAAATAACCCACATTGCCTGTCATCTCGACTTTAATGTGTTTTTCAGAAGCGGGTCAAAAAAAATAAGCGGGTTAATTTCAGGCGTTGAAACTGAAAATGAAGATAAACTTTTTAACACTTCATCAGATGTAATACAGGGTCGCTGGTCGGATTTAACTTTTCGGAAATCAGGTATTATTCTGGGGAAAGTGCTGGCTGAGAACCTGGGGGTAAGGGTCAACGACCACATCAATGTGCTCACCTCCGACGGGGTATCAAAAAATTATACCGTAGTGGGAATTTTCGAATCGTCGATAAAAACCACAGATAAATCAAAGGCCTATCTCAACATCGCGTCGGCCCGGCAGTTGCTCAGTAAAAACCACGATTATGCAAGCGACATCCTGGTAAATATTCAGGATAAAAATAAAACCGGATACTTCATTAAGAACATCACCTCTGTGATACCCTACCAGGTTGAAACATGGCAAAATGCCAACCAGCAACTGGTAGCCATGACCCAAATCAGGAATATCCTGGCCATAGCTGTTTCGCTGGCCATTTTGCTGGTTGCCGGTTTCGGAATTTACAACATCATGAACATGACTATCAACGAAAAAATCAAGGAAATTGCCATTCTCAAAGCGATGGGATTTTCGGGGAAAGACATAAAAATCATTTTTTTATCGCAGGCAACAGCCATCGGACTGGCAGGCAGCGTGGCCGGCGTTCTGCTGGGTTATTTTATTTCGTCGCTGGTTAACCAGGTGCCGTTCCGGATTGCCGGGTTAACCACCCTGCCCATTCAGTACCGCCCCCAGGACTTTGTCCTTGCCGTGGTATTTGGAATTGTAACCACGTTAATCGCGGGTTACCTGCCTGCGCGGAAAGCTTCAAAAATCGACCCGGTCATTATCATCAGAGGATAACATGGAAACTACATCATTACAGGTTAGGAACCTGATAAAATATTTTTATGACCCTAATACCTTCCAGGTTTTAAAAGGGGTTTCGTTCAATGTAAAAAAAGGGGAATTCCTTTCCATAGTCGGAAAATCGGGATCAGGCAAATCAACGCTTTTATACGTGTTATCGACCATGGATACTGATTATGAAGGTACGCTTGAGATTAACGGTAATATTCTTACCGGCAGTACCCAAAACCAGTTGGCCGCTTTCCGAAACGAGCATATCGGATTTGTCTTCCAGTTTCATTATTTACTGCCCGAATTTACATCGCTGCAAAATGTAATGTTACCGGCATTAAAACTAGGGAAATATTCGCCCCAGGAAATAGAGCACAGGGCTTACGAGGGTCTCCGGCTGCTCGACTTGGAGGACCAAGCCTTAAAAAAGGCCAGTAAGCTTTCGGGCGGTCAGCAGCAACGGGTGGCCATTGCCAGGGCTCTAATTAATAATCCGTCCATTATTATGGGTGATGAGCCAACCGGGAATTTGGATTCCAAAAACTCACGGATGGTACAGGATATTTTCAGAGACCTTACCAAATCCTTTGGGCAAACCATCATTTGCGTGACCCACGATAACGATTTTGCCGTCAATACCGATCGGATTATTGAGATGAAGGATGGACTAATTATTTGATAAGCATGGTGTTGTATTTCTGTAGGACAATAAATTTGCAGGCGATTTTAGCTCTGGCAACGGGAAACCTATTCTTTGGTTTCCCTTATTTTTTGCAGGGCGTACATTTCGTCGCGAAAGCGTGCAGCCTCTATAAAATCCAGCCCTTTTGCAGCTTGCTCCATCGATTTTTTGGCCTTTTCAATGGCTTTGGTTAACTCATCCCGCGTCATGTATTGTACTACTGGGTCGGCTGCAAAGTCAACCTTTTCGGGTTCAACGTAGTATCCGTTTATTTTATCGCCGTTGGTTAGCTTACCGGCCAGCATCGATGTTTGCGGTTTAACAATTTGGGTTGGGGTAATTCCGTGCTGTTCGTTATATTTCAGCTGCTTTTCGCGCCTCCGGTTAGTTTCCTCAATGGTAATGCGCATCGATTCAGTTACCTTTTCGGCATACATCAATACCCTGCCGTTGATATTTCGCGCTGCGCGTCCGGCTGTTTGGGTGAGCGAGCGGGCAGACCGGAGGAAGCCCTCCTTGTCGGCATCGAGTATTGCTACAAGCGATACTTCCGGCAGGTCGAGCCCCTCGCGTAGCAGGTTAACGCCAACCAGCACATCGAATGTGCCTTTCCGTAAATCTTCCATAATTTTTACGCGTTCTAGCGTATCTACGTCGGAGTGTATGTAACGGCAGCGAATGTTAATCCGGGCCAGATACTTTACCAGTTCTTCCGCCATACGCTTTGTAAGTGTAGTTACCAGAACCCGTTCGTTTAGCTGAACGCAGCCGTTTATTTCACCAACCAAATCATCTACCTGGTTAAGGCTTGGGCGAACATGTATTACCGGGTCCAGCAACCCGGTTGGGCGCACAACCTGATCGACAACAACACCCTCGCATTTTTTCAGCTCATAATCGGCGGGTGTTGCGCTCACAAAAATTGTTTGTTCAACTAACGCCTCAAACTCGTCGAATTTAAGTGGCCTGTTATCTATTGCCGCAGGCAGCCGGAAACCGTATTCAACCAGGGTTTGCTTGCGCGAATTGTCCCCGCCGTACATTGCCCTGATTTGCGGAATGGTAACATGGCTTTCGTCGATAACCAGAATAAAATCTTTTGGAAAATAGTCGAGCAGGCAGAATGGCCGCATCCCCGGAGGCCGCCCGTCGAAGTAGCGCGAGTAATTTTCAATTCCCGGGCAGTAGCCCAGCTCGCGGATCATCTCCAAATCATACTCAACGCGTTGCTTTAGGCGTTTTGCCTCTGAATGATGGTCTATGCTGTTGAAGTATTCAATTTGTTTTACCAGGTCGTCCTGTATTTGGTAAATTGCCTGTGTCATACGATCCTTCCCGGCAATGAAAATGTTGGCAGGGAAAATGGATATATCGTTCAAGCTATCAATTAAACCGCTACTTACGGGATCAAAAATTTCCAATGATTCAATATCATCGCCCCAGAAAATAACCCTCACGCCCTTATCGCCGTAGGCCAGGTAAATATCAACGCTATCGCCTTTAACCCTGAATGTTCCGCGTTTGAATTCTACCTCGTTCCGGGAGTAAAGGCTATCGACCAGCTGACGTAGGAGCTGATTTCTGCCAATGCGCTGCCCAACACTTAAATGTATTGTGCTGTTGTAAAAATCCTGCGGGTTTCCAATGCCGTATAGGCACGATACCGACGAAACAACAATTACATCCTTTCGTCCGGAAAGGAGGGAAGTTGTTGCGCTTAAACGCAATTTCTCAATTTCGTCATTTATGGAAAGGTCTTTCTCAATATACGTGTCGGTTACAGGTAAGTAAGCCTCGGGTTGGTAGTAATCGTAGTACGACACAAAATATTCCACGGCATTTTCCGGGAAGAAACTTTTGAATTCGCCATAGAGCTGGGCGGCCAGCGTTTTGTTGTGACTTAAAACCAGCACGGGCCTGTTTGCCCTTGCAATAACGTTGGCGATGGTGAATGTTTTTCCTGATCCCGTAACGCCTAACAGGGTCTGGTACTTATCTTTTCTTTCTAGCCCTTCACATAGCTGCTCTATAGCGTCGGGCTGATCGCCAGATGGCTGAAAATCAGATGTTAACCGGTAGCTCATGGTAATTATAGTGATGAAATTATTTAGCACTTAAGTCGGGATACGGTCAATTATCGTCCGGTTGCGGATGGATAATCATGGGCGAATCAGTGCTGCATAAACTGCTATAGATATTTGGCATCTTTTTTATTCTCTAAATACAGCAATAAGGTTAAAGCGTAATGCGGCTCAATCCAGATCGGAAGAGCA
>JBFXEO010000115.1:0-8991 GCA_050180015.1 Bacteroidales bacterium | reverse complement strand
CCGGCAAGAAAATCGTTTTTGCTTAAATTTTTCAGATTCGACAATGTTGCCAATGTAAACGCATCTTCATCAATGGGCTCATATTCGTTGAGCCAGTTATCGCGCTCCTTCTTTTTGGTTTTATATTTACCACCAACTTTTATTGTGCTGGAATTTGAACCGTTGGCAATGGGGCGCGTAAAGTTAAGCTTGAAGTTTTTGTCGATGTCTTCGGTGTACTGGTATTCCTCGGTAAGTTCATCAAACTCGTAGTCGTTGGAGAAATCGCTTGCCGATACGGGGTTAACCACCGTAATTTTTGGCTTTTTGGTGTTGGAGAAATCCGGACTTATGGTAACATCTTCTGCTTTAAATGCCAGGTATCGTTCGTGAGGCCTTTCCTCATTGGCTTTTGCGTATGAACCGGACCAATCCAGCTTGGTTTTACCAATGAAGTGTTCGCCACCAACCGAGAAATTCATCATTTTTTGATCTTCCAGCCTGGCGTGTTTATGATCTTCGGAACCCGCCTTTGTTTCCCTGTTTATCTCTGTCATCCATTCGGTTCCATCAAATTCAATGTCGGAGTAGGTTACCCGGTACCTGTTTTCCCAGTCGTTCCGCCAGTTGTAAATGCCATTCAGGAACAGCTTATGGTTATTGTTGATTTTATAGTCGAGCGAGGCGGAGTAGCTTTGACGGATACGTTGAACGTCGTATTGTCGAATTTGGAGCTCTTCGGTAAATGCCGAGCGGTTTTTATCATTTTCATCCTCATAGTCCCAATCTGCCTCAATATCATCGGATCCTAAATGGTGGTTATGGTATGAGGCACTTACGACCAATCCCATTTTTTTGTTAAAAAACCTATTGCCATAGACAACGGAACCTTGGTATATAGGCTTTTCTGCCAACACATTGTAGCCCGAACCAATATTTACCGAGAGCCTTTGCTTGTACGGGTTCGAGCGTGTAACCAGGTTTATTGAGCCCCCAATAGCATCTGCATCCATATCGGGTGTTACCGCTTTGTTAACTTCAATGGTTTGAATCATGTCCGATGGTACCAAATCGAGTTGAACCGAACGAATTTCGGCTTCGGCCGATGGTATTCTATCGCCATTAATGGTAACAGAATTCAGCTGCGGTGCCATTCCCCGTACATTCCCGAAACGGGCTTCGCCCTGATCGTACTGTACGTTAATGCCCGGGATTCTCTTCAAGGCATCGCCAATATTAGCATCAGGGAATCGCCCCATTTGATCCGATGATATTATATTTACAATGTTAGGACTGTTTAGCTGGGCTGTTAGTGCCTTTGCCTGTCCTTTCATGCTACCTTCAACCACAATCCCCTCAAGTTCTACCCCCGGCTGTAGCTTAAAATCAAGGCTGGCTGTTTTGTTTGGCACCACGGCTACTTTTTGCTTTTGCGGCAAAAAGCCTATGTAAGTTACTGAAACTTCGTATTCGCCCTCGGGAACACCCAGTAAAGAAAAATACCCGTTTAAGTCGGATATGGCCCCTTTGTTTATTGACTCAATTAAAACATTTGCAGACGGTAATGCTAAATTGTCGGAGTCCACTACACGGCCGATAATTGCCCCCGATCTTTGAGCGAAGGCTCCAACAATACCGGTAAATAGTAAAAAAATAAGAAATGAAATTCGCTTGATTTTTTTCATGGCTTATAGTTTAAAATTTTTACCTCTAAGCTATGCCTTTCATGTTTAATGGATGTTTGGGATGTGTTACTAAAACTATACGAATGTGTTATTTGGATTGAAATTTTATGTTAACGAGGTTGGGGATAACGCCATTTCGGCGTAAGGGTGGACAATACTATACTATTAACGTACGGGTAATAAAACTTTTTGCCGCGATGGAGAGCGTGATACGCTTGTCCGCTTAGGTAGATAGCCATTTTGCTTTTCTTTCCACGGATTGCGGGCAGGCAGGAGAGATACTTTACATTAAAAAAGGTTGGTATTAAAGTGAGCTGAAAATTAAAAACCGTGTAGTTGCTATTTTTTCCCCGGTGAGCGATTTTTTAATCCCTATTTACCTTATTATTGCATGAGAGTTCAGTAACCAACTTAAGCAAATTTCCTGTGAAAATACTTGTACTTTGTACCGGCAACAGCTGCCGGAGCCAAATGGCCGAAGGATTCTTAAAATCGTTCAACCCTTCGCTTGTTGTTTTTTCTGCCGGGACGCACCCATCGGGAAAAGTTCATCCGTTGGCCGTGAAAGCGATGGCTGAGGTGGGTATCGATATTTCGAAAAATTTCCCCAAAGCCATTGACCGTTTTCTTAACGAAAATTTCGATTATGTAATAACCGTTTGCGATAGCGCAAAGGAAACGTGTCCTGTATTTGGGGGGAATGTAAAACATCGCCTGCATATTGGCTTTGACGATCCTGCCTCGGCAACCGGAACCGAGGAATTCATTTTAAGTGAATTCCGCAGGGTGAGAGATGAGATAAAAAGAGATTTTTTAGAACTTTATAAAACGATAAAATAGCTTATTCAGATTAAAAACTAAAAAGGTATCTACATGAAGACTAGACTTAAATTTTTAGACAGATACTTGACCCTATGGATTTTCCTCGCCATGTTTGTTGGCGTGATCTCGGGCTGGATTTGGCCTGGTATCGCGGAGTTTTGGACTAGTATGTCGAGCGGAACTACCAATATTCCCATTGCCATTGGGCTTATTGTGATGATGTACCCTCCACTTGCCAAGGTAAAGTACGAGGAATTGGGCGATGTTTTCCGCAACACAAAGGTTCTAGGCCTTTCGCTGGTACAGAATTGGGTTATCGGCCCAATACTTATGTTTGCATTGGCTGTATTGTTGCTGCAATTCAATATCGATTACATGTACGGTGTAATAATGATTGGGCTTGCCCGCTGTATTGCTATGGTAATTGTTTGGAACGACCTTGCCAAGGGCGATACCGAATATGCCGCAGGCCTGGTTGCCTTCAACTCAATATTCCAGGTGCTATTCTTCTCGGTTTACGCCTACTTTTTTATTGCAGTACTCCCCGGATGGTTTGGCTTGCCAACCAACAGCAGCGTAGAATCCATAACCATTGGGCAAATTGCAAGAAGCGTTTTCATATATTTGGGCATCCCTTTTATTGCTGGATTTGTAACGCGCTCCACGCTTGTTAGGCTGAAAAGCAAAGAATGGTATAACACCAAGTTTATTCCATTTATTAGCCCACTTACCTTGATTGCACTGCTGTTTACGATTTTGGTAATGTTCTCCTTAAAGGGCGAGTACATTGTAAAAATTCCGCTGGATGTTGTTCGAATAGCCATTCCGTTGGTGCTATACTTTGTTATAATGTTTGTGGTGTCGTTCTTTATGAGTAAGCGAATAGGCGCAACCTACGAGCAATCCACCACGCTATCGTTTACCGCGGCCAGCAACAACTTTGAGCTGGCCATTGCAGTGGCCATTGCAGTATTTGGAATAAACTCCGGCGAAGCATTTGCCGCTGTAATTGGCCCATTGGTTGAGGTTCCCGTAATGATTGCTTTAGTAAATGTGGCTTTCTGGTTTAAACGGAAATACTTTGTTGAATAATATCGTATGAGATTAATTGATAAATTTTCAAGGCACAGACAATAGCCTATTTCTTATATTTGCCTTTGTAGTATTTATAATATGTTTCGATCAATTTTCATAGTTGGTTTAGGTGGGTTTGCCGGATCGGTGCTTCGCTATTTGGTTACCCGATTAATACAGGTTTACAGCGCATCGCAATTTCCGTGGGGAACATTCGTGGTAAATATTGCGGGGAGTTTCCTTATGGGGGTTTTCTTTGCCTTGTCCGAACGGGGCAACTTGCTTACGTCGGAATGGCGGTTGTTTTTAACGGTTGGCCTTTGCGGTGGATTTACAACTTTTTCATCATTGTCGAACGACGCATTTTTGCTGCTTCAGGGTCGTGAATTTTTGTCTGTTTCATTATACATTGCATTCAGTTTCTTCCTGGGTTTGCTGGCAGTTTTTGCTGGCAGGTATTTAACCGCTCAAATCCTTTAGTCATGGAAAATAACTCGAAAGCGGTCCGGCTTCGGATTTATATTAGTTCAACCGATAAGCTGGACAATACCCTTTTAAGCGAGTTTTTGGTTCATCAGGCAAACCGCTCTGGATTGGCCGGTGCCACGGCACTTAAGGGAATAATGGGGTTTGGAGCTAGCTCCATTATTCATTCCTACAAGTTTTGGGAGGTATCCGATAAAGTTCCTGTTGTGGTTGAATTTGTAGATGAACAAGATAAGGTGATGGCGTTCTTCGAAACCATTAAGCCGCACTTGGATAAAATGCGTTACGGTTGCCTGGTAACCACAGAATTACTTAATGTGTTGCTTTACAAAACAGGCGAGAAGAAGAATGTCTTTTCGTGAGATGTGAAGAGTTAAAAGAATATTCATCAATGCTCTAGCTGGAAATACGTTAACTGGTAATTTGATGTTTGAAGTTTAATGGTCCGTCAGCTATAAGCAGCTCCCCAAACTCAACCCCATCAACGGTAATCGGGCAACCATCAACTATTTGTATTTTCCGCTTGTTTGTTATAGTGCATTTTCCTACATTTGTGCCCTCAAAAACAATCAGAATAATTGGGCAAACCTCTTAATATTTAAGCAACTAAATCTTTAGAAATAATGAATATAGTTAGGGAAGATATTGATGCACTAAATACAACTGTGCGCGTAAGTATAGATAAGTCTGACTATGCCGATAAGGTAGAGAAGTCATTGAAAGATTACCGAAAAAAATCCAACATTAAGGGTTTTAGGCCGGGAATGGCCCCTGCATCGTTAATTCATAAAATGTACTACAAGTACATCCTGGTTGAGGAAGTTTCCCACATGGCCAGCGATAAGCTGTTCGATTTTATTAAGGAAAACAACATTAAAACTTTAGGCGAACCTATCCCCAGCGAGAATCAGCCCCCAATTAACTGGGATGCCGACGAAAAATTTGAGCTGGCATGGGATTTAGGGATTGCCCCTGAATTTGAGATTAAGTTTGGTAAAAAGGATAAATTCCCCTACTACAAAATATTGCACAACGACGATATTCACGCTAAGTATGTAGAAAGTTACCGCGACCGCTTTGGAAAATACGAGGCAGTTGAAGCAACCAACGAGAAAGGTTTGGTTAAAGCCACCCTTTCGGAGCTAAACGATGATGAATCGCCACGCGACAACGGCGTTACCGTTGAGGGGGCCTCAATATCGGTTGCCTTGGTTGCCGACGAGGCTGAACGTAAAAAGCTTGTAGGCGTAAAAGTTGGCGATGTTTTATCAATCGACACTAAAAAAGCATTCCCCAACGAGGCCGATAGGGCTGCCTTGCTTCACACCAAAAAGGAAGAGCTTGGTAACATACAGGCCCTTTTCCAGCTAACAATTACCGAAACCATGACCTTCGCCCCAGCCGACCTGAACCAGGAGTTCTTCGATAAGGTTTATGGCGAAGGGGTTGTAACCACCGAGGAGGATTTCAGCAAGAAGATCGACGAAGAAATTGAACGTAATCTGGCATTGGAGGGCGATGCCCGTTTTGCCATCGACATTAAGGATAAATTGCTCGAAAAAATTAAATTTGACTTACCCAAAGAGTTTCTTATCCGATGGCTACTTGCGGTAAACGAAGGCAAGTTTACCCGTGAGCAAATAGAGAACGAATTCCCCTTATTTGAGAAGGACCTTAAATGGCAGCTGGTTGGTAATAAAATTGCCGACGAGCAAAAATTTGAAATTACGGCGGATGAGGTTAAAGAATTTGCAGTAGGCTATGCGCGTAGCCAGTTTGCTGCCTACGGCATGACATTTCTGCCCGAGGAGTATATTGTCCGCTATGCTAACGATATTCTGAAGAATAAGGATGAAGTTAAGAAGATTAACGAAAGATTACTCGACAAAAAAGTTGTAGATTGGTTCAAAAATAATGTAACACTCAACATCAAAGAGATTGCTGTTGATGAATTCAATAAATTATAGGCCGAATATTGGAAATTGGAGTACTGGTAGCACCGGCAGATGTTTATTCTGCCGGTTTTTGTTTGGCCATACTGTATTGTTGCGATACAGGACACACTCTGTTGTCATTCCGGACGGAATCGGAGAACCCAGGTCAAAGAATAGATTCCCGCATTGCCTTTGGCAAACCCGTAAGCTCGGCTTGCGGGATAACCAATGGAATTGTGTGTAACTGATTTGGCAACAACCGCGAACAATCAACTTGTTTATCTATTGCAAATTGCTGACTTTAATTTTAGTTACCGCCAAGTGTAAAAAGACAGAAACGACAGCCATAAATTGAAACCCAAACCACTCTGTACTTTAGTACAGAAGTACAGAGTAGTTTGGGTTCAGAAAAAATGTTAAAAATATGATGGTTTCAAAGAAACGCTTTATATTTGTACCAAAAAACAGATTTAATGCAAAAAGACCATGAGCATAGATAATACAAGAGATTCAATACTAAGTGTTGCGAACAGGCTATTTAGCCGTTTTGGATTCCACAAAACCTCGATGGACGAAATCGCAAAAATTGCACGGAAAGCAAAAGGTTCATTATACTATCACTTTGCCAGCAAAGAGGATTTATTTAAAGAGGTAATTGCAAAAGAAATGGATAACTTGAAAAATCAGCTGGCAATTATTGTTAACAATCCTGATTTGAATGCACCTGAAAAATTGAAAAACTATCTTGCGAAAAGAATGGAGGTTCTATATTCAGCAACAAATTATCATGAAACACTCAAAGCCGATTTTTTTGAACACTTCCAATTTGTCGATGACCTGCGAACTGAATTAGATACATGGGAAAAAGAAAGCTTAGCGAAAATAATTTTTCAGGGTGTTGATTCCGGCGAATTCGTGTTAAGTACAGATATAGATGTTTTGTTAGATGTAATCATCATGATATTAAAAGGTCTGGAAATACCTTTTTTTCTACAGGACAAATACGAAAGATACTCGCTACATTTTGATGGATTAATAAATATTCTAGTAAAAGGGCTGGCGAAATAATTTTTTTTACAACAAGCTGACCATAAAACAAAAATAGTACAATTAATCCTAATTTTCATGACCATGAAAACCATTAATTTAAACACTGAAATTTCGGGGATAATCAGCAGCATAGTAAAAAGCGAAGTTCCCAGGAGTTTACTTGAAGGGCAGTTGAAAAAGTATATGAAGCAAAAGATATTTTACGATGAAGAATCTCACGCTTCGGAAATATCCAGACAATATCAATTTTTTGCTTTATGGGCGATGTATAAATCGTATGTTAGAAATCTTGACAAAGGAAATTTATCCTCAAAAGTTACAAAAAGGATAATAGCGTCATTTCTGGGGTCTGTATTACTGCGAAAAAATGCTTCGAATGAATCAAGAAGAATGTTTCAAAATAAGCACGGAATGTTTCCCCCCACCTTCATAACCATTTCACCAGCAAAACAATGTAACCTTAGGTGTATTGGATGCTATGCGGCTTCGTCCCCAATAACTGAAACAACCTTAAATTGGACCTTACTGAATAGGATAATAGAAGATGCATACACCGGTATGGGAATGAGGTTTTTTGTGATATCGGGCGGAGAGCCTTTGCTGTATAAGAGTGAAAATAAAACAATTCTTGACTTAGCTGAAAGATGGAACGATTGCTTCTTTTTAATGTACACGAATGGGACTTTGATAAACGAAAACATTGCTTTGCGCTTGGCCGATCTGGGCAATATTACTCCGGCCATTTCCGTAGAAGGTTATGAAGCAGCAACTGACGCAAGAAGAGGTAGTGGCATTTACCAAAGAATAATTAAAGCAAAAGATAATCTTACTTCCGCTGGAGTGCCTTTTGGCTTATCAATAACAGCAACTACAGAAAATATCGATATCTTACTTCAAGAATCCTTCTATGATTATTATTTCAGCGAGTTTGGTGCCACGTATATGTGGTTTTTTCAATACATGCCCATTGGCAGAGATTTTTCAGAAGATTTGATGATTTCGCCCCAACAACGGCTTCAATTATATCAAACACAAGATAAGATACTAACAGAAAAAGAATACTTTGTTGCAGATTTCTGGAATGGTGCTCCAATGTCTAATGGTTGCATTTCTTGCGGTAAGGCCGGAGGTTATATATACATTAATTGGGACGGAAATATCATGCCCTGTGTTTTTGTGCCATACTACCACGATAATATAAACACGCTTTATAATTCAGGCAAATCACTATCCGACGCACTGTTTGCACCACTTTTCGTTAAAGGCAGAGCATGGCAAAAAGAATACATTGGGGGCAAAAGCAATCCAGGAAATCTATTAAGACCCTGTTTTTACAGAGACCATTATAAAACATTCCATGAGATTGCAAATCAAGCACAGGTGTTACCTGAAAATGAGGATGCTCAAAAAGCTTTTCACTCTAAAGAGTATTATGAGTTTATGCTAAAATTTGACAATGAACTGGAAGAACTATCTTCTCCTGTTTGGGATAAACTGATTAAAAGTAGCAATGAATAAAGGGAATAAAAATATTGTATGGTAATATGTTTTGCAACTGATTACCATAATACCAAACGATTACGTTTTTGAGAATTATGGTACTATCAAGGAAGAAATAACTACTAAAATGGAATAATGCAACGAAGGCATACGCAGCCTAACGAGAGTACAAAACCATAGCAATTGATACGGTCATTGTCTAATATTCTATTAAAACCAGCTATTTAATCCATATGAAAATTTCAATTAAAGAGGTGATCAGCAATAGTGATTTAAGAAAGTTTGTGATGTTCCCCTCCACGCTTTATAAGGATAACCAGTATTACGTTCCTTCACTTATTTCATCCGAACTGGCTACATTATCTGACGCTAAAAACCCTGCCTTCGAGTTTTGTGAGGCAAAGTACTGGCTGGCTTATGATGAGAACAATGCAATAGTTGGACGCATAGCGGGTATCATA
>JBFXEO010000114.1:0-9228 GCA_050180015.1 Bacteroidales bacterium | reverse complement strand
CAAGTCCTGATAAACCACGCGTCCTGCACCAATATTCAGATGTCCAACTTCAGAATTACCCATTTGTCCATCGGGTAACCCCACATTTTCGCCGCTGGTTAAAAGTTGAGAGTTTGGATATTTTTGGTTCAATCCATCAATATAGGGTGTTGGGGTGCTAAAAATTACATCGGATTTATCGTGGTTTCCAATTCCCCAACCGTCCAAAATCATTAAAAGTACTTTACTGCTTGCCATACTCTAATTCATATTTACTTTTTACAAAACTTTTACCGTAGTAACATTCGGGTTCGTGCTATGTTCACATACGGTGACAAAGTTACTTATTTTTCAGGAAAACTTTGTCTAACACTACTTCTGCGAAAAACAGGGATAGCTAAAATTTCTGGGAACGAACTACTTGTTTGGCGGCAAGATTTATTAATTTCATTTATCACACGATTGCTGTACAATAAATTGTAATTAAATATTACCTTTCAGCTAAATTTTCTTCATTCGAATAATAGCTGTAATTTTTCGTACAACAAGGGACTAATAAAATGAATGTACTGAAAAATAAGTATATAACTGTTTTAATGGGTTTGTTTTCCCTGCAATTTGTCTATTCCCAGAACAGCCCGGTGGGGCTACCTTTGATGCGACATTTTTACAAATCCGACTATAATGCCGGAACCCAAAACTGGTCTATCAGTCAGGATAGCCGTGGCCTATTATATGTTGCCAACAACACGGGGGTTTTACGTTTTGATGGTTGCTGCTGGACCCTATTTGCAATACCCGATAACAAACTGGTACGATCTGTTTTGTGCGTCAATGATACTATTTTTGTAGGCTCTTTTGAGGAATTTGGATATATGGTGGCAAGTAAGCAAACCGATTTAACGTATGTATCACTTTCGGCAAAGCTTGGCACGAAAATTAAAGGGCTGGACGAAATTTGGAAAATTTTTAGAATTGATAACGCTACCATATTCCAAAGCTTTACCCATGTCATTGTATATAAAAAGGAAAAAATATACATATACCCAACACCCGAACTGCTCCAGTTCTCTTTTTTAATTGACAACCGGTATTTTGTTCAGGCAAAAAACGGTGCCATTTACGAATTCAACGGCGGAAAATTTACGAAATTTGACGATAGCGGCATATTCAAGGGGAAGCAAATATGGGCCTCGCTACAGCTAAAGGGTAAAACCATACTTGCCACCCTAAACAACGGTGTTTGGGTTTACAGCAACGGTAAATTTACCCCCTGGAATGGTGAAACCAACGAATTTCTGATAAAAAATCAAATTTTTTCTGCAACAGCCCTCAAGGACAGCTTGGTTGCTTTTGGTACTATACAAGATGGATTAATAATTACTGATAATGATGGGCGGCTTATTCAGCATATCAACAAAAATAAAGGGCTACAGAATAATACCGTATTAAGTACCTTTCTGGACAAAAACCAAAATTTGTGGCTGGGGTTAGATAACGGCCTGGATTACCTAGAGCTGAATTCGCCCATATCTATACTGGGCGAGGGTGTTGGTTTACTTGGAGCCACTTACACCTCAATGATTTACAACAATAACCTTTACGTTGGAACAAACCAGGGTTTGTACAGGGCAAGCTGGCCCATTGTACAAAATTTAAACAATTCTAGCATATTCACGCGAGTCGATCGTACCAAAGGGCAGGTCTGGAATTTGGACATTCTGGACGGAAGGCTATACTGTGGACACAACTTCGGAACTTTTATCGTTAATGGGACTGCCCGGGCAATCTCGGAGGAAGAGGGATCGTGGATGTTCCTAAAGCTCAAAAACAGTCCCGATAAAATGTTGGTAGGAAAGTACAATGGCATTCATCTGTACAAACTTAAAAATGGAGTATGGACATTTTCCAGAAAAATAGCCGGTTTTATAGAATCGTCGAGAAAAATAGTTGAGGACGATAACGAAAATATTTGGATGGCACACGGCTACAAGGGAATATATAAGCTGGTGCTAAACGAAGCAAAGGATAGCGTTCTGCACTCGTACCTGTACGACACGTCAAAAGGTTTTCCCAATAAAATTGGAATAAATGCAGAAAAAATAAGAAATCAGGTAATTTTCACCACATCGAAAGGAGTGTACAGGTACAACGCCCTAACCGACAGGATGGAGCCCTACGGCGAGTTTAACAGGATGATTAAGGACACGCTGAACATCCGTAGCATCGTGGAGAGCAGGGATGGAAATATCTGGATACTGAAAAGTAACGACATTAAAATTCTGGTGAAAAATGCCGACGGGCAAAGCAATATGCTATCAACCCCGCTGATCAGGTTTGGCAGCAACTTTGTTTCCTCGTACGAAAACATATACGTTTACAATGAATCAAACGTATTTGTTGGCACAGAAAAGGGATTAATCCGGTACAATTTTTCGCAATCGCTCAGCGACACTTTAAGCTATAGCTGCTACATAAAAGAGATCAGCACGTTAACCCCATCGGAAAAGGGTATCTACCTGAACTACTGTAATAGCAATGCTTCCAGCATAAAGTTAAGACATAAAGAAAACTCGGTTCGGTTTACATTCACCTGCCCCATTTACACCGAAAATAATATCCGATTCAGCTGCTTCCTTGAGGGCTACGACACCAAATGGTCCGACTGGAGCACCGATACCCGTAAGGAATACACGAATCTGCCATCGGGAAACTACACCTTTAAAGTTCGGGCATCGAACCTCAACCAGGTACAGAGTACAGAGGCCCATTACGCTTTTGCCATTGATTTCCCGTGGTACTTAAAACCATTTGCGTGGATAGTTTACATGGTAATTCTTGGCGGATTAATCTGGTTCATCCGCAATTTAATCAGGCAAAAAGTTACAAATGCCACAAAAAAAATAAAAGAACAGCAACGCCTGGAGCTAAAAATAAAGGAAGAGGAATACAAACGAGAGGTGCTTGAGGCCGAACGTGAGATCATACGGCTAAGAAACGAAAAGTTACAGGCCGAGGTTGACAGGAAAAGGTACGACCTT
Organism: Bacteroidales bacterium; assembly: GCA_050180015.1. Taxonomy (GTDB): domain Bacteria; phylum Bacteroidota; class Bacteroidia; order Bacteroidales; family Tenuifilaceae; genus JBFXEO01. Next base: position 6,208 of record JBFXEO010000114.1, on the reverse strand, counting down.
GAGCATAAAAACAGGGAAATTGCCAGCATTGCACTGCACATCACCCATAAAAACGAAATTCTGAACCGGCTCAAAATAAAACTCGAAGCTATTATCAGAAACAACCCGTCGTCGCAGAAGGAGCTGAACGAGCTGATCAAAACTATTAACTCCGATTTGAGAATGGACGATGACTGGCAGCGCTTTGAACTCCATTTTGACGAGGTACACGGTGATTTTATTAAAAGGTTAAAAGAACGATACCCTAAGCTTTCACCCAGCGAGTTGAGGCTTTGCGCATACTTAAGGCTAAACATGTCAACCAAGGATATTGCACAAATTCTTAACATCAGCGTTAGGGGCGTAGAAATTAGCCGCTACAGGCTAAGGAAAAAACTGGACATTGAAAGCGATACCAACCTTATTGATTTTATGATGGAACTATAGTTGTAACTAATTTAAATAAACCAGAAATGAAAAATACAGTATTGTTCCTTTTGTCAATTATGCCTTTTATTGCAATTGGTCAGCCTAAAGCCGATACCATTCGGGTTTTTTACCTGGGCGGACAATCCAACATGGATGGTTACGGTTTTAATAGGGATTTACCGGATTACCTGAATACTGAATTTGAAAATGTTTGGATATTCCATGGAAATCCCGTTGGCGATGAGAACACATCTGGAGGATTAGGCATCTGGGAGAAGTTAAAACCAGGGCATGGCGCAGGGTTTTCATCCGACGGCAAAAAGAACAACCTATCGGATAGATTCGGAATTGAACTTTCCTTCGTAAAACGCCTACAGGAACTATTCCCCCATGAAAAAATTGCTCTGATTAAGTATTCAAGAGGAGGAACTTCAATAGACAGCCTGGCCACCGGAAATTTTGGTTGCTGGGAACCAGACTACCGGGGAAAAAATGGAGTAAACCAATACGATAACTGCCTACGCACAATACATAAAGCATTATTTACCAATGATATAAATAATGATGGTAAAGAGGACATTTTAATCCCCAGCGGGATAATCTGGATGCAAGGAGAAGCAGACGCTTCCTTCACGGAAGAAATTGCGGATCGCTATTACTCAAATCTAAAAAGGTTGATGGATTTACTCCGGGCAAGTTTTCATACAGACGATCTACCCGTTGTCATCGGGAAAATATCTGACTCTGGGAATGATACGGATGGTAAAGTCTGGGATTACGGGGAGCTAATACAGTATGCACAGGAAAAGTATGCAAGAACCGATAGCCGGGCACTTATTGTAAGAAGTACAAAATGCTATAGCTATTCAGACACATGGCACTATGACAGTAAGGGCTACATTGACTTAGGTGTAAACTTTGCCAATGCCATTTACCTGCTAATTCAAAGGAACAAATAGTCCAACGTTAGTTTAAAAACACAATGAAAAAACGGCTGGTGGTTTTAACCGGAGCCGGCATAAGTGCCGAAAGTGGAATACGCACATTCCGTGACATGGATGGACTATGGGAAGAGTACGATGTGATGGAAGTTGCCAGCGTTGATGGGTGGTCAAAAAATCCCCAGCTGGTACTTCAGTTCTACAACGAACGCCGAAGGCAGCTACAAAAGGCACAGCCAAATTCAGGCCATAAAGCCCTTGCCGGGGCAGAAAAAGATTTCACCGTAAACATTATAACCCAGAATGTTGATAACCTACACGAACGTGCCGGAAGTACAAGCGTTCTCCATTTGCACGGCGAGTTAACCAAAGCGCAATCAACAGCCGATGCATCGCAAATTATAGACATTGGCTACAACGATATTAGCTGGGGCAATAAGTGCGGGAAAGGCCACCAGCTGCGACCACACATTGTTTGGTTTGGCGAAGCGGTACCTGCAATGGACGACGCCATTCGGTTAGCCCAAAGTGCCGAAATATTTGCCGTGGTGGGAACATCGTTAAACGTTTATCCGGCAGCGGGGCTAATTGACTATGTTCCCCGGCGTTGCCCCATTTACCTCGTAGATCCTAACGAAGTAAAAGTTAGCCAACGTAAAGTTACGATGATAAAAGAAAAAGCATCGGTTGGTATCCCCGTAATGCTCAAAATGGCCATCAGCAACCGGTAAAAAAATACTTATCATTCAACCATTCCACCCAAATCCATCTTTTTTTTCGTAGCAAATATTCAGGCAACCACTCAATATTTTACAGAAAATTGTCATTCGCTATGCACATCAACTTTAATCTATTATTTTTGACAACTTAACCATAAATGTAAATGTTTAAAACAAGGCTATAACCACTTTATGCTTCGTATTTTAATAATCATAATGCTCATACACAGTTACAGCCTAAACCTTGTTGCCCAGCCCTTTGATGCAGGTTTTACACTTGGAATTGCCGCAACGCAGGTTGACGGCGATGGTTATGGGGGTTACAACAAGGCAGGGCCAATTGCAGGTATTTGGGTTGAGCATAATTTAAAAAACGAGTGGTTCGGCCGGATAGAACTACGATATACTCAAAAGGGCAGCTACGCTAAAACATCCGAAGAATCGTCAAGTTACTACCGAATGCGGCTGCATTACTACGAAGTTCCAATATTTATTGGCTATCGCCTCAAAAATAAATTCCAGGTGATGGGGGGGGTTGGCTTTGGATACCTGGGCAAAGCGCAGGAAATGACCAATTGGGGATCGTTCCCCGACGAGGACATCGATGCGTACAAAAAATTTGAATTCGCGGGTATTGCGGGGATGGAGTACCGCTACAAGGAACGATGGATAATTGGTGCATTTGCCAGCTACTCCATTCTGCCAATCCGCCCGCATAAAGGAAACATTGCATACAGGCTTAACCAAGGGCAGTACAACCAGGTGCTGGAGCTGGCTGTCCGGTTTAAAATATAAAATTTAACCTGATTTTGTTGCTATGCTTAGAGTAAAACAGATAGTCATTTCGCTACCGCTAATATTTACTTTTACAATTTTAACCGGCCAATTTACCTTTTCGCAGGAGAACCCGTTGGCCAAAAGACTTGTCTTTAGCGTTGAACCCCGGTACGGTTTTATTGCTCCGCACCACGACTACATACAATACTTACTGGAAGAGCATGTTTCCGGATTCCAGCTCAACGTTGGGCTTCTTACGCTGGGAAATAAGCAATGGCACCGCGATTACAATTACCCGCAGGTAGGTGCAGGTATATACCATTCGAACCTGGGAAACAATAAAATATTCGGAAAATTGACAGGATTATACCTTTACATTGACCGCCGGTTCCTACCCATAAAACACAGGTTTAATATTGGCAACAAGCTCTCCTTTGGAGTTAGCCATATCACAAAGCACTACGATGTTAACTCTAACCCCTACGATATGGTAGTAGCAACACCAATAAATGTTTTCTTTCAGTACGACCTGGTTACCTACTACCGGCTAAGCCCAAACCTAAACATGCGGCTATTTTTGGGTTTTACTCACGCTTCCAACGGGAATATCAAGGAGCCCAACAAGGGGTTCAATATAGTTACCACAAGTTTGGGACTACAGTACGCCTTCTCGGACGAACGGGAAATTATTATCAAAGATGCCCTGCCCGAACCCAGCTACGAGAACAGATCAAAATTTTACCTGGGTATCATCTCGGGAAGAAAGTCAACCTCAAGATTTGATAACCAGCTTTACTACGCGGCCGGAATTTCTGCCGAATACCAGCGCGTAGTGAGCACCTCCTCATTAATCGGCCTAGAAACCACCGCGTACTGGGATGACTCTATGGAAAAAGAGTTTGAAATGGACAATAATGAAGAGTCTTTTAAAAGATCAGACCATATCAACGTAACAGTGAACCCGCTTTACGCTCTGGTTCTCGGTAAAATTTTAATTACGTTCCAGCCGGGATTTTACATAAAATGCAGCTATGGCCCTTATGGCTTCTGGTCCAACAAGATTGGGATACGCTACTCCATTACGCCCAACCTGCAGGCAAGTATGGCCATAAAGGCCCACTGGCTAGCCCAGGCCGATTTTGTGGAATTTGGCATTAAGTATAATATTATACGGAGTAAAATTAACTTATGAAGACAATAGGATACTTATTCCCCCTTGCAGTTACACTGCTCACGGGATGTGGCCTGGTAGAAGACTGGTCCGAGGGAGATACCGAAACGCGTACCATCCAAATTACCGATAAAATAGCAACCATTGAGGTTAGAAATATTTTTGTTGTTACATTAATTCAGGACGACAGCAGCTACCTAAACGTAACTTGCGGAGAAAATTTTCAAGCAAAAATGCAAATTAAAATGGTTGACGGTGTGCTGGTGCTAGACCACAACATTTCACATCGCTGGCTTTACGGATACGATAAGGTTAAAGCGGAAATACACCTTGGCTATTTGCCGGCCATCAACGTTCACAATCCGGCAAAAATTGAAACCCTTGGAACATTTACATCGGATTCATTCTACCTGATAGACTGGGAAGATTTCTCGGAATGCGATGTTTCCATCGATGTAAAATCCCTAAAAATTGAAACCTCTGACGATCATTTTGGAGTATTTATAGTTAAAGGGAAGTCGGGAAAAACGGAAATGTCCTGCCGGGGGTCATCAAGGTTCGATTGTTCGGCCCTTGAAACCGATACCTGTTATTTATCGCAGGAGAGTACCGTTGATTTGCCCATAAACGTTAACCAGCTTTTTGATGTTACCATTAAATCATCCGGAAATGTTTACTATTCCGGAAACCCTACCATAAAGTTAACCCGGTGGGGAAGCGGCGAGCTGATAAAAGAAAATTAACAGGTGATTGATCATGGTTGCTTCGACAAGCTCAGCAACCATTCTTAACATCCTTTAGATACCGGCAAACAGTCCGTTCACGCTCATATACCGTTCTCCGGAATCGTAGGCAAATGTTAGTATTCGTTTCCCTCGGCCAACAACGGGTAGGTAGGTTTCAACTGCAGCCAAATTTGCTCCGGTTGATATCCCTGCAAGCAGGCCTTCCCGTTGAGCGGCTTTTCTGGCAAGTTCAAAGGCTCTTTCCCCGTCAACAGTAACAACGTCATCAATAATTTGCCTGTTTAAATTCGGAGGAATAAATCCTGCTCCAATTCCCTGAATTGGATGTGATCCTGCTATTCCTTTCGATATCATTGGGGATCCAACTGGTTCAACGGCAATAACCTTAAGTGTAGGAAAAACCTCTTTCAACCTTTTTCCAACTCCCGAAATGTGCCCGCCTGTCCCAACACCAACAATTAGGTAATCTATTCCATCGGGAAAATCCTCAATAATCTCATTGGCGGTTGTTCCACAATGTATATCCGGATTTGCTCCGTTGGAGAACTGCATTGGCATCCACGCATTAGGCGTTTTGCTTACAATTTCTTCTGCCTTTGCAATTGCGCCTTTCATTCCTTCGGGTTTTGGAGTAAGCACCAATTCTGCACCGTAGGCTGCAAGTATTTTTCGGCGTTCGACCGACATGGACTCGGGCATCGTAAGGATTATTCTATAACCCTTAACCGCAGCAATCATGGCCAGCCCTATTCCTGTATTCCCCGATGTGGGCTCAACAATAACCCCGTCCTTTTTAAGGGTTCCTTTACTTTCGGCATCTTCAACCATTGCCAGGGCTGCCCTATCTTTAATACTTCCTGCAGGGTTCCGTCGTTCATCCTTAATCCAAACTTCGTTTTTGGGAAACAACTTATTTAATCTGATGTGAGGTGTTCCGCCAATTGTATTGAGTAAATTTTGTGCTTTCATGTCTTATTTGTTTTATTAAATGTTTATGCTATCATGCTGATCAAAATGTTAACAACAAGGCTGTCTCGTTCTAAAAAATGTTTACAACCCAACGATAAAACACTAGCAATTATCCACCTAGACTTTGTCACAAAACCCGTTAAAGTTGTACCGCGTTCTTCCAAGGCATGATTTAACTTAGATTTAAACGCGTCCCAATTTTCAGTTCCTTATTATATGCATCTATCTTCTTTTCTATTTTATTCTTCCTTAATTCCAATGCGACTATCGCTTCATCATACTTTGATTTAATGTTTTCAATATTATAAAGTTGAAGAGGCTCTGGATCATTAACCAAATTACTCTGAATTTCTTTTATTTCCTTTTTCTTGTTTTCTATTTTATTAACGACCTCTTCTGACGCCTGGTTTAATTTCTGCTTGGCATCTTTCACATTTTTTTTGGTAAGTTTAAATCTGCCCTTTGCCTCACTGGGTT
>JBFXEO010000113.1:0-9244 GCA_050180015.1 Bacteroidales bacterium | reverse complement strand
TACTGCACTCGTGGTGACAGAAGTAGCATGGTATGTATTGGGGTTTGCTGCTGTAATTTTAATTGCACCCGGATTTATTGTTGTTAACCCCAATGAATCGGCAGTTCTAATCCTCTTCGGCAAGTACATGGGCACTATCCGCAGAAATGGATTCTTTTGGACCAACCCTTTTTACATCAAAAAACGAATTTCGCTTAGGGCCAGGAACTTTAACAGTGAGCCAATTAAGGTAAACGATAAAGTTGGCAATCCAATTATGATTGGCTTAGTATTGGTCTGGAAAGTGAGTAATACCTACAAAGCATCGTTTGATGTTGATGAGTACGGGCATTTTGTTGTGGTGCAAAGCGATGCTGCACTACGTAAGCTGGCGGGTATGTTTCCCTACGATAACTTTGAGCATGAAGAGGAGGATATTACCCTGCGTGCCGGCGGCGAAGCCGTGAATCACAGGTTAGAAGCCGAGCTGATTGAACGGTTGAATATTGCAGGGATAGAGGTTATAGAGGCGCGGATTAACTATATTGCATACGCATCGGAAATAGCAGGGGCAATGCTGCGGCGCCAGCAAGCAACTGCGGTGGTAGCGGCACGAAGTAAAATTGTAGAAGGTGCTGTAGGTATGGTACAAATGGCGCTAGATCAACTGTTGCAAAAACAAATAGTAGAATTGGACGAAGAGAAAAAAGCCGCTATGGTAAGCAACCTGATGGTGGTACTCTGCTCTGATGAATCGGCACGTCCAGTTGTGAATACTGGCACGCTACATCAATAGACCTACATTTGACAATTTTCAGGAATTGGTTTTAGCAATGCAATGAAAAGGAAAATCAATAAGGGGTATTAATAATTGCTCATCGAATCAGGATTTGATTTATTTCTGTAATTATGGCAAAGAAGAAATCGTTTGTACTAAGAATTGATCCCGATAAGATGGCCGCTTTGGAAAAGTGGGCTGCAGATGAATTCCGCAGCACCAACGGGCAATTGGAATGGATTATAGATCAATCCTTAAGAAAAACGGGTAGAATTAAAAAACCGGTTTCGGGTAATTCTGACAATAATAGTGTAAATGCAGGGGAAGCAGATAATGATAAAAACAAGTAAAAAGAAAAAGATCAGAGCAAAAAGTAAATGTCCGAAATGTGGAAACAACGAATTTGAGGTCGGAAAGTTTTACGCTGTTGGAAGTAAGCTGGCGCGTATTTTTGATATTCAGAATAAGCGTTTTACAGCTATTACTTGTACAAAATGCCTGTACACTGAATTATATAAAACAGATACTTCCAATATACTGAATGTTTTAAACTATGGGGTTGGATGATCTATACACTTAATAATAAAAAATCGAGAGTATAACTCAATTTTTTATTGGTTTACAATATTAACCGTATGGCAAGCCACTACCCCGGCAGTTTCCGTTCTTAGGCGAGATGCCCCTAGGTTGATTTCCTTATATCCATTTTTTAGGCATAAACTAACCTCATTTGGTGTAAAATCACCTTCTGGTCCAATAAGAATAATTACGTTCCCGTTGGGTTTTACCCAGTTTTTTAATGGCGGTAAATCCCAACTATTGCAGTGAGCGATAAAGTGTTGACCCTCATTTTTTTGTTCTACCAATTGTTTCAGGGGAATCATCTCGTTGAGCCTGGGAACGTAAGCCTTGATCGATTGCTTAGTGGCCGAAACAATTATTTTTTCCAAACGTTCAGGGTTCACAACTTTCCGTTCCGAACGTTCGCAGAGTAACGGGGTGATTTCATCTATTCCGATCTCTGCCGCTTTTTCGAGGAACCACTCAAACCGCTCAATGTTTTTTGTAGGGGCAATAGCAATATGCAGGTTGAAATTCCTTTTCCCGAACTCCTTCTGAATATCAGTAACAATTACCTCGCAACGCTTTGGGTTGGGATTAGAGATGGTTGCTGTAAATAAGTTTCCCCTACCATCTATAAGGGTCAGCTCATCGCCTGTACTTAGCCTTAAAACCCTTATACAATGCTTTGACTCTTCTTCGGGAAGTGTATAAGTATTGCCTGCAATATCGGGTGCATAAAATATCTGCATCTGTTTAACTGTTTAGAAAACCAAAAATAGTAAATAGATTTCAGAGATTAATATCAGATTGTAATTGCAAAAAAATCTCTTAAAAACCTATGTTTTTAGATTGCTGTTTTTGTACTTTTGAGATGGCTATTAAGCCTGATGTTTAGTGTCTAATATATTTAATCCTCACCAATGAAACGAGTAGGTCTTGTATCGGATACCCACGGTTTTTGGGACGAAGGGTTAAATATTTTTTTTGCCGATTGCGATGAAATTTGGCATGCCGGCGATATTGGCAACTTGGAGCTTGCCGATAAGATGGCCACATTTAAACCGTTACAAGCCGTTTTTGGGAATATCGACGATCAGAAATTACGTAGGCAATACCCACAATACCTCCACTTTAAGGTGGAAGATATGAATGTTCTAATCACCCATATTGGCGGAATTCCGGGGAAATACGACGCTCGGGTAAAGCCTTTAATTGCAGAACTGCCCATTGATATTTTTATTTGCGGGCATAGCCATATTTTAAGGGTTAAGTTTGATAAAAAGTATAACTTCCTATACGTAAATCCCGGAGCGGCTGGTAATAGTGGATTTCATACAGTAAAGACAGCCGTACGATTCTCCGTTGTGGGTGATAAAATAACGGATATGGAGGTTTGGGAAAAGAAAAGGGATGGGCATTAACCTTTTTCTGCATTATCGGTCTTTTCGGCTTGATCGTCCTCAGAGGATTTTTTAGCATTCCCATCATCCTTAACACTTGCACTGCCGTCGGTCTCATCCTTGCCCGGATTAATGCCATACATTAGCTGTTGGTATCGCTGCCGGGCCTGATCCAAATCCTTTTTGGTTCCAATCAGGAACCGGTATCCGGGTTCTCCCGGGCGAACCTTAACCCGCTGTTCGCTCGACTTTTGTTCCCTTACTGGAAGTATAAAATCGGGATTGCTCGATGAAACCTGCATTACACTTTTAGTGTAGGTAAAAACGTAGTATTTATCATCGCCCAAATGGATGTAAAGTGTCATTAAATCGCCGCTCCTGCGCTTAAAAATTTCCAGGTAACCATTCACAAATTTGTTTACCTGTATATTACCAACAGTGCCTACACCCAACTTTCCTTTAGAAACAAACGATTTTCGTACCGGATCCCATTTCAGCCTAACATCATTCAGTATAATTGTACTTTCGTACCCCTGGGGGATTTGACTAAATGCCCCGAAAAGTGAAAGTTGGTTCAGCGCAGCAGAAACATCGGAAGGGTCAAGCCATTCGTACAGTGCCTTCCGGTATATCTTTCGGCTTAAATCAACCCGATCGAGCGTAATGGCTCCATTCAACTCGGCTGCCATAGCCTCAAGGGCTTTCTGGTTGAACAGAATGTTGATTTGCAGGACTAAATCAAGGCCTAAATCGTTTTCATCCAGCTTGTGTATGGTACTACCAACACTCTTGAGTTTAATCTGCCCAAGGTTGATGGGCAGTTGCACCGGGCCCTCGCCAAAAACCATGCAGTAATCTTTCTGAAGGCTAACGCTACTCCCCGAGGTATCGGGGTTGGCTAACTTGTAGGGCGGTGCAATTATAAATCTCCGGTTATTGTTGTTAAACGCCATAAATCCCTGGGCCTGAACAATGGACTTATCGGCGTAATCTTTACGTGTTCGCATAAAACCTCCGTAGAGTTTAAGCGAATCTTCCGCAATAACAGAACCGCTAACCAGGTAATGGAGGTTAAGATTCTGGGGCTTTTCCCCAACTGGTATTTGTACACTCCTGGGATCGATGGATGACTCAAACCTTAACCATTGGGCTCCAGCTCCCCTGCAGCTGTAAAGAGGAAGTACACCTCCCGAAAAGTTAAGCAATTTTTCCGGTGCATTAAGGCTAACATTGCCCATGAATGCAAAGTGTGGGCTTAGCTTAAAATCATCGGGCTCCGTTAATGTTCCCTGCGCAACGGTATTTAGGTCGATGTTGGACTCTACATTTTTAAATGTGATGGTTTGAACTGAATCTTGCTCATCTATGTAATCATACAAACCATTACCCTTATACTTTTTACGGCTGGTAATAGCAAGTTCAGCATTGTATATTCGGTGATAATTCGATGAAAGGTTAGCGCGAATGGTTGCCATCGAAAGTTTGCTGATCCGGTTAACCGGATCAACCTTTACCTTTTTATCCTTTGGATAAATTGCCGCATCGGCAACCAGGATGTAACGAACGCTATCGGCCTTTAGCTCCGATGATTGAAGGTTATACGTTGACTTTGGGGTAAAAAAGTAGAGCGAATCCTCTCCGGGTTTAAGCGAGTAAAACAGCGATCCGGCCGGTATGGAATCCCTATCGGCCATACGGGAAACTGTAAACATACCGGACTCAACGGCCTGCTGACGCATTGGGGTCAACAGCGTTAAATCCTGAGAAACCATGCTCCACCTAAACCTGTCTAAGTACGTTTCGTACTGAAGCGCATTCAGACGGGCAAAAATACCCTCGTTTGTTTTTTCAAACTCTCCCAGCTGATTCTTAAAATCGATTTTCGATTTTACATCGTTGGTGGTAAAGGCCAGCTCCTCCGCTTCGGGTTTTAGCAAAGCGAGGTTTGCCTTTGGCGATGTGAAATCATCGGCATTAAATTCGTACATGCTGGAGGCAAGCCTCGCATTTTTAAGAGAAATGGAGCCATCGCCAGTTAAGCCTAACGGCTGAAGCAGCAAATTCCCCGAAAGGGAAGCCAGAGAATCGTACATTACGAAAGGTTTCCCCCCCTGATTGATGTAAAATTTATCGAGTTTGGGCATCCACTTTATATGATGCTCTTCGCCCACTAACCTTGGATACTCTATTCCGGAGATTTGCTTGTTCATGGTAATCCTGGTGGAGTTGGTTACCATGGAATCGGGGAAAAGGTACATTTCGTCGGATGATGTTGTGGAAGTAATATACTTTATATCGCCATTGGCAATTAATCCCCGATTGCTAAGGTCAATCTGACTATACGCTTTACCTTTCCCCCGATACAGGGACAACCCCTCGGGAGGTGTTTTTTTGATAAAGCCCAACGAATTGTCGGGTCTGAGCACGAGCGTGTCCTCAATGGGAGCCAGAATATTCCCGGAAAAAAGTATGCCGGTAAAAGTAAGATCGTTACTCTCAAAGTTATCGAGATTTTCGTAGGTAAACGGGAGTATTTGGAAGTAAAATGAATCGCGCCTGTAAATCCCGTTATGAATTTCCGGGGCATCGTAGTAAACAAAGGAGTTTTGGTTACTATGGAATATAGGGTAGTTGGGGTTGCTAATTAGCCCCGATTTGTTGTTGGGCTTATCTATTAAAATGTAGCCTGTAATTTTTTCCAGCGTATTGGCCACCCCTTGCAGTATTCTACGCCCGTAAACATCGCGGTTATTGGTTTGGTAGTCAAGTTCAAGCAGATCGGCGTCCAGCAAATCAACCTTAAACTCGTCGTAGTTGAACCTAAAAACGGGCCCCGAAAATTTGAACAATCCGGCCTGCACGGTTCCTCCAAACTCAAAATTTCTGTTTTTCTGCATTAGTATTTCCCGGTTGTACGGGTTGATATATACATTCTGCGAGTCGCTTACCGAGATATTCTCAACGCCACGGATTCGCATATCCATGGTTTTCAAATCCAGCTCTGCGTTGGGGATTTGACCCGGGCAGGTTGATGCAAAACGAATAACATCGTAGTCAATTTTCTGAAAACGTGCCATTACGGTGTAGCGTAGCTTTTGGGTGATTTGAACTTCGTCGGAGTTGAAGTCGTACAGGATGTAGCCCTGCTTGGCTATGCGCATCATTTCAATTTTCACCTCCTCAACGGGTTTTCGCAGGTAAACGGCCAGGTCGGCGGAGAGGAAGGTTTTACTCTTAATCTTTACGGAGTAATTCCATATTTCGAGCAAAGGATGTTTCTGGTTGGGAACCATCATATCGTCGAAGTAAGCCTCGTTGAAAAAGTTATCGGATTCGAAGTAGGCCTTCCCGATTGAAGCCCCGGTTGCAGCGCTGAATATCATCTTGTCCTCATCAATCTTCCAGGTCAGCTGGTTTGCCCAAATGCTGAGCTTATGGTATGAGCTGACAAAGGGACTTTGCGTGGTAATTTTTTCGGTTGGCGATATGGTTACCGTTCTATTTTTATTATTGTAGTTGAAGTAGAGTCCAGAGTGATAAATTGAATCGCCATCGAACTTGAACAGAACGCTTGCCTTTTCGGTGTTTAAAATGGACCGCTGAAAAATTAGAATGTTTCCCTCAACCCTCAAAAATTCTTTTCCCTGCCTGCTTACGTTAACCGTGGCCAGCTTATCCTGCGATCCCATCCCAATTAGCCTTGAGCCACTCATTACGTAACCGCCCTCGTAATCGACATTCTTAAATAGATTTTTGATTTGAAACCATTTCCCGTACGATTTAAATTCGGGGTATGGGATTGTAGCCTGCTGGTAATCCTTTATTAACCTGTCGGTTATTGCCCCCAGGCTTGGCTCCTTAAAGTAATCCTTATTGGTAAAGTAAACAGAATCTATGGTATAGGAGTTTTTGTTGAGGTTTAGCTGGTAATTTTCAACACGGGCAAAAATTTCATCATCGGGATAACCGGAGCGGATCCAGGTTATTTTTCCCCCGTTACCATTCCACATCCCGGTTTCGGGATCGTAGATTCCGCTGGTTTCTGTGATAAAGATGCTATCGGAATTATTGATGCAGATCAAATCTACCTTATTCAGCCTAACCATCAGCTTACCGTTGAATTCAAGCTGATACGATGGATGCGTTCCCGATTTCCACGAGAATGTGTTAGTTTGCTTCAGCGTTGAATTTTTGAGGAGGGCCTGCGAGAACCGAATAAAGCCAATCAACGAGGTGTACGATACCTCCTCTGACTGAAGCTGTGAGGAGTATGCCTTATCCCAGGCATCATAATTATTGTGGGCATACTCATCCCTGAAGAACTGGGCGACAAGCTTGATGTAAACCAGAACCAACTCCTTGCTCTCGGGTAGTATTGGGAGCATTTCGTTGGATATGTCGATGATATGTTTTTTGTTCTCCTCCGATACCGAATCCGTTATCCAGAATGCCGTAAACCCCTGAATGAACGCTTCATCATCCTTACTTAAATTTTTACTGACTATTGAGCTTAGCTCTTCGGGAAATTTAAGAATATCGCCGGAAAACTTATTTTCGTCCTGCATGAAAGCTTTAGGCGATGGCGTAAAAAATAGTAATAGTACAGCAATGGTTAATAGTGCGAATACATTCTTTTTATGGCTAAAGGGTAAACTCATCCGGTATTTCTATTTTGTAAAGGAAACCAATGCCCAATCGTCCCGGTAGCGCGTAACAGCATGTTTTAGCCCAAGGTTTTTTCCCGTATCAACCAATTTTTGCACATCCAATTTCAGCATTCCGCTCATCAACAGCATGCTATCGGCATTCAGGGCGGCAGCGTAAATGGGTAAATCGTTCAGCAAAGTATTAAGGTTGATGTTGGCCAGCACTACGTCGAAATGCTTACCGGCAAGCAGGTTTGCATCGCCAAGCATGACCTCAATCCGGCTACAGCCGTTTCCCGCAACGTTTTCCTTGGCATTCCGGTAGGCCCATTCGTCATTATCGATGGCCAAAACCTTCATCGCATGCCGCTTTTCAGCGAGGATTGATAGCACGCCTGTTCCACAGCCCATATCGAGTACAGCTTTTCCCTCAACATCCAAATCGAGCAGAGTATTCAGCATTAAATAGGTGGTTTGGTGGTGGCCTGTTCCGAATGCCATTCTAGGATCGATAACTATATCGTAATCGGCTTTAGGGTTGTTTGCATGGAACGAAGCCCTCACCAGGCACCGGTTATCTACAATAATTGGCTCAAAGTTCGATTCCCAGACCTCGTTCCAGTTCTTTTCCTCTATCTCCGTTACCTTGTAGCTGATAGTTACTCCATCGGGAATAATCACCGAACTCAGCACATCATCTACATTAGCAGAAAAATATGATACTTTAATGTACGCCCGGAAACCATCCGTATCCTCCATAAAACCCTCAAAGCCCAACCCGGAAAGCTGGGCGATGAGAATGTTATTGGTTTCCTCGCCAGGCGGGTTTACGTTAATTGCTAATTCAATGTAACTCACTATAAATAGGGGATAAAGGTTAAAGGATAGAAACTATTTCGCGATCAACCATCAACAAGCAACTAAAACGATTTGGCAATCCCAATAAAGTCAGCAGCAACCAGCGATGCGCCACCAATCAGCCCCCCGTCAACATCGGGTTTGGCGAATATTTCAGCGGCATTCGATGGTTTACAGCTACCCCCGTATAGTATGCTTATTTGGCGGGACAAATCGTTTCCAAACTTTTTGGCAATTACCCCACGAATAAAGGCGTGGATTTCCTGTGCCTGATCGGCAGTCGCAGTTTTGCCGGTTCCAATGGCCCAAACCGGCTCGTAGGCGATAACCACTTTAAGCATCTGATCGGTGGATAAACCGAATAGCGATTCGGTCACCTGCTGCTCGATAACCCTAAAGTGATTGTTTGATTCACGCTCATCCAACTTTTCGCCACAGCAAAATATTGGCACCAGGTTATTGGCCAAGGCCAGCTCTATTTTTTTGAAAAGCATTAGGTTATCCTCACCGAAATACTCGCGCCGCTCAGAATGACCTAAAATAACATATTCTACACCCACCGATTGAAGCATTGGAGCGGAAACCTCACCCGTATAGGCCCCTTTTTCCCAAACGGCACAATTCTGCGCCCCAACCCTTAGCCGTGTACCCTTGGATACTTTAACAATATCGCTTAGGTGGGTAAAAGGCGGTATGGCAATTAGTACAACATCGGGCGAAACCTCTGCGGCCTTGGCAATTACGTCCTTCGCCAAATTAAAACCATCGGGTAAAGTGGTATTCATTTTCCAGTTTCCGGCAACAATCTTCTTTCTCATAGCGCATTAAGTTGAAATTATTATAAAGAATGGATTGAATCAAAATTACAACTTTTTATTAAATGGTATTCCGGCCGCTTTAAATGATATACTTTGTATAATAAAAAGACTAGTGTTAAAAATGTTCTAACGGTAAAATATCAGCAAGGCAATCTGTATCGTTTAATTAACGCATAAACTATGTGCCCGTTTATTTGGGCT
>JBFXEO010000112.1:0-9246 GCA_050180015.1 Bacteroidales bacterium | reverse complement strand
TTGGAGGAGTTAATCCGATAAGAATCAAATCGTGGATTGAGAAAATGATGGTGGAACGGCTGGAACAAAAAACTTCGGCAGTAACCACATCTGTTGCAGAGTGCGGCAATAGCTGGGAGGAAGCATTCTACCGCTCGGTTGTTCGATGTTTTGGGTTGAAGATTAACGCAATACCCACAGAGCTACTTGCGAAAACCACCCCTTTAAAATCGTTGGCAAAACACAAAGACAGCCTTTTCCAGCTTGAGGCAATTCTATTTGGTCAGGCTGGTTTGCTTGAGAGCTACACAAACGAAGACGAGTACCAGCTATCTCTTAAAATAGAATATAACTACCTTCAACACAAGCTTAACCTTAAGCCAATTGATGGAGCAATTTGGAAATTTATGCGATTACGGCCACCGGCATTCCCAACCATTCGAATAGCACAGCTGGCCATGCTAATTCACAAATCCCCATCGTTATTCTCAAAGCTGATGGAAGTAACCAGCATAAAGGAGGCCGAAGAGCTACTATCGGTAGATACCTCGGATTACTGGCTGACCCATTACTCCTTCGGCAAACAATCCCCTCGCAGGGTAAAACAGGTTGGCAAACAAATGGTTGAAACCATCATTCTAAATTCCCTTGTTCCATTTATGTTTGCCTACGCCGATTTTTACAGTAAACCAGAGCTAAAAGATACCTCACTGCATCTACTTGAAAAGTTGCCGGCAGAAAAGAATAGTATAATTGATGGGTTCCAAAATTTAGGTATCGGTTCAACTTCGGCATTTGACTCACAGGCACTACTGCACACAAAGTCGAACTACTGCAATACCCGTAAATGTATTTTTTGCCCAATAGGTTCCAGCATTTTACTAAAAAGCAGCTTATCTTTACAGAGCCATTAACTGTTGAATCTCAACCTATGGAAAACCACGGTAACCGTACAATTATTTTCGCAATTGGAATTCTCACAACTATCTTACTCTTTGGCGTAGTGGGCTACATGCACATCGAGGGCTACACCTTTACCGAAGCTATATACATGACGATAATTACCATAGGCACGGTTGGTTTTAAGGAGGTGAGGCCGCTTTCAACCACAGGAATGTGGTTTACAATGATGCTAATCGTTTTTAGCCTAGGGTTGTTTGCCTTTGCCATTTCGTTGCTCACCAAACATCTTTCAGAAAAAGTTTTCAGTAAATATAACCTCAGAAGCAAAATGGAAAAACGTACATCAAAACTTCACGATCACGTTATAGTAGTTGGCTACGGGCGCAATGGTTCACAAGCGGTAGAGGAGCTGGTATATAACAACATTCCGGTTGTAGTAATCGAAAACAGGCCCAAAGTTATTCAGTATATGCAAGCAAACCCTAAAATAGTATATATAGAGGGCGACGCCACCGAGGATAGCACCCTGCTTAAGGCTGGAGTTGACAGGGCCAAAGCACTCATTACGGCCCTAGCCAGCGATGCCGATAACCTCTTTGTAGTTATAACTGCCCGCGAAATGAACCCGCACCTAAAAATCATCAGCCGGGCATCGGCCATTGCCAACGATAAAAAGCTAAAGCTGGCCGGCGCATCCAATGTAATTATGCCCGATAAGGTTGGGGGACAAAAAATGGCAAAGCTGGTTATACAGCCCGACCTGCACGAATTTGTAGAAAACATTATGCTGCAAAGGGTTGGCGATGTTTCGCTTTACGAAATTGCCTGCTCCGACATAAACTCAGGAATAGGAAAGACTATAGGCGAATTGCAAATACGGGAACGAACAGGCGTTAGCATACTCGGCATAAAGGATGAGCATGGCCAATACATTCTAAATCCTGCCCCAGATATTTTGCTACGCAAAGGAATACTGATTTTTGTACTGGGGAACCGAGATCAGGTATGGCAGCTGAAAGAACTATTAAACTGACATATAAATTTAAACAATGAAAATACTCGTTACCGGGGCAAACGGGCTTGTTGGAAAGAAAGTTGTAAACCGGCTGGCTGCGGACAAGAAACACGAAGTTTACGCCACATCGCTCAAGCACCTACAAGTAGAAGGGGCTAAAACCTTTACCTCAAACCTGCTAAATGCGGACATAAACAACCTGATAGAGCAAATCGGCCCCGAAACCGTAATCCATTGTGCCGCACTTTCCAGTCCCGATGCCTGCGAGGTTGATCGTTTTGTATGCAAAAGAATGAATATTGAGGTGACATCGCGAATTGCATCGGCCTGTAGCAACTACAACGTCCATTTGGTTTTCCTGTCAACCGATTTTATTTTTGATGGCATCAAGGGGAATTACTCCGAGGAAGACCCCGTAAACCCAATCTCATACTACGGAGAATCGAAGATGGAGGCCGAGGCCCTACTAAAATCTATGAATTTATCGCATGCAATCGCCAGAACATCTCTGGTTTACGGGTACGAGGAAAAACTTTCGCGGTCGAATATTTTGATCAGGGTCGTAGAAAACCTCAGCAAACACAAGCCCTACAGGGTACCAACGGATCAGGTTCGTACTCCAACCCTGGCCGAAGATTTGGCCGTAGGCATTGAACGTTTAGCAGTTGAAAAAATATCCGGTTTATACCATATATCGGGCAACGAGCATGTTTCGGTTGCAGATTTCTCCATCATGGTGGCTAAAACCTTTGGTTTAGACGAATCCCTGCTACAAAAAGTAGCCACAAAACAGCTGGCAGAACCAGCACCCCGGCCGCTTAACTCATCCCTGAATATTGATAAGGCCCGGAAGGATTTAAGCTATGCCCCCACTCCGCTTAACGGGGGAATAAACTTGGTAAAACTGCAAATGAATCGCTAAAATTATAGCTATTAGTCATCTGTATTAAACCCCGCATGCCAGAAACGGAATGTGAACCGAAATCCAATGCCATATCTTATTACCCACAGTATTCACCGCCATCAAAAATAATCTGGCATTCACTCAACACCTACTCCGTAATTGACGCTTTTAAAACATAACCCATTTTTATGCGGCCCCCACAGTACAATCCATTTCTAAAGAATAAAAAATAAAATAATTAACACTCCATTGCATTGAACGGTAGTGCTTTAAAAAATCAAAAATTGAACTCACCTTTTAAAATATTTACAATACTGAATATTTTATAAAAAAAGGTTTTATCTTTGCACCTCAAAATAAGAGTTTATCTACCCACTAATTATCAGTGTTATGAATTATTTGACGGCAGAAAAAAAACAAGAGATTTTTAGGGATTACGGAAAGTCTAATACCGACACTGGTTCACCTGAAAGCCAGATTGCGTTATTCTCCTACCGTATCAACCATCTTACAGAGCATCTGAAAACACATAGGAAAGATTATGGTACACAGCGTTCGCTCTTAAAGCTGGTAGGGAAACGGAGAAGACTACTTGACTATTTAAAGGAGAACGATATTGAAAGGTACCGAGGCGTTGTAAAAGCATTAAACTTGAGAAAGTAAAAATTCAAAAGGCAATTATAAAATTGCCTTTTTTTATAAATCACTATATTTACACAATAGAACAGAGGAAACTCGGTGTAATCCTCTGTTCTGTTTTTTAAACAGCTAACCGGGTAAAAACTTATTACTACAATTAAATTAAAGTATGCTTAAAGTTTTCACAAAAACAATCGAACTTGGGGATGGACGAACCATTACCCTCGAAACAGGCAAGCTGGCAAAGCAAGCCCACGGTTCGGTTGTACTAACAATGGGTAAAACCATGCTTCTCGCTACAGTTGTAAGCGCTCAGGAAGCAAAAGAAGATGTAGATTTTATGCCACTTAGCGTGGATTACAAGGAAAAATTCGCTGCCAGCGGGCGTTTCCCGGGTGGTTTTATGAAACGCGAGGCAAAACCATCGGACTACGAAGTTTTAGTGGCCAGGCTTGTGGATAGGGCACTACGCCCCCTTTTTCCCGAAGATTACCACGCCGAAACATTTGTTACGGTTAACCTCATTTCAGCGGAGAAGGACATCATGCCCGACTCGCTGGCGGGTTTGGCCGCTTCGGCAGCACTTGCCGTTTCCGATGTCCCTTTCCATGGCCCAATATCCGAGGTACGCGTTGCCCGCGTAAAGGGGAAACTTGTCATAAATCCAACATTTAAAGAGGTTGAAGAAGCCGACATTGACATGATTGTAGGGGCAACCTACGACAACATCCTTATGGTTGAAGGTGAACTAAAGGAAGTTTCGGAAGCCGAAATGCTTGAGGCCATAAAATTTGCCCACGATGCCATAAAGCCCCAGTGCCTTGCACAAATTGAACTGGCCAAGGAAATTGGAGTGGTTAAACGTCAGTACTGCCACGAAACCAACGACGAGGACTTAAAAGCAAAAGTTCACGAGTTCTGTTACAACAAGGTATATACTGTTGCAAAATCGGTACTACCCAAACAGGAACGAGCTGTAGCTTTCGATGCCATAAAACAGGCATTTATAGATACCTTTCCAGAGGAAGAGCGCAGCGCAAAATCATTTCTTGTAAACCGCTACTACCACGCGGTTGAAAAGGAAGCCATGCGTAATATGATTTTGGATGAAGGCGTTAGGCTTGATGGCAGGAAAACTAACGAGATACGTCCCATCTGGTGCGAGGTTGACTATCTCCCAATGGCCCACGGTTCAGCGGTATTCACCCGTGGGGAAACTCAGTCGCTAACCACTGTAACCATTGGAACCAAGCTCGATGAAAAAATTATTGATGAAGTGCTAATGAAGGGAACCGAGAAATTCACCCTACACTACAACTTCCCCCCTTTCTCCACTGGAGAAGCGAAGGCTTCGAGAGGTGTTAGCCGCCGAGAAATTGGACATGGCAACCTTGCCCATCGGGCATTGAAGAATATTATACCTCACCCCGACGAAAATCCATACGCAATCCGTGTCGTGAGCGATATTCTTGAATCGAACGGCTCATCATCGATGGCAACCGTTTGTGCCGGTACACTGGCGCTTATGGATGCCGGTATTCAAATTAAGAAACCTGTTTCAGGTATAGCGATGGGTCTTATCACCGAAAAAGGCTCAAACCGGTTCGCAGTCCTTTCAGATATTCTTGGCGATGAAGACCACCTGGGTGACATGGATTTCAAAGTTGCCGGTACACGCGATGGCATCACGGCCACACAAATGGATATAAAGGTTGAAGGCCTTTCATACGAAGTCCTTGCCAAAGCTTTGAATCAGGCACATGAAGGCAGAATGCACATTTTAGGAAAAATTCTTGAAACCATTGCAAAACCTCGTGCTGAATTCAAACCTCATGCACCAAGAATTGAGCAGTTTAGCATTCCTCGCGATTCCATCGGAGCCGTGATTGGGCCTGGTGGCAAGGTAATCCAGGAAATTCAACGCGAAACATCAACCACTATCACTATTGAAGAAATCAACAATCATGGTATGGTGAGCGTATTTGCTGATACTGCAGACAGCATTACTGCTGCTGTAAAATGGATTAAAGGCATAGTTGCCGTTCCCGAAGTAGGTGAGATATATCGCGGTAAAGTAAAATCCATCATGCCTTTTGGGGCATTTATAGAGATAATGCCTAACAGGGACGGACTTTTACACATCTCAGAAATTGATTGGAAGCGGGTTGAGAAAGTAGAAGATGTGTTGAAAGAAGGCGATACTGTTGAAGTTAAACTTATCGAAATTGATAAAAAAACAGGCAAGCTCAAACTTTCGAGAAAAATACTGCTAGACAAACCCGACTCTAAGAAAAAAGAGTCAGAATAAATACAGGTAAAGGGAATCTTGAGATTCCCTTTACTGTTTATATTAAAAGGCTAAATCAAATAAAACACCGCAACCTCACTTTACTAATATCATACCCTCCAGCCAGGGTCATCAACCCTAAACCGTGTACCCCCTTAAGAAACTTTAGGTTCACCCCGCTAAAAGGGCCAGCGTACCAGCAAAAACTGATAATTTATTGACAAAACAAAGCTGTTTTAATAAATTTATGTACATTTGTGGTTATACTTAACTTAAAGTTAAATATCAAACAATGAAAAAGTTAGCGGTAATACTAATAGCCTTTGTTCCAATGATATTTGTTGCATGCAACAGTAATAGGGTAAAATATCCCGAAACCAAAAAGATAGATGTTGTAGATAACTATTTTGGGACAGCTGTTCCCGATCCGTACCGGTGGCTAGAAGATGATAAATCGCCCGAAGTTTTTGAATGGGTAAAAGCACAAAACGAGGTAACCTTCAACTACTTAAACAGTATTCCGTTCCGTTCAAAAATTAAAGATCGACTGACAGAGATATGGAATTACACATCAATGGGTATTCCCGTCAGGGAGGGTGGTAGGTATTACTTCTTCAAAAAGGATGGGTTGCAAAACCAGAGCATACTTTACACCATGGAATCGCTGGATTCTGAACCTAAAGTACTACTGGACCCCAACACATTCAGCGAGGATGGAACGGTTGCCCTTTCAACCATAGCCCCCTCGCGCGATGGTAAATACCTGGCGTATGCCACCAACGATGGCGGCTCCGACTGGCAAAAAATAAACGTTCTGGATATGGCCTCGGGCAAAAACCTGGCCGATGAAATTAAGTGGGTGAAGTTTTCGTCGATAGCGTGGTATAAGAATGGGTTTTTCTACAGCAGATACGACAACCCCAACAAGGGCTCTGAGCTATCAAACATC
This sequence comes from Bacteroidales bacterium, assembly GCA_050180015.1. Taxonomy (GTDB): domain Bacteria; phylum Bacteroidota; class Bacteroidia; order Bacteroidales; family Tenuifilaceae; genus JBFXEO01. The sequence continues at coordinate 2,570 of JBFXEO010000112.1, read as the reverse complement.
AATGAAAACCATAAGGTTTACTACCATACTGTTGGAAGCAACCCGGAGAGCGATGAGCTCATCTTCGCCAACAGGCAGTACCCGTTACGGAACTACAGCGCACAAACCACCGATGATGAGAAATACCTTATAATTTACGAAACCGAGTCAACCTACGGGAACTCTGTTTACATCAAGAACCTTACCGATAAAAGAGCTGACTTTTCGCAGCTAACCACGGGGTTTGAATTTGAATACACCATTCTCGATCATGTAAACGATCATCTCATAGTTTTAACCAACTACAAAGCGCCCAAGTACAAGTTAATTAAAATCAACATCAATAGCCTTGAGGTTGGTAACTGGAAAGACCTGCTGCCGGAACGTAAGGATGTACTAAGCAGCTGCTCATTAATTGGGGGAAAGGTGGTTGCCAGCTATATTGTTGACGCAAAAAGCAAAATGGAGGTTTACGACCTGGACGGCAACAAAATTTCTGATATTGAATTCCCCGCACCCGGAACAATGAACGGAATCAGCGGTTCCATAAATGATAGCATTGCTTTTTACAACTTCTCGTCGTTTACAGTACCCTCTGTAATTTACAAGTACAACATCGAAAAAAATCAATCTACAGTATTCTTCAAACCCGGGATCAACTTCAACTTTGACGATTACGAAACCAAGCAGGTATTCTATACCAGCAAGGATGGCACGCAGGTTCCAATGTTTATTGTACACAAAAAGGGAATGCCGCTGAATGGTAACAATCCGACGCTGCTATACGGATACGGTGGTTTTAACATCAGCATGATGCCATACTTTAGCACTGCACGCTTACTCTGGCTTGAGAACGGCGGTGTATTTGCCATGGCAAACCTACGCGGCGGTGGAGAATACGGCGAAAACTGGTACCGTGCCGGAACAAAACTTAACAAGCAAAATGTTTTTGACGATTTCATTGCTGCCGCAGAATACCTAATAAAGGAAAGATATACATCGCCCAAAAAGTTAGCCATACAGGGAGGATCGAATGGTGGGTTGCTCATTGGTGCCGTTACCAACCAGCGTCCTGATCTTTTCAAAGTTGCCATACCGCAAGTTGGCGTAATGGATATGCTACGGTTCCATAAGTTTACCATTGGCTGGGCCTGGGTAAACGATTACGGTTCCAGCGAAGATTCAATACAGTTCCTGAACCTCTACCGCTATTCGCCCATTCACAATATCCGGCAAGGGGTTAAGTACCCGGCAATTCTGGTAACAACCGCCGACCACGATGACCGGGTTGTGCCCGCACACTCATTCAAGTACATTGCTACCATGCAGGAAAAGAACAGAAGGGCAAAGAATCCCGCTATCATCCGGATTCAAACACGTGCGGGGCATGGTGCCGGCACACCAACATCAATGATGATTGATGAGTACACTGATATATACTCGTTTATATTCTACAACCTGGAAATGGCGGTTCAACAATAGTGAATGCTACCCAACAACCATAGTTTTCTGAAAGGGGTTAGGCAGACGGCTTAACCCTTTTTATAAACAGGAGGTAAATGGTTACAGCTATTCTTTTAACTTAGCACCATTTAATAGGGAAACCAACATGCAATATCTTGTAATTGAAGGAAACATTGGTGCGGGTAAAACAACATTGGCCACAATGCTAGCAAACGATTTAAATGCAAACCTTATCCTAGAACAATTTGCCGATAACCCGTTCCTGCCTAAATTTTATGCCAATCCGGACAGGTATAGCTTCCCGCTGGAACTTTCCTTTTTGGCAGAAAGGTATAAGCAACTCAACGTGGATCTACGAACGGGATCACTATTCCATAGCTTTACCATTGCCGATTACTTCTTTACAAAATCGCTTATCTTTGCCCAGAATACCCTCACCGGAGACGAGTTACACCTGTACAAGCAAATTTTCACCATCATTTATAGCACTCTTCCCAGGCCAAACCTCTACGTTTACCTCCATCTACCCACCAGCAGGCTTTTACAAAATATTCAAAAAAGAGGAAGAGCTTACGAGCAAACCATAGCACCCACCTATCTGAACAACTTAACCGAGGGTTACTTCGACTTTTTCAGGCAACATCCCGACTATACATTCCTGGTTATTGATACCTCTGAAATTGATTTTGTTGAAAGAGAAGGCGACTACCAAAAATTAAAGCACGTTATTTTTGATAAAAGTTACAACAAAGGTGTTAATCGGGTAACTTTCTAATGTAGAATAGCTATCTTAGCAGGTACATTTTTTTTTTAATAAAAAGATTGCTATGTTTGTAATGTTAAATTGCTACGAAAATAAAACAACTAACCAATTTTGATATGAAAATGAAAGGTCTAAAATTCGCAAGCATCGCACTTGTCGCTTTACTATTAAGCGCTTGTGGAGGTGTTGAAAAAATGAAGGAATTGCCTGCCGGTTTTACTTTAAAGGTTACCCCAAACCCTATGGAAGTAACAGCCAACAAGGTGAAAGCTACCAATTAAGGTACTATTCCTGCAAATTATTTCAACAAGAAGTCCATAATAGAAATCACCCCTGTTATTGTTTACAAGGGAGGAGAAATAAC
>JBFXEO010000111.1:0-9279 GCA_050180015.1 Bacteroidales bacterium | reverse complement strand
CCAATAGTACGAGCAGTCTCTCTCAAACCAATTGATTTTCTGGTCAGAGCAATTCTTAAACTTCGCTTATTGTCAGTAACGGCAATTCAATTTATAAGGCCTTTCTCTTCCATGCCATCTAAAGTTCTTGAGAGAGAAGCCTTATCGCGGTTGGTTTTTTCTGCAAGCAAATTTTGCAAGATATTGTCGGACTCCCACAAAGTTGATAATATGAACCAATAATCAACAGTCAAATCATCGCCAAATTCCTTGTAGAACCTCTTATTCAACTCGTTTCTAAATGTGATTGCACATCGGTAGAGAATAAAAGCAAAGGAGTGGATATTGTTTTCCCCGGTAATCATCCAACTTATACGCTTTAAGCCAACGACAATATTTTCGACAGTATAACCTTTATCTCCTCGCTGGTATTGGGCTCCATGGGAATTACAAGAATAGTATCGTCCCCGGCAATTGTCCCGGCAATCTCGGCATAGCTGAACGAATCTATATAAATTGCCACGCTGCTGGCAAAGCCCGGAAGGGTTTTAATAATTCCAAAGTTGTACGAAAAATCTAAAGACACAACGCTATTACTCGGCGGATTTTTAGTCAAAGTCATTGTGTCGGAAAAGCCAATTTGCCTGGGCAGTACGTAGATGTAACCTTTCTCCGGGTCGGGAATTTTGGCAACGCCAAGTTCTTTAAGATCGCGCGATAGCGTAGCCTGAGTGAGCTCATACCCCATTTTTTTTAAAAGTTCAAGCAGCTCATCCTGGCCGGAGATTTTATTGTTTGAAATGATCTTTTTAATGTCTTTTTTCCGGTTTCCCTTGTTCATCGATATGGGATTTTAATTTAACGCTTATCCTTTACAGCCTATTAGGTTTACACCTTTCAAAAAATGCTTCTCTTTTGAACAACAGGCGAAATACCAACAATTAATAAACGCTATTGAGCAGGCGTTAAATTAAAACAATTTTGAAGATAATTCGGATTCTTTCCTGATTTTTTTTGTATTAAATTAACCGTTCAGCAAATTTTCCTTGATAGTTCTAACACTTTCAGGGTTGAAATAGGTATATACACTTTTAAACTTGGTGATAATCTGCCGGTTGCACAGGTTACCGATACTGCCTTCGTGGGTATGCTGAATGATTTGGGAGCGGGAGAACTTTCCGCTTTCAACCTCTATCCCTACTATCCGGTATGCCTCCCTGAATGGGATTCCCTGCAAAACTAACTCATTAACCTTTTCTACGGTGAACAGGTAATCATACTTTGAATCTTGTAGTATATCAGCATTGATTTTGAGATTTTCAACTCCTAGTTTAATGGCATTCAAAGTATCTACAACCTCATCAAAAACAGGCAAAAATGATTCTTTAGCAATTTGATAATCGCGGAAATATCCCGATGGGAGGTTTCCAGAAATATATGATAGTTCCGCAGGCAAAGCCTGCAAACGGTTACATTTACCACGTGTTGTCTCAAAAATATCGGGGTTCTTTTTGTGGGGCATAATGCTCGATCCCGTTGTAAAATTATCGGGCAGGCTAACAAATCCAAAATTCTGACCCGTAAAGAGGCATAAATCTGAAGCCATCCTACCTACTGTTGATGCAAGATTTGATAAGGCAAAAGCAACTATTCTTTCAACCTTAACTCGCCCCATCTGTGCGTACACCACGTTGTAATCCAGACCGTCGAAGCCCAGCAAGTGCGTTGTGTAAGTTCTATCTAAAGGAAACGACGATCCGTACCCTGCCGCAGATCCCAGCGGATTTTGATTATTAATTTGATAGGCTGACAGAAGTAAACGTAAATCATCGACCAATGCTTCCGCATATGCTCCAAACCAAAGTCCAAACGATGATGGCATGGCCACCTGCAAATGTGTATAGCCCGGCATTAATACATCCTTGTTCTTTTCGCTTTGCCTTATCAACTCATAAAAAAGTAAGCTAACCCAATACGCTACCTCTAAAATTTTATCCCGCGTAAACAACCTAATATCAACAAGTACCTGATCGTTTCTGGATCGCCCGGTATGTACTTTTTTACCGATGTCACCCAAATGTTCTGTAAGTATAAACTCTATTTGCGAATGCACGTCTTCTACTCCATCGTCAATACGGAATTTGCCCTTATTTATATCACCGTAGATTTTCCGTAATTCCATACAAAGTGAATCTACCTCGTTAGATGTTAGCAAGCCAACTTTTCCAAGCATCTTAACATGCGCGATAGATCCAACTACATCGGCCTCGGCAATGTAAATATCCAATTCGCGATCGGCACCCACGGTAAACCTTTCAACAAATTTATCGACATCGGTACCTTTATCCCAGAGTTTCATGCTGATTGACTGAGTTTAAAAGTGAATATTCTTGAGTAAGTTGATATAAACTTCAATACCATTTTTAATTTCACCTACATAGATGAACTCGTTGGCAGTATGCGACCGGGCACTATCGCCCGGGCCAATTTTTACCGACGGATAAGGAATAACCGCTTGGTCGGATGTTGTGGGCGAACCATACATTGTTATTCCCATTTTTTTTGCCGACAAAACCACAGGGTGATTTGGCGCAATTCTGGAGCTGTTCAACCGTAACGATCTTGGCGTAACCTCGCACTTAACGTTATCGAGAATAATTTCCAATGCCTTAGCATTGCTATATAAATCGTTGGTACGAACATCAACAACAAACTCGCAAATATCGGGTACAACGTTGTGCTGATAGCCCGCTTTAATTTGAGCGACCGTCATCTTCGATTCACCCAGCACATCCGATACCTCAGGAAAAGTAAAATTCTTAAACCAGTCTATTATTGGTAACGCCTTGTAAATTGCATTTATTCCTTCGTTCCGTGCAGCATGACCAGATTTACCGGTAACCTTGCAATCCAACACCATTAAACCGCGCTCTCCCACCGCAAGTTCCATTTTTGTTGGTTCTCCAACGATGGCCAAGTCAATTTTACCAATTTTGCCGAGAATTGATTCCACCCCATTTGCTCCTGAATTTTCCTCCTCTGCTGTTGCCGAGTAAATCAAGTTATAGGGTAAATCCAAGGTATAAAAATGCAAAAAAACTTCTAAAAGAGAAACCAACGAAGCACCAGCATCATTACTACCGAGTCCATATATTTTTCCATCGGCTTCTGTTACGCTGAATGGATCGTAAGTCCATCCTGCCGATGGCTTAACCGTATCGTGATGTGAATTCAGTAATATGGTTGGCTTTCCGGAATGATTTCCTGGATGTTCCGCCCAAATATTATTGAGATGCCTATGTGGAGATACACCTTTGGAAACAAGATATTCCCGTATAACTTGTGCTGTGTTGCTTTCCTCTGTACTAAACGAGGGTATGGCAATTAACTTTTTTAGTAATTCAACCGAACCTTTGTACATTATCTATCTAAATAAACCTTAAGACCATTATGCTATTGAACCAAAATCACAAAGTCAACCGTGTGCCAAATTCCGAGTAAACCGCTTTTGCACTCGTAATCCAAACCTCGGCAACACCATTCTCAAGTGCTTTAAAGCTATCATCAATTTTTGGAATCATACCATCCTTGATAGTTCCATTCTGCTTAAGAGTTGAATATGAATTTCTATCGATATGCGGAATTAAACTTGCCTCATCACTTGCATCTAGCAGCACACCCGATTTTTCGAAACAATAGAACAAACTCACAGAATACAACCCCGAAAGAGCCATTGCTATCTCCGATGCTATTGTATCGGCATTTGTGTTGAGTAACGATCCTGTTATATCAAAAGTTAATGGAGCGATAACTGGCGTTAATCCGAGTTCTATCAATTTAGCAACTAGCGTTTTGTTAACCCACTCCACATCGCCAACAAAGCCATAATCAACATCCTTTACGGGACGTTTTTTTGCAATAACTACCGCCGCATCGGCACCGGTAAGCCCAATGGCATTACAACCACGCACTTGAAGCGCCGACACCGTTTTCTTATTCACCAATCCTCCATAGACCATTGTAACCACATCAAGGGTTTGAGCATCGGTAATTCTTCGTCCTTCAACCATTTTTACAGGAATGCCAAGTTTTTCCATTACTTTGTTGGCCTCGCGACCACCACCGTGAACCAAAATCTTTTTTCCCTCGATCAGGGAAAAACGATCAAGAAACTCATCCATCTCTACCTCGTTTTCAATTACTCCACCGCCAACCTTTATTACCGATAATTTATCCATACTTAAGGAATAACCTGATTTAACGAATCAATCAAAAAATCGACATGCGTTTTGCTAACACAAAGCGGGGGCAGCAGACGAATCACGTTAGTTCCGCTATATCCGGTAAATACTCCTTTATCAAATAAAAGTTTTTTACGAATATCGGAAACAGTAAAATCAAACTCTGCTCCAACCATAAGTCCCAATCCCCTTATGTCTTTTACGCCGCGTATGGTTTTCAAACTGGTTACAAGGTAATCACCAATTTCCTTTGCATTACCAATAAGGCTTTCGTTTACGATTATATTTAACACGGCAATTGATGCAGCACAAGCCAAATGATTCCCGCCAAATGTAGTTCCTAACATTCCATGTTTAGCGGTAAACTTAGGGTTTACGAGAACTCCACCAACAGGAAAACCATTGCCCATACCTTTTGCAACAGTTATTAAATCGGGTGTTATATCGAAAAACTGATGTGCAAAAAATTTCCCAGTTCGACCATACCCCGATTGTACCTCGTCAACAATAAGAATTACACCGTTGTTGACACAAACCTTTGATAATTCCTGAAAGAATGTTTTATCGGGAACATTTATTCCACCTACTCCCTGTATTCCCTCTATAATTACAGCGGCTACATCTCCCTTTTCTATCGATTCTTTCACTCCCGCTATGTCATTCCATCGAACAAACTCCACGTTATGGTTGGCATTAAAAGGCGCGATTATGTTTGGGTTATTGGTGCAAGCAACGGCTCCGGAGGTTCGTCCGTGGAACGAGTTACTAAAAGCAATAACTTTGGATTTGCCAGTATGGAACGATGCCAACTTTAGCGCATTCTCGTTAGCCTCGGCACCTGAATTACACATAAACAATGAATAACTGGGATACTCCGAAACCACACCCAATAATTCGGCCAAATCGTTTTGAAGCTTATTTTGAACGGAATTTGAGTAGAATCCAAGATTTCTCAATTGATTGGAAATAAAATTGACATAGTAAGGATGAGTGTGTCCAACTGAAATTACCGCGTGACCACCGTAAAAATCCAAATATTCATTTCCGTCCCTATCCCAAAGTTTACAGCCAAGTCCCCTTATTGGTTCTACTGGATAGAGCGGATATACATCAAAAGTTTTCATCGTAAAAAAGTTAAAATGCCACAGGCTTAAGAGTAAGTCCCGTTGTCTGGTTTAAACCGAACATTAAATTCATATTCTGAATGGCCTGACCCGATGCTCCTTTCAGCAAGTTATCTATAACACTGACAATAAAAATCTTATCATCAAGTTTATCAACGTACAGCAGGCATTTATTTGTATTAACAACCTGCTTTAAGTCTGGCATATCATCAACCAGTTTCACAAATGGTTGATTTGCATAAAATTCACTGTAAATAGATTTTGCCAACTCCGCATTAATGTGGCATTTTGTGTAAATGCTCGACAGAATACCACGACTAAAATTTCCACGTATGGGAACCATATTTACCATTTTACGGTAGTTTGGCTGTAAAGCAGTAATATTCCTACTTATTTCCTTTAGATGCTGATGTTGAAAAGGTTTGTAAACCGATATGTTGTTGTTACGCCAGCTAAAGTGTGATGTTTCCGATAGCGATTGTCCCGCACCAGTGGAACCCGTAATGGAAGTAATATGAATATCGTCATACAACAGATTATTGGCGGCAAGGGGCAATATTGCCAGCTGAATTCCAGTTGCAAAGCAACCCGGATTGGCAAGCTTTGTTGCCAATTTTATTCTGTCGGTGTTTAACTCAGAAAGTCCATATACAAATCCATCCTTCTCATCACGGAAATCCTCGCTTAAGTCTATCACCTTCACATTCTTTGGAATGTTGGTACTGTTGAGATACTCTGCAGAATCACCATGACCTTTACATAGAAAAATAACATCAACATCATCCAGGTTAACGCTATCGAAACATACATCGGAATCGCCAATTAAATCCTTATGAACCGATGAAATCGGTTTTCCTTTATGACTTTCGCTGTTTATATACTTTAATTCCGCATTCGGGTGGTAAAGTAATATCCGAATAAGTTCACCAGCCGTATATCCGGCACCACCTTCAATTGCAATGTTTATTTTACCCATCAACTTTAACCAATTAATTTTAAAAGTAACCAAACCGGAGGTAGCAATTTAAGCGACTGAATGCCTAAATGTTACCCCAAGTGTGGCACCAACCTAATCCTAAATCAAAACTAAAAGCACAACTAACAAACACTTAAAAACAAAAATCAATATTATATCTTATCAATTGTGAGTCACCTCAGTGGCCCATTGAATAGAAGCCCTTATCACCACCAACCATATTGTACTGCACCGTATTTTTTCGATCAACCTTACCTGCCACATGGTTGTATATGGAAGAAGGTAAACCCAGTATTTTTGTAAATCCTTTCACATCGTTGGCAGTCCATTGCTTATTTATCTCTCCATACTCACCAAAATCTGAAGTCATTAAATCGTATTCCGATTCAATCCCATCAATGCTAAATCGGTATGGCGATAACTTTACGTAAACTTTCCCTGAGACATGAGCCTGTGTACTTTCCAAAAAACGCTCTATATCGCGCATAACCGGATCGAGGTATTGAGCCTCGTGCAGTAACATTCCATACCAGTTAGCCAGCTGTTCTTTCCAGTACAACTGCCATTTGGTAAGCACATGCTTTTCCAACGCGTGATGCGACTTGATTATTACCAATGGTGCTCCTGCTTCGAAACCAACACGACCTTTGATTCCTAAGATTGTATCGCCAACATGAATGTCGCGTCCAACAGCATAGGCAGATGCTTTGCTTTCAATCTCACGAATTGCTGAAACCGGACTATCGAAAGCGAGTCCGTTAACCTGAAGTAACTCACCATTTGTAAAACCCAGCGTCAATTGTTCCGTGCCATCTTTAACGGGTTGACTTGGGTAAGCCGAATCGGGCAACGGATTCTTAGATGTTAAGGTTTCTTCACCGCCAACACTCGTTCCCCATAAACCCTTGTTTATGGAATAAGCCATCTTTTTTGTATCAATATCAACGCCTTTACCTGTCAGGTATTCAATCTCATAATTGCGTGATAGTTGCATGTCACGGATTGGCGTTACCACCTCAACTTCGGGATCCAGAATGTTAAAAACCATATCGAAACGTACCTGATCGTTTCCGGCACCGGTACTGCCATGTGCAATATGTGTAGCACCTATCTCCTTAGCAAAATTAACAATGGCAGCGGCCTGTACTGTCCGTTCCGAACTCACCGATAACGGATAAGTATTATTCTTAAGGATATTTCCAAAAATCATGTAGCGAATGAACTTACTGTAATATTCATTCTGCACATCTAGGGCTGTGTGGGATTTTGCGCCCAGCATCCTTGCCTTCTCCTCAATCTTTCTAAGTTCCTCCGACGAAAATCCGCCTGTGTTAACAATTACAGTATGTACATCAAACTGCCTGTCTTCCGTGAGGTATTTCAGGCAAAACGAAGTATCGAGCCCTCCGCTGTAGGCAAGCACCAATTTTTTCTTATCGCTCATCTTACTAAACTTTATGCAGCCTTACGCTTGTTTTTGGGGATAACCAATTTTGTTTTTAAGTGCGATAGCACATGGTACTTGAAATCGAACCAGCGCCCATAAACTGCCAAGGAATGTTTACGTTTCTGAGGTTGGCTGGAAATATCAATTTTTGCATTCTCCCAGGCCGGATCGTAAAGCATTCCGGTGCAAAGACATATTTTTCGGTTAGTACGCTGTAAAATATCGTAGTTCACACATGATTGGCAGCCTTCCCAAAAAGCAGTGTCATCGGTAAGTTCCGAGAATGTTACAGGGCGATATCTCAAGGATGTGTTAATTTTCATTACCGCCAAGCCCGTTGTAAGCCCAAATATTTTTGCATCGGGATATTTTTTTCTGGATAATTTGAATATCTCCTCCTTAATTTTCTTTGCAATTCCGTGTCCCCGGTATTCTGGCTTTACGATCAGACCCGAGTTGGCTACAAACTTGCCATGACTCCAAGACTCTATATAGCAAAAGCCAATAAACTCATCGCCATCAAGTGCAATAATTGCCTTTCCTTCATTTATTTTAGATTCTATATATTCCGGCCTTCGTCGGGCAATACCTGTACCTCTAACTTTTGCAGACTCTTCTATTGTACGTAAAATATCATACACATATTTAATATGTGTAGAATTGGCAAGCACAACACTAATTTTATTCATAGAATCAATATTAAAAAACAACAACAATGTATATTAATACATATACATTGCAAATATATACATTATTTTAATTTTTAAACCTTATCGGTATATTTATAATCGAATAAAATTCGTTTTATCTGAAAGAATATGTATGGAAAATAATATAGTTACACTTGTTACCACCGGAATAATCTTGCTTTCCAGCTGCAGCAGATCACCTGAAATTGGAGTATCCAGAGAGTTAGCCGCACTGCGCAAACAAAACATATCCCAAGTGGAGTATGTGCTCTACCTGTCAATCCCTGGACTAAAAGACTCACCGGTACCCTCGCGTACAGAAATAAGCTTCGAAGTAAAAGAGAAGCAAAAGGTTGCCCTAGATTTCAGGTTCAGCGATTCCTGCCTGGTTTCAATTACCGTAAATAGCAGGGTTTACTCCACTAAACCTAAGAATGGGCATATTATTATTCCATCAAAGTATATTTATAGGGGAATTAACAAAGTTGATATTGATTTTTACGCCGGGGAATCGTCGTTGAACAGAAAGGATGATTTTCTGTACACGCTTTTAGTCCCCGATAGGGCATCGACGGTATTTCCTTGTTTTGACCAGCCCGATATTAAAGCACAATTTACGCTATCGCTAGAAGTTCCTAAAGGCTGGGTGGCTGTATCCAATTCGCCTGCCGAGAATATAATGGATACAGACACATCCAGATTTTATATGTTTGCCCCAACCAAACCCATTAGCACGTACCTTTTTGCATTTGCTGCAGGAAAATTCGACACCCTAAGCCGGACATCGGGTAGTAAGAAAATCACCATGTACTACAGGGAAAAT
>JBFXEO010000110.1:0-9363 GCA_050180015.1 Bacteroidales bacterium | reverse complement strand
TGACGCTTAGGGTTTAAGCGAAAAGTAAATGTACCATGTTTGCTGCGGGTATTAAACTTTTTTGCCATCGGGAAGTCTTTTAGGAAAAGTAGGGTGTTTGTAATTTTTTCGGATAAAACCATCAAAGAGATATATTTGTAGGTTTAAAATTAGGTGATGATTAAGAGAATAACCGCAATACTGCTTATCTTTTTGGCCAATGTAATGTTGTTGGTTCATGCCGCTATTCCGCACCACCACCACCACGGGCAGGTATGTTTTCTTAACGATAACATTCAGGGAAATACACAGGGGAACAATCATGAGGATGGGAACTCCGATTGCTGTAATCTAAAGCAGGACTTTATCCTCCCATCCGACGATAACCCACAGAAGGAATCCAAATGTTTAGTATGCGATACGCACCATACAATACCGCTAAGTTTAGACTTTTATGTAATTATAGGATATGCCTATAGTTTCCGTTACAATCCCGATTATTTTTTAACTATACATCCCGAGTATTCATTTTCTACAATCAAGGATATTACTGCCAATGGCGTTAGCCTGCGCGCACCTCCAGCAATCATCTAGTTAAATTTTACTTTCCCTTTTGCGGCGTTACCATGCTGCATCAATTGTATTTACTACCAATCAATTTTTACATTCTTAATTTATTTTTAGATGAAATCGATATTTAAGCTATGGGTACTTGCCGTCCTTACTGTTGCGGGTTGCAATGTTAATCATAGTAACGAGTCAGACGATGAGCATGGCCATGAGCAACATGCTGAAAGTATAACACATGAACACGAGCATAAATTAATGCTTACAGCATATAGTCCGGAATTCGAAATTTTTGCCGAGGCCGATCCTTTTGTTATCGGAAAATCGTCCGGTGTACTTTCACATTTTTCTACGCTTAGCAATTTTAAAGCATTGGAGAACGGGATTATATCTGTAAAGTTAAATGTTAATGGAACGCAAGTTTCCGAGAGCATTGACCAACCTACGCAGAAAGGCATATACAATTTTACGTTGAAGCCCGAAGTTGCAGGCAAAGGCCAACTTGAGTATAGCATTAAAGCTACCAATGGTACATTCCAGATCACTATCCCCAATGTTGAGGTATATGCAACCGAGGAGGGAGCCGACGAGGCAATGGGACATGCTGAGGTTCCCGCTGCCAATACCATAAAATTCACCAAGGAACAATCGTGGAAAATCGATTTTGAAACGGCAAAGCCAACAGTTGAACCATTTGGGCAGGTAATTAAAACAACCGCTCAGGTTCAGCCAGCACAAACCGATGAGGTTGTACTTACATCCAAGGCAGGCGGCAACGTAAATTTTAATTCCGATATGGTTGTTGAGGGTAAGGACGTTAAGGCCGGCGATGTTTTGCTTACTGTTGAAGCCAGCGGTATGGGCGACGATAATTCGGCGGTAAAGTACACAGAGGCAAAGAACAATTACGAAAAAGCAAAAGTTAATTACGGTAGAGCATTGGAATTATCCAAGGATAAGTTTGTTTCGGATAAGGATTTGCTTGAGCTGAAGAATGAATACGGGAATACCAAGGTGCTTTTTGATAATCTTAGCAAGAACTTTAATGCTGATGGCCAGCAGGTAAAAAGCGGTATCAATGGATATATTTCTCACATTTTTGTGAAAAACGGCGACTACGTACCGGTTGGGCAACCAATTTTTAGCATAATCCGAAGCGAAAAACTTTACCTTAAGGCAGATGTTCAACCCAGGTTTGCATCGGTTTTAGGCGATATAAAATCGGCAAATATTCGTGCAAATGGAAGAACATTCACTCTTGATGAGTTGAACGGGAAAGTTATTTCATACGGTAAATCTACCAATACCGATAATTACCTTATTCCGGTAACGTTGCAGATGAATAGTAATAGTTTTTTTGTACCAGGGAGTTTTGTTGAAATTTACCTAAAAACTATTACCCGCAATAACTCATTGACTATTCCAAATACTGCCATTCTTGAGGAACAGGGCAACTTCTTTGTTTTGGTTCAGGTAAACCCTGAGCTATTCGAGAAACGTGCCATTAAGCTGGGCGTAACCGATGGACTTAAATCAGAGGTGCTAGGCGGAATTTCGGCTAACGACAGAGTTGTTACGAAGGGAGCAATCATGGTTAAGCTTGCACAGGCATCAGGCGCATTGGATCCTCACGCAGGACATGTTCACTAAAACCAATTTACCATGTTAGATAAGATCATAAGATTCTCGCTGAGCAATAAGTATCTGATTTTACTTTGCTCGTTGGTTTTGGTGATTGTTGGTACCCGGACAGCCATAAATATGGATGTTGATGTTTTCCCCGATCTTACCGCTCCTACCGTGGTTATCATGACCGATGCGCACGGTATGGCATCGGAGGAAGTGGAACGCTTGGTTACTTTCCCTATTGAAACGGCAATGAATGGGGCAGCTGATGTTCGCAGGGTTCGCTCGGTTTCCTCGCAGGGTTATTCCTTTGTTTGGGTTGAGTTCGATTGGGGAACCGATATCTTTAAGGCGCGTCAAATTGTGAGCGAAAAGCTTATCAGCGTGAATTCCGAGATGCCTTTAGGTGTTGGACAGCCTACGCTGGCTCCACAATCGAGCGTTATGGGAGAAATTTTCTTTGTTGGTTTGCAGGCCGATAGTACCAGCTTAATGGATTTGCGCACCATTGCCGAGTGGAATGTGAAGCCGCTTATTTTGGCAACCGGGGGTGTTTCGCAGGTTACCATAATTGGCGGCGATTACAAGCAATACCAGGTATTGGCAAATCCAATAAAAATGAAGCAGCTGGGTGTTACCATGGATCAACTTGCCAATGTATGTGCTGGCATTAGCCAAAATTCAACGGGTGGAGCTGTTCGGCAGTATGGTAATGAGTATGCTGTTCGGGGAATTGCGCGTACTTATGATTTGGGCGCTTTGGGTAATTCTTACATCAAATCGAATAACGGAAAACCTGTCAGGGTTAACGATGTTGCCGATGTTGTAATTGGTAGCGCTGTTAAAATGGGCTATGCGTCGGAAAATGCCAAACCGGCCATCATCATGTCAATATCAAAACAGCCCAACGTAAATACGCTGGATGTAACGCAGCGTATAGAGGAAAACCTTGAGGTTCTCAAAAAAACGTTACCTCCGGATGTTCACCTGGATACAAAAATATTCCGTCAGGCCGATTTCATACAAACTTCGGTGCATAACGTTCAGAATGCCTTGATTGAGGGTACTGCGTATGTTATCATTATCCTGTTTCTTTTCCTTGGGAGTTTCCGAACGACCATAATATCGTTATTGGCAATTCCCCTTTCATTGCTGGGCGCCATTGTGGTTCTGAATATCCTGGGATTGAATATAAACACCATGAGCCTTGGAGGCATGGCAATTGCCATTGGATCGCTGGTTGACGATGCTATTATTGACGTGGAGAATGTGTATAAGCGTTTGCGCCAGAATAGGCTAAAACCCGATGGCGAAAAACAGTCCGCATTTAATGTCGTTTTCGAGGCATCGCGTGAGATCCGGGCATCGATATTGAATGCTACATTAATTATCATGGTGGCATTCCTCCCGCTATTTTTTCTTTCAGGAATGGAGGGCAGAATGCTAAAACCGCTTGGAGTATCATTTATCGTTTCGCTTTTTGTCTCGTTGATAGTTGCCATGACGCTAACGCCTCTGCTCTCTAAAATGCTTTTATCCAACGAGAAGTATCTCTCTAAAAATGAAAAAGAGAAATGGCTGGTTCGTAAACTATCACATTACTACGAGCAATCGTTGAACTGGGCTTTATCGCATAAAAAACTTGTGTTGACGAGTGTATTTACTCTTTTTGTCCTGTCAATCATTACTTTTTCCACAATGGGGCGTAGTTTTCTGCCCAATTTTAACGAGGGTTCATTAACGCTATCTACCATAACGAAACCCGGTACATCGTTGGACGAAACGAATAATTTGGGAAATTTGGTTGAACGGGAATTGCTGGCTATCCCGGAGGTTACCAGTACAGCCCGGCGCACGGGGAGGGGAGAACTCGATGAGCATTCGCAAACTTCCAACAGCGCCGAGATCGATGTTAATTTTAAGTTGAAGGGCAGGACGCGGGAGGAATTTTTGGCCGATGTTCGGCAAACGTTGGCCCATACTCCCGGAGTTGCCGCAACAGTTGGACAACCAATAGAGCATCGTATTGATCACATGCTTTCGGGAACCCGCGCTAACGTTGCCATTAAACTTTTTGGTACCGATCTGAACCGAATGTTTGCCCTGGGAAATCAGATTAAAGGCACCATTGTGGGAATCAACGGTTTGGTTGATGTAAACGTTGACCAGCAGGTAGAGGTTCCTCAAATACAAATCCGCGCAAACAGAGACTTACTGGCCAGCTATGGAATTACTATTGAAGAGTTTAATAGGTTTGTTGACATTGCCCTTGGCGGCGAAAAGTTAGCCGATATTTACGAGGGACAACAGCGTTTTGATTTGGTTCTTAGGTTAAATAAGGATTACACCGAAACAATCGATGGAATCCGGTCGGCATTGATCGATACGCACGATGGGAAAAAAGTACCCCTGGAGCAGGTTGCCGATGTTGTTTCCGTATCGGGGCCGAGCTCCATTGGCCGGGAAAATGTACAGCGTAAAATTGTCATATCGGCCAATGTTGCCGGTCGCGATTTACGCGGTGTTGTAAACGATATCAAAAGCAGTATCGATAAAAATATCAACTTTCCCGAAGGCTACAGGGTTGAGTATGGAGGACAATTTGAGAGCGAAGCAAGAGCCTCGCGCACGCTGTTAATTACGTCAATTCTGGCAATTCTGGTAATATTCCTTTTGCTATTCCAGGAATTTAAGAACGTTAAGCTGGCAGGAATTATACTGTTAAACCTGCCGTTAGCTTTAATTGGAGGCGTATTTTCCATTTATTTCACTTCCGGCATCCTAAGTATTCCCGCAATAATTGGCTTTATTACCCTATTTGGAATTGCCACAAGGAATGGCATTCTGCTGATTTCAAATTACCAGCGATTGCAATGTAAGGGTTTAAGCGAGCACGAGATTGTTACGCGTGGATCGTCGGATAGGTTGAACGCAATACTTATGACGGCCTTAACGGCGGCTTTGGCGCTTATTCCATTGGCGTATAGGGGTAATTTATCGGGGAACGAAATTCAAAGTCCAATGGCAAAGGTTATTTTGGGTGGGTTACTTACATCAACCTTGCTGAATATCTACATTGTACCAATTGTTTACAGTATTTTGTACAAACGTGGAATTATTAAAAGCGATAACAATGAATAGGATTTTAGTTTTTCTGATAAGTATGGTGGTATCTTGCTCTTTGGCTAAAGCGCAAAGTTCTATTGAGAATACATTGGGTGAGATCGAGAAGAATAACACCATAATTCAGGCTCTCCGTCAGAATGCCGATGCCGAGAAGATTGCCAACAAAACAGGAATAACGCCCTCGAACCCGGAGGTTGAGTTTGGCTACTTATGGGGAAGCCCCTCGTCAATTGGTAGTAGAACCGATATTAGCGTAACCCAGTCGTTCGATTTCCCCTCGGCCTACGTTCGGAAAGGGCAAATTGCCAACGCACGTAACAGCAAGGTTGAGTATGAATACCAGAGCCAGATTCGTGAAATAAGACTAAGGGCCAGTGAAATTTGTATCAATTTAATTTACTATAATGCCTTGCAAGGAGAGTATCGAAGAAGGGTTGAACATGCTAAAAGCATTGCAGATTCCTACAAAAAGAAATACGAAGTTGGCAATGCCAATATCCTGGATTTCAACAAGGCTCAGATGTACCTTCTGAACGCATCTAAAGAGTTGGAGAATAATGAAATTGAGAGAAAATCGCTATTGGCCGAATTGGCAAGTTTAAACGGTGGGAACCCTATTGAGTTTACCGATACTGTATTTTCGAACTCAACAGTTGATCCCGATTTCAACCAGTGGTACACTCAGGCGGAGCAAAATAACCCGACTTTGGCGGCCTTAAAGCAGCAGGTTGAAGTTTCCCAAAGGGAAATTCAGCTGAGCAGGGCGTTGAGTTTGCCTAAGTTCAATGCCGGTTATATGAGCGAGAAGGTTGTAGGGGAACACTTTCAGGGTGTTACGGTTGGCCTCTCAATTCCCCTTTGGGAAAGCAAAAATACTGTAAAGTATGCTAAAGCTAAGCTTTCAGCGTATCGAACCATTGAGAACGATAGCAAGCTGAAATACTATAATCATTTGATGATGTTACACCAAAAAGCTTTAGGAATGCAGGTCAGTGCTGATGATTACCGTAGTAAGTTGAGCAATTTAAGCCACACTACCTTGCTCCAAAAAGCACTCGATAAAGGTGAAATCTCATTGGTAGAGTATCTGTATGAACTATCATTTTACTACGATAGCTATGAAAAGCTGCTGGTGATGGAGCGCGATTTAAACAGGGTTGTTGTGGAAATGAATTACTGCCAGTAGATTTAATAAATTAGGTAAACATTCCCTGACAGGGTTTTAAGCCCTGTCAGGGGGTTCCCGGTATAGGTGCAAGGGGGTACTTGGGAAGTACCCCCTCCCTCCTCCGAAGTACCCCCTCCCTCTCCGGGAGTACCCCATCGTACCGTTTTGACACGACGGGGTATCGTTTTAATGGGCTGCCGCATCAAAACGGTACGGCGATCTGTCAGATTGACGCATCGTCGTACCGAAACGGTGGGCCCGCCTGTCAGTTCGACGCGATGGCCTATCCATTCGATGGGCTCGCGCGTCGATTCGATGGGCCATCGCGTTAAAACGATGCGGTGACCCCTCCCTGATGCGGGGGCGGTGTTACATTGCCGCCTCCCGGCAGGGGGTGGAATCCCCCCGGGCAGCGGGGAGGCAGGTTGGCCTTACCCCCTGACAGGGTTTTAAACCCTGTCAGGGGATGAATAGCAAAAGTAAACCCCGCCGGAATTCCAGCGGGGCTTCACCTTTTCTTGAAGGTTATAGGAGCTATCTATTTTTCTCGCTATACTCTCTTCCGGCCCTTAGCGCTTTAAGGTTGAGATCAACAACTTCCTGTCCCTTTTTTCCGAAGAGTTGGCGGATTCCCTCTTCTATTTTTTCGAACGGAATGTCGAGGAACAGGGATGCCGCCCCCAGCATAACAATATTCGATGCTCTTGACGATCCGGTTTCCCTGGCAATGGCGTCAGCATCTATGGCGATATGGTTCCTTACCGATTTTACTTTGACCATAACCTCTTCGGGTTGTGGGTAATCGGGTATATTGATGAACGGAACGGTATTGGTTACAACCCAGCCATCGGACGAAAGGAATGGAAGATACCTTAATGCCTCCATGGGTTCCACGGAAATAATAAGATCGGCTTTCCCTTCAGGAATTAAGTCCGAGGCAATGGGTGCATCGGAAATGCGAAGGTGCGATTGAACATCGCCGCCACGCTGGCTCATTCCATGAACCTCCGATTGTTTAATGTAAAGGTTGCCATTTACAGCGGCAAGCCCTATTGCAGCGGCAATGGATAAAATTCCTTGTCCGCCAACACCTGCCAGTATGATATCATTTTTCATGGTTACTCTAGTTTTAGAATTAATCGTTCGCTTCCTTTTTTTCTGCCTTCTTCCTGCGGGCAAATGTTTGAATACACTCACGCTGTGGAATGATTACCGAAACGCCTTGGTATGCCAGCTCTTCCTTCATCACCTTAACATTCTCCTCGTGGTTCTTCTTCAATGGAGTCATCACCCTGATATGGTTGGGGTCAACGCCGAGCCCTTTACAGATTTCAACAATACGTCCGGTTGCCGATGATTGCTGACCCCCGGTCATTCCCGTGGTGGAATTGTCCGATATGATCACCGTGATGGGGGAATTCTCGTTAACGGCATCGAGCAATCCTGTCATTCCGCTGTGAGTAAAGGTGGAGTCGCCAATAACCGCCACGGCTGGAACTAAACCTGCATCGGCTGCTCCTTTGGCCATTGTGATGGAGGCCCCCATGTCAACACATGAGTTAATAGCGTTGAATGGGGGTAACGCGCCAAGCGTATAGCAACCAATATCGGAGAAAGCTCTACCGGTTCCGTATTCTTTAATGGCTTCGTTCAAATCATAGTAAACATCACGGTGACCGCAACCCTGACAGAATGATGGTGGACGTTGCTTTACAATTGATGGTATTTCCAAACCTTCGTTTACGGTTAAACCCAGCGCTTTGGCCACAGTATTGGGGTTTAGCTCGCCATCGCGGGGTAATGTTCCATCTAAACGGCCATGAATTGGTTTGCCAACATTCAGGAACCCTTTGATCATCTCCTCAACAATAGGATAACCTTCTTCCAGTATCAGCAAAGATTTGCAGCTGTTATATAGGTCGGTAACCAATTTTCTGGGTATCGGGTATTGGCTAACCTTAACAACTGGGTATGGGCATTTACGATCGGGGTAATTTTCCATTAGGTAGTTGTAGGCAATTCCGGTGGCAATAATCCCCATTTCTGTATTTTGTCTGTTTATCAATGTGTTGAATGGCGATTTGTCCGATTCAAGCTCCATTGCCGGTTGGTTCAACAGTAAACCCTTGTAATTTTTCCGGGCAATTGCCGGTAAAAGAACAAACTGCCTTGGATTCGATGGAAGCTTGATCCCGTTTTGTTTTTTTACATCCTTACGTTGCACATCGGCGCGTGAATGGGCCAACCGCGTTGTGATACGGAGCATTACCGGAACGTTAAGTTTTTCGGAGAGTTCGAATCCGTAGTAGGCCATATCGTACGCTTCCTGCTGATTTGCTGGTTCCAGAATGGGGATCATGGCGAATTTTGCGTAGAAACGAGAATCCTGCTCGTTTTGCGATGAGTGCATGGATGGATCGTCGGCCGAAACCACAACCAGTCCCCCGTTAACACCGGTTATGGAGGCGTTAATAAAAGCATCGGCAGCTACGTTTAGCCCAACATGCTTAAAGCAAACCATGGCACGCTTGCCTGCATACGACATCCCAATTGCAGCTTCCATGGCTGTTTTTTCGTTAGCCGACCATTGACGGTGAATATTCAATTCTGCCGCTTGCTTTGACGCCTGTACAAATTCCATGATTTCGGTTGATGGCGTTCCCGGATATGCATAAACACCGGATAATCCACCATCCATTGCCCCTTGGGCAATGGCTTCGTCACCTAATAGGAGCTGTTTATTCATTTTGATAGTATTTTTTGCTTTTAATGTTGATGTTGCTGGTTATTACAAAACTAGGAATACGATAAATCGCTAGATCGAACTGGTATCATAGTCCTCCAAAGCGTTGCATAAAACCAACGTTTTGGGCCACGTTGTGCAATTAGTTAATGAT
>JBFXEO010000109.1:0-9382 GCA_050180015.1 Bacteroidales bacterium | reverse complement strand
GTTGAAATCCAAGAATATTGTGCAGCGTGGTAAAGAGGCCTACGAGCAAATTAATATTCTTGGTGACGATGGCGTACCGTTGGATTATCACGATAGATTCTGGAAGGCTGAGATTATCGACTTTGTTATCCTACAGCAGGATGCTTTCGATAAAATCGACTCAAATACTCCAATTAAGCGTCAGCAGTACATGCTCGAAAAAGTTATGGAGATTGCAGATATGAACTTCAAATTCGATGGTTTTGAGCAGTGTTCAACTTACTACAAGCGTATTATCAATACCCTCCGGCAGATGAACTATGCTCAGTTCCAAACCGATGAGTTCAACAACTACGAGAAAGAACTTTACACAATCCTTAACGAAAGAAGAGTTGAATAATGGAAACTAAAGCATTTCAAAGGATATACACCCAGCTAATGGGTATTACCAAGGCAACCGTTACGCTTAAGGCGCAAGGTATTGCCAACGAGGAGCTTGCTATGGTTCACGGGCGTTTATCTCAGGTGGTGAAGATTTTTGGCGATATGGTTACCCTACAGGTATTCAGTGGTACCGAGGGTATCCCAACCAACGCCGAAGTTGTTTTCTACGGTGAACCCCCCAAATTAAAGGTAGGCGACGATTTAGCTGGCCGTTTTTTCGATGCTTACGGCCGTCCACTTTTTGGCACTACAGAAATTGAAGGAGAACCCCGCGAGATTGGCGGGCCATCCGTTAACCCACTTCGTCGTAAGCAACCATCGGAGCTAATTGCTACTGGTATTGCAGGTATCGACCTTAACAATACATTGGTAACAGGGCAGAAGATTCCATTCTTTGCTGACCCAGACCAGCCATTCAACCAAGTTATGGCTATGGTTGCGTTACGTGCTCAGGCCGATAAGATTATTCTTGGCGGTATGGGACTTTCAAACGATGACTTCCTGTTCTTCAAGAACGTGTTCGAGAATGCAGGTGCATTGGACCGTATTATTAGCTTCGTGAATACCACGGAGCAACCTCCAGTAGAGCGCTTGCTTGTTCCCGATATGGCTCTAACCGCTGCTGAATACTTTGCCGTTCAGAAAAACGAAAAGGTTCTTGTCCTCCTAACCGATATGACTCTTTACGCCGATGCATTGAGTATTGTATCGAACCGTATGGATCAAATTCCGTCGAAGGACTCAATGCCCGGCTCGCTTTACTCTGATCTTGCCAAAATTTACGAGAAAGCGGTTCAATTCCCCGATGGAGGATCAATTACCATTATTGCCGTAACAACCCTTTCGGGTGGCGATATCACTCACGCCATACCAGATAATACTGGGTATATTACTGAAGGTCAATTATTTCTGCGTACCGATAGCGATACAGGAAAGGTTATTGTTGACCCATTCCGAAGCCTATCGCGTTTGAAACAGCTTGTAATTGGTAAGAAAACCCGTGAGGATCACCCACAGGTTATGAATGCCGCGGTTCGTCTTTATGCCGATGCAGCTAACGCTAAAACTAAGCTTGAAAACGGTTTTGATTTAACTGAATACGATGAGCGTGCACTTAAGTTTGCCCACGACTATTCAATGAAACTATTGGCAATTGATATCAATATCGAGGTTGACACTATGCTCGATACAGCGTGGCAGCTACTTGCCAAGTATTTCTCAAAAACCGAGGTTGCAATTAAGAATGAGTTAGTTCAAAAATACTGGCCTAACTAGTTCTTAACCAATAAAAACTGATAAAAATGGCAATTAAATTTCAGTTCAATAAAACCTCACTTAACGACCTTAACAAGCAGCTCAAGGTTCGCCAGCGTGCGTTACCTACCCTTAAGAATAAGGAGTCGGCACTGCGTATGGAGGTGAAACGAGCCAAGAATAAGGTTCAAGAACTGGACGAAGCCCTATCAGCCCGAATCAAAACGTATGAATATATGGTTAGCCTTTGGGGGGAGTTTGAGCATAATCTGGTTATTGTGGAGGATGTTAGGTTAGGTAGAATAAAAATTGCCGGGGTTAGAATTCCTGTTCTGCAGGAGGTTCTTTTCAGGGTTAAGGAGTACAGCGTTTTCTCGCGTCCGTTCTGGTACACCGATGGTGTTAAAATTCTACAGGAGTTAGCATCCATTGGAATTGAGCGCGATTTCTACTACGAAAAGATGCGTTTGCTCGACTACGCACGTAAGAAAACGACCCAGAAGGTAAACCTTTACGAAAAGGTTCAGATTCCCGGTTACGAGAATGCCATTCGAAAGATTAAACGATTCCTGGAGGATGAGGAAAACCTTTCGAAATCGGCTATGAAAATTGTGAAGAAACGTTACGATAATGTGGAGGTTGAGCAATGATAGTACCAATGATTAAATACAGCTTTCTTGTTTACCACCGCGATTTCAATGGCTTCCTGTCGAAATTACAGGATATAGGAGTGGTTGATATTTCAAAGGAAAATCGTACCGTTGATGAGGAGGAAAAGGCGATAATTAATCAAATAAATAGGTACTCCGCCTCGCTTAAGTTCTTTGAAACCCGAACACCTTCGGAGGAGAAGATTACGCTGAGCATGAGTGCCGATGATGTGATTAAGCGTCTTGAGATACTTCAGAAGGAGCGCGACCAGTTCGACAACTCCATTAAGAAGGCCCAGAAAGAGCTTGCAGAGGTTAGGCCTTGGGGAAATTTCGACCCAGCATTGATTAATAAGCTTGCCGATAAGGGTATTAAAATTAGATACTTTGCTATCCCGGGGAAAAGTTTTAACGATGAGTGGTTGCAGGAGTATCCTATTGATGTGATTAATCACGAAACGGGTTTGATTTTCTTTGTGATGATTGATTCCGATGGGATTCAGGTTCCTTCTGAATTTCAGGAGGTTCGTCAGCCTCAATTCTCTTGCAAATCTAAGGAAGCTGAGATTAATCGTTACCTTAACAAAATTGATGAGGTTAATAAGGAGATAGACTTCTTGGCATCATACCGTCAGGTTATCAAGAATTCCCAGGCTGAGCTTATCAACTCACTTGAGTTTAAGGTAGTTGCTTCCAGTGCCGATAAGCAGGCCGGTGAATCGGTTATGGTGCTACAGGGTTGGGCTCCCGAACCAAAAAATCAGGATTTGGTGAATTTCCTTGAAAAGGAGAGTGTTATCTATATCGCAGAAAATGCACAACTACACGATAATGCTCCTATTTTATTAACAAACAATAGGTTTGCAAAACTTTTTGAACCAATCAGCAAACTATTTGCTTTTCCCGTATATGCAGAGTTGGATCTCACACCATTTTTTGCACCATTCTTCATGCTATTTTTTGGCTTCTGCTTTGGAGATGCTGGTTATGGGTTGATTTTTGTGATAGGGGCTACGCTCTATAAATTTAAAGCAAAGCCAGAATTAAAGCCGCTACTCACGCTTATTCAAATATTAGGCATATCTACCGTAGCATTTGGCATACTAACAGGTACAATTTTTGGTTACGATTTGGCTTCGTCAAACATTCCTGCCGTTCAGAGTTTTAAATCCTACTTCTTTAATCAGGATAAGATGTTTAAACTGTCGCTAATACTAGGTATCATCCAAATTATATTTGGTATGGGCATTAAGGCTGGCAATCTTTGGATTCAGAATGGATGGAAGCATGCAATATCAACCATTAGTTGGATAGTTCTTATAGTGACTACGGCTGTATTTTACATCTTATCCCAAAACCCTGAATCAGGGGTTAGGTTGATGGGAACAGCACATCTAATAATAATGGTTACTGCAGGTATTGGTATAATGTTCTTTAATAGTCCAGGTAAAAACCCTTTCTTCAATTTTGGATTGGGATTATGGGACAGCTACAATATGGCAACAGGATTACTGGGCGATACACTTTCTTATATCCGTTTATTTGCACTTGGATTAAGTAGCGGCATTCTGGGTAGCGTGTTTAACAGTCTCGCATTTGGTATGGCTCCAGATACCCCCGTTCTAAAACAAATTGTAATTGTATTGATACTGCTTATTGGCCATTCAATTAATATCTTTATGTCAGCACTTGGCTCTCTTGTTCACCCCATGCGTTTAACTTTTGTCGAATTCTACAAGAATGCAGGATTTACAGGAGGCGGTAAAGGCTATGAACCATTTCAACGTAAAACATCTAACTAATAATAGTGATTAATCACAGTAAAAACCTTAATAAATTTGAAACTATGGAACCAATTATTTTTGCTTATCTAGGAATTGGGATAATGATTATCCTTTCAGGTGTTGGAAGTGCTTATGGTGTTACCATTGCAGGCAATGCATCTGTAGGTGCTCTAAAAAAAGAACCAAGCGCTTTCGGTAACTTTTTGGTGTTAAGTGCCCTTGCTGGTACGCAGGGTCTTTATGGCTTTACCGGTTACTTCATGCTAAAAAATTTTTTAGTACCTGAAATCACTTGGGCAAGTGCTGCCGCAATATTTGGTGCTGGTTTAACAATGGGATTTGTTGGCCTTTTCTCCGCAATCCGTCAAGGACAAGTTTGTGCTAATGGTATTACAGCAATTGGAAACGGTCATAAAGTTTTCGTTAATACTCTTATTCTTGCGGTATTCCCTGAACTTTATGCTATTATTTCCCTTGCCGCGGTGTTCCTAATCAGCACATCATTATAAGTAAATCTGAGCGAAAAGGCCACCGAGTTATCGTGGCCTTTTACTTTTGTGTGGAGGTTGATTATTACCATCCTTCTTGTACCAGAAAAAGTAACTCTGCTGCTTTTGCTTTTCCTGTTTTGTCTTTGCAACATACACCTTTTCGCCGGTGTAAGGATCAACCCCGGTGTAGTATATTGTTGATGCCAACGTCATTGGGGTTGGGGTAAAACCCTGAACCTGCTCAAGTTTGAAATTCAACCGTTTTGTTACCTCTGCAAGTTGCTGCATATCCTGCTCAGTGCTGGCAGGATGGCTAGAAATAAAGTAGGGTACAAGTTGTTGATTTAAAGAATACTCATTATTTATTTCGTCGAACTTCTGCTTAAGCAAATGGAATAACCTAAACGATGGCTTCCGCATCATTTTAAGCACTTTCTCCGATGTATGCTCAGGGGCAACCTTTAGCCTTCCCGAAACGTGATGCCTACAAAGATTTTCGAAATACTCCCGCTCTGCCTTGCTTTGCTTGTCTATAAATAAATCGTAGCGCACTCCGCTACCAATAAATGCCTTCTTAATTCCGTCAACCTTTCTGACTTTGCTATAGAGTTGATTGATTGACTCGTGACTGGAGTTGAGATTGTTACAAATACTTGGAAATATGCACGATTGACGCTTGCATTTCTCGCAAATGCTTAAATCTTTTCCCTGCATTCTATACATATTGGCCGATGGGCCACCAACATCGCTTAAATAACCTTTAAAGCCTGGCAGGTTCTTGATCTTATCAATTTCATTAAGAATCGATTTTTCTGAACGCGATGCAATAAACCGTCCCTGATGGGCTGAAATAGTGCAGAAACTACACCCTCCAAAGCATCCACGGTGGATATTTACCGAAAGCTTGATCATTTCCCAAGCAGGAATTACTTTGTCCTTATAGCGAGGATGGGGTAAGTGAGTGTAAGGTAAATCGTACCAACTATCAATTTCGTTGGTGCTAGGAAGCGGATATGGAGGGTTAACAACTACGCATTTATCGTTTACGGGCTCAACCAAACATTTAGCATTCATTCGGTTCGATTCCGACTCAATCGACTTAAAGTTCTCGCCAAACTTCAGTTTATCCTTTAGGCAACCCTCGTAAGAATGAAGGTTGATGATTTCCTTACTTTTACTATACTTATCAATATTTGTATCGATATATGCAGTCTGGGGGATATTCCTAAGCTGATATATACTTTCTCCTCTCGATAATCGTTGAGCAATTTCAACAATGGGCTTTTCACCCATTCCGTAAACCAATATATCTGCCTTACTTTCAAGTAGTATGGATGGCTTAAGGGAATTGCTCCAGTAATCGTAATGGGTGAATCGGCGCAGCGATGCCTCAATGCCTCCTATAACCAAAGGAGTGCCGGGATATAGCTTCTTGATAATGTTTGAATATACCGTTACTGCATAATCGGGTCTAAAGCCCGAAGCGCCTCCAGGCGTATAGGCATCATCGCTGCGTAAGCGCAGGTTTGCAGTATAATGGTTAACCATTGAATCCATACAACCCGATGAGACCGCATAAAACAAGCGAGGCTCGCCTAGTTTCTTGAAATCGCGCAAATCATCGCGCCAGTTGGGCTGAGGAACAATCGCAACTTTATATCCAGCATTTTCTAACACGCGGCCAATTACTGCGGCACCAAATGAAGGATGATCTACATAGGCATCGCCAGAGAATAGAATAATATCAGCCTGTTCCCATCCAAGCACCCGCATCTCCTTAATTGTGGTTGGCAAAAACTTATTAGTATTCCCTGATATATTATCCATTCTTGTAGCTTTCTTCAATTCTTCCTTTTAGCGTTTAACCTCTCACCGCTTAAACAACAAACTACTATCGCCATAGCTCAAAAAACGGAAATTATTCTCCATTGCGTATTGGTAAACTTTTCGCCAATCCTCGCCAATAAAGGCAGAGACAAGTAGCAGCAATGTCGATTTTGGTTGATGGAAATTTGTAATTAGGGCATCGGCAGCCATAATCTGATATCCGGGTACAATCATTATTTGTGTTGATGCAGATATTACATTTATATTCTTGGTGTTCAAATAGGTTAAAAGGGCTTTTAAAGATTCTTTTAGCGGTATTTGAGTAGGATTATATGGTTCCCACTGGGAAATGAAAAATGGGGCCTCTAATTTGCCATTGTAAGCCTTTACGCCAAGCCAGTATAAGCTTTCCAGTGTTCGTAGGGTAGTGGTTCCAACTACAAATAGCTTACCCTCAGTATTTACAATGTTTTCAATGAATTTCTTTTCTACAAAAAAGTGCTCGGTGTGCATCTCGTGTTCAGCAATATTCTCTGCCTTTACGGGTTTGAATGTTCCTGCACCAACATGAAGGGTTACGTAATATTTTTTTATTGATTTTGCCAATAGTTTTTCAAAAACAGTTTCGGTAAAATGTAAGCCAGCCGTAGGGGCAGCCACAGAGCCCTCGGGTTGGGCGTAAACCGTTTGGTACCTTTCCTTATCAACCTCCTCCGATTCGCGATTTAAGTATGGAGGAATTGGCACATTACCGCACAGCTCAATTATCTGGGCAAAGCTTAAATCGCCGTTATTCCAGCTGAATTCAACTTCTACACCCTCGCCCAAATTCTTCAGTTTAGTTGCATAAAGCGTTGATTTTATTTGAGGTATTGCCAACTCCAGCATGTCATTTTTCCACCTTTTAAGGTTACCAACCAGGCACTTCCAGGTAGCTTTTGAATGGTTCCCAAACGATTGCACATAATCGGGAGGGTTAATAGGTTCTAGGAGAAATAGCTCAATCTCTGCGCCTGTCGTTTTTACAAATTTAAGCCTAGCCCTAACAACTTTGGTGTTGTTAAGTATAATTGCTCCAGGCTCGGATAAATATTGATCCAAATGCTTAAAAACATCCTCTTTGATCTTTGAACTGTTGTATATCAACAGTTTAGACTCATCCCTGTTCATCAATGGATGCTTAGCTATTCTATCGTTGGGGAGTGTATAATCGTAACCAGCAATCTTTATTTTATTAAAATGAATACTCATTATCAGGTATTTGTAGATCTTATTTATGCAATACGTAAATAGAATGAATGATTCCGCAAAATTAGTTAATTTTACGAGTTATTTTGTTTTAACAAATTGCTGTAAATCAATTTTATAGAATATGAAGGTAAGTGTAGGAGATCAAGTTCGATTCCTAAACGAGGTAGGTGGCGGAAAGGTTGTGGAAATTCTGGATAAAAGAAAGGTTCTTGTGGCAACCGAGGATGGATTCGAGATTCCTGTTCTGGATTCCGATTTGGTTGTAATAGACAGCGTATCCGATGATAAAATCAAGGGAACTAGCAATAATCAACCTCATAAGGACTCTAAGCAAAAGAACCTTGTAAGGGTTGATAATGATATTAGCCTTGAAGGGGATAAGGAAACCGATGGGCAAGGCGATTCCGTTGCACTACAATTAGCGTTTGTACCAAGGGATATCAATGCACTATATAAATCGAATATCGATTTATATATCATCAACGATAGCTCTTACAGGGTATTCTATGCACTATCTAAATGGGAAGACGGTAAATTAAACCTTACCAAGGCCGGTCTTTTAGTTCCGGACACCAAGGAGTTGATCAAAACCTACGAGTTATTGGAGATTAATCAGGTAACCACGTTCAATATTCAGGCGATTTACTATAAGAATGTTGCTTTTGTGGTGCATCAACCTGAGTTTTACGATATTGAATTGAACCCAATAAAACTTCAAAAGGGAGGAAACTTTACGGGGAATGATTTCTTTGACGAGCGTGCTTACATAATTTCCGTTTCCGACTCCTACAAGGAAGAAATGCTAAAGCATTTAACCGATAAGACTATTTCCGAAGCGATAAAGCAGAAAGAACCTAAGCCGTTGGTGAAACCAGTTAAAAAGCAGGTTGATGATATGGAGGAGGTAGATTTGCATATTCACGAGTTGCTTGACAGTTGGAGTGGAATGACTCCGGGAGAAATAATACAGATTCAACTGGCCCGGTTTGAAACTGTACTACAGGGCGGCTTAAAAGGTAACACAAAGAAGATGGTTTTTATACATGGAATAGGTAATGGAAAACTTAAGTACGAAATAACCAGGGTGCTTGATAGCAAGTACCCAAAACTGAAATACCAGGATGCGTCATTCAAGGAATACGGATACGGTGCAACTTTAGTGTATCTTAAATAGTATAAAGGAATTAGATTAAATAGTCAGCCGCTCTATCGCTCCGTGAAATATCGGGGAGGAAAGTCCGGGCAGCACAGGGCACCATACTTCCTAACGGGAAGATGTCCGCGAGGGCATAGTAATGGAACAGAAAATAACCGCCACGCATTGCGAGGGTAAGGGTGAAAAGGTGAGGTAAGAGCTCACCGGGTTCTGTAGTAATACAGAATGCCGTGCATCTTATGGGCTGCAAGACCGTGTATATTCCGAATGCCAGTTTTCTGGCTATAGGGTTGTCCGCCTTATTGATGAGAAATCATCTGTCGGAAGGGGTAGGTCGCAGGAGGTTACGGGTAACTGTAATCCAAGATAAATGATAGGGGCGAACTTGTTCGAACAAAACCCGGCTTACAGGCTGACTAGTTAATTTAATTTAATTTGCTCTCCAGCCCTAGTTAATTATGTTAAATATATTTTACTGTTATTCTCCCTGTACTCCAGGAGGATTGGCTCTTTTATTTTTTTTAATCGAAGAATCCATCGAAATTA
>JBFXEO010000108.1:0-9384 GCA_050180015.1 Bacteroidales bacterium | reverse complement strand
GGTAACTCGTGTAAGGTAAAAATAAGGTCAACAAAATAGTAATCGGGTTCTTTACCAAGCAGGGGCAGGGTGGTTCCGCAATCGAAATCAACTATAATTTCACCGGAAATAGTCCCCGCTCCGGGATCCCCGCCGGTGATAATAGCCTGATCGGCATCGGTTAAAGGTATGTTTGTGGCCGATGCCCCGGGGATTGCGGTTGTTGGTCTTACTTCGAGATGGGCCAGGTTTAAATCCGCGCTTCCCCCATCTGCCTGAATGGTGGTAGCGTTTGCCCTCACCAGCACTTCCCAGCCAGTGCTTGCCCCATCACCGCCGGCATCGGTTGTATCGGAGAACTCTACCGTAAAGCGGGTCCATCCGTTCAGCGATTTTCCGTTGGAATACTCGGTGATGGAATTAAAGGTGAAGGAGACGTATCCGCCCGAAATAACCCTTATGTTTTTCGTTATATGTTGTCCAAACGTACTGGTAACAGATATGAGTGATAGTATTGAAGATATATAAAAAATTCTTGATATACCCACCCTATGCTTGTCCATTATAGCTATTTTGTTGGCCTGTTGCTGATAGTAAAAAAAAGAAAACAGGGTGAGTAAATTCCCTCACCCAACCTATCCGATTCCGGTATTTATTATTTTGCTACAAGTTCAAGGAAAACATTGGTAATGTACCTGTCGGGGTCTAAGCTTTGTTCAAGTAAAGATGAACCGATCATAGTTCCCTCTCCAGTTCCAAGCCTCCACTGAATGGTGAAATTGTTTTGTGCAGCATTGCCGGCGGCAGCTCCAACTACGCCCGTAACAATGTTTTGTGCAACATTTGTTAGTGGTAGCACAGCTATGGGTAAGGCCCAGTTTGCAGGATCGTTCCCACCACCGCTTTCAGTTAAATCGTAGCCAACATTGTCAAGGGGCATTGTATGGGCAGGATTATCTTGCCCTAAAAGGGTTGCATCTTCGGCACGCAGGGTAACATTAAAATCCTGCGAGGAGGATACCGTGAAGTTGGTTTGGTAACGCGCATCGGCACCTCCAGTGTTTATACCATTGGTGTACTGGTCTATTGTGTTAACCACAAAGTCAATATTGCCACCGGAAACAACGGTTAAACGCAGGATGGAATTCAGCGTAACGGAAACAGGTATAATGGCCTGATCGTTAACGGCTTGTCCGAAGCTGAGCTGGCTTAGTGCTGCCAGCGCCATGGTGTAAAACAGTTTTCTCATAGCTGTAAAGTTTAATTAAACATTTATTGGTAAATTACTTATACTCGAAAATTAAATTAAAGGTAATGTAAAAAATAATACCAACACAAATTTTATTGATAAAATATCATTTTCTGTGGGTTGAAGCTTAAAATGGTAACGGTTTTTGCGCTGTGCGAAGAATGGTTGTTGAGGTTTTTTGGAGAAATACCTGTATGAGGTGGTGCCATTGAAAGGTACCGGGCTTCGGGTGGGCCGCATTGTTTAGGTGGGCTCCGGGTTTACTTTGAATCCTATTACCAGTATATCGTCAACCTGGGTGAATTTGGTGCCCAGCCAATCCTTGAGGGTATTTTTTAGCATATCGCGCTGTTGGTCGGGGGGGAGTATGGATATGCTGGCCAGGAAATCGATGAAATTTTTGATCATAAACTTTCGGCCCTCGTTTCCACCAAACTGGTCGATAAACCCATCGGAGAACAGGTAAAACCACGTGGGGCCCTCTACCTGAATTGAGTGGGTAGTAAAATTGTTATCCATGTAGCCCATTCCACCCCCAATGGACTCTTTGTCGCCCCTAATCCTGTAAACTGCATTATTGGCAACGTAAACCAAAGGGTTTTTTGCCCCGGAAAACTCTACAATCCTATTTTTAATATCTACAACGCATAGGGCCATGTCCATACCATCGCGGTTTTCGGTTTCGTCCTGTCTTAGCGTTCGCCTTATTCCGTTGTTCAGCTCTTTTAGTATTTCTCCGGGTTTGTTTATTCCGCGGTAAACAATGTCGTCTAAAAGGTTGTACCCAATCATTGAGAGGAATGCTCCCGGCACTCCATGCCCGGTACAGTCAATTGCGGAAACGGCTATTTTCCCCGTTTTTTGTGCGGATCCAAATCCTGTTGTTAATTCCTTGAACCAGTAGTAATCGCCGCTTACAATATCGCGTGGCCTAAAAAAAATGAACGACTCCGGGAAAATTTCCTGAAGGTTCGATTGCGGTGGTAGCAGGGCCTTTTGGATGCCCTGGGCGTAGTTGATACTTTTGTTGATGTTTTCGTTCTGCTTTTGAATATAGTCGCGTTGACTCTGAATTTCCAGATTTCGAAGGTTAAGTAATTCATTCGCTTTCTTTTTGTCGCGGTAGTTTTTATAAATTATCACGGTGCCAAGCAGTGTAACAATAAAAAATCCCAATGCAAAGTATATAATTAGCAGCTGGGTTTTTTGCATTGCCTGTTGCTCCCTAATTTTTGTTTCCTTTAGCTCCCGGTCGGTGTTCAGCAGGTCAATTTCTGTTTGGCGACGCCGGGCTTCCTCCTCCGCTTTTTTTAGGCTGTCCTGTTTTGCCAGAACAATGTAACCCAGCGAGTCCTCTTTCGCTTTTGCCTGGAGCTCCCGTAGGCTCATCAGCAATTCCTGCTGGCTACGTTGCATTCTTTCGCGTTCTGCCTCGGCTTCAGATTTTACCACCTTTGTTTCGTACTCGGATTTTAGCTGCTGCGTGTTCAGCTGTTGTTCATATACCAAAAACATTCCTGAGTACTCATTTGCCCTGGCGGTATTCCCGAGTTTATCGTAATTTTGCGATAGCAATTTCAGGCTGTTGAGTATAAGCCTCGGATTATTCACCGTTTTGGAAAGGGATAGCGATTCATCGAGGAGTTGAATTGCCTTTTCGGGTTGGTTTAGCGCAGTATGAATGTATGCAACATCAATTAATCCGGCTGCTATTTCGGCTTTATCGTTCATTTTGCGCCTAACTTCGAGACTTTTGTAAAAGTATTCGAGGGTTAAATCAATTCTATCCAGATCGGAGTAAATTAAAGCAATATTGCTGTAAACGGCTTTAATATTGTTATAGTTCCCAACTTTTTCGTTAGGTGGAACAGTTTCCAGGAAATAGCTTATTGCTTCCTGAACATTCCCGTTTTCCCAGTAAGTAAATGCAATTTTATTAAGGTAAAATGCTACCTGTTGGGCGTTATCGGCTTGTTTGTACCTGGAAACCAACTCTTTGTACCTATCTACATCTTCTTGTTTTTGTTTTGGGAGAATCACCAATTCCTGCGCTGTACTACTAACGATAAAAGTAGTACACAGAATAAGTGCTAGCATCAGCGTAATTGAGTGAAAATTTCTCAACTTTTGAGCTTATTGGTAATTTTATTCCAAACTTACTTAAAGTTTTCGTAAGGTAAAGCATATTGTATGTATTTTTTAGGGGTTGAGTGGATATACAGAAATTGTTTGAGCATACTTACGGAAAGCAAATAGGAAGAAGTTAAATGCTGGGGAACCAGGTATAGTCAATAACAGAACAAACCGAAGTAATTTCCTCTGCTCTACCGGTAACCCAAAAAGTCTTTAAATATCGGCATAATTTTTTCTGAAACATATTTTGTTTATATTTGATCTTTAAGATTTTCCCTGCATAGAGTTAAAATTAGAGTTTTGTTTTAAGTTTTTTTGTCATACTTTCGTAATGATAAATTGTTAAATAGTACCGACTATGCTCAAGGTGAACTTTAAGGTTAGGATGCTTTTAATCCTTGGATTAACTTCAATACATGCTGTTTCCCTAGCTCAGGATTTCGAAGTTGCGCCTGTTAGGCTGGAATTCGATGCAGAACCAGCAACCAGTCAAATCAAAACAATTAGCGTTAAAAATCATAGCAGTAGAAAGGTGTCTTACACTATTGCATTGGCCGATTTTTTACCCTCAAGCTTAGGCGAGAAGAAAACGTTGCCGCCAAACTCCACAAAGCGTTCGTGCGCAAATTGGATCAACGTTAACCCCTCCTTTTTTGAGCTTAATCCGGGCGATGATATTCAGCTGCAGGTTACAATGCTGGTTCCGGGCGAAGAGTATAACGCGGCATGGTGTATGCTGTACATACAGCCCACCCGTGAACAAACTTCGTGGAGTGCGGATAAGACCCTTGGGGCAGGAATTGCGGTTACGGGCAGAATTGGGGTGCAGGTGTACCAATCGCCCCGATCCAATTCCAATCAATCATTGAAGATTAGCAACCTGGTTGAAATAACAAACCCGGGAGAACCTGAGAGAAAATTTACAGCCACCCTGGAGAACTTAGGCGATAAAATTTCAACCTGTAAAGTATTTTTACTTGCCTCGAACATGATTACTACCGAGGAAAAGCAATTTTCTGTTCAGGAATACGAAATTTTCCCTAAAATGAGCAGATCAATAGAGCTGGTTTTACCCAACGATTTGCAACCAGGTACCTATGCTTTAGCCGCAATAGTTGACTATGGCCCAAAGTTTCCGTTGGAAGGGGCTCAAATTGTAATTGAGGTTAAAGGCGATAGCAAGGCTGTTGCTCCCGATACAGTAATTGGCAAGCCATAGTAAACTAAATACCCTGAGTAAGTTAAGGATTATAGCTTTGTTCGTAAGCCTCTTATCCATGAAAATATCCCATGGACAGTCTTTCTTTTTTGTCGAAAAAAATGGCATTAATGGCCTTTTGAAGGAAAAGTATCAGGGCGTAGTAATCAACGGCGACTCCATACGGCAGGGAAATTACTACTATTACTATGATAATGGTAGAATTAACCAGGAAGGGTACTATAAAGATGGGAAACCCGATAGCGTGTGGCTTACATATTTTCCAACCGGTGCCAGAAAAAGCGTGGTGGCATACCGGTACGGATTAAAGGAAGGTAGTTTTACTTTTTGGAACCCCGATGGTACACTGTACCAAACGGGAACGTATCATGGCAATAAACCAGAAGGCGATTTGATTACCTACCATTCCAACGGAATGGCCGATACAAAATCGGCATACAGGGATGGGGTACTTAATGGATTGACGGAAGTTTACACCATTAATGGACAACCGCAGCTAATATCGGAGTACAGGAATGATACGCTTAACGGGGTTTGGAGAACATTTTATGAAACGGGGGAGTTGAATTATTCCGGCACAAAATTTAAAGGGAAATATACCGATACCCTTTATACATACTATAAAAGCGGAAAAGTATTAAGGAAGGCTTACTATGTTGATGGGGTTGTAGATGGAGTCTTGATAGGCTATTTCGAATCGGGAAACGTTAATGTAGTATCACACTTTGATAGAGGTGTCCGGCAGGGAGATTATGTCGAATTTTTCGAGAATGGAAATGTATTAGAGCGTGGCCAGTATTTAAACGATGGGAAGGAAGGGGAGTGGAGAAGTTTTTACCCTGATGGTCAAACTCATAGTAAAGGTGTTTTTACCCACGGAGAGCTGGAGGGGCTATGGAAAATTTACCATGAAAATGGACAGCTAAAACAGGTTGGTGAATACCGGGGGGGGAAGGCTTGTGGATCTTGGTATTATTTCGGTAAGGACGGCAACCTTCTCTTATCGGGATTGTATATAGATGATAAGTTCAATGGTATATGGACAACATTGTACCCCAATGGAAGTGTAGCAGGGCGAATTCTGTACTGGAACGGTAAGCCTGCCGTAGTAAAATGGCTGTACGATGCTAACGCAATTCTCACCAGACAGTTTATACCCAGCACCGGAGTAAATTAAAAGGCTGCAATTTGCAGCCTTTTAATTTACCCTTTGGCAATACCCCTAAATATCAATTTTTGCGTACTTGGCATGTGTCTCTATGAACTCTCTTCGGGGAGGTACTTCATCGCCCATTAACATGGAGAAAATCCTATCGGCCTCGGCGGCACTTTCGATTGTTACCTGACGGAGAATCCGGGTAGCAGGATTCATGGTTGTTTCCCACAGCTGCTCGGCGTTCATTTCTCCGAGACCTTTGTAACGCTGAACATGTACACTACCCTCGCGGCCCTTACCTATTTCCTCCACTGCTTTTAGGCGTTCTTCCTCATTCCAGCAGTAGCGTTCATCTTTTCCTTTTTTTACGAGATAAAGCGGGGGCGTTGCAATGTAAAGGTGACCCTTGTTGATAAGATCGGTCATGTGGCGGAAGAAGAAAGTCATTATTAACGTTGATATATGGCTACCATCAACATCGGCATCGGTCATAATAATGATTTTATTATACCTTAAACCTGTAAGGTTTAGCGCTTTGCTATCTTCGTCGGTTCCAATGCTTACTCCAAGGGCGGTAAATATGTTCTTAATTTCTTCATTCTCGAATATTTTGTGCTGCATGGCCTTTTCCACATTCAGGATTTTGCCCCTTAGCGGAAGAATTGCCTGAAAGCTTCTATCTCTTCCCTGCTTGGCGGTTCCGCCTGCTGAATCACCCTCAACCAGGTACATCTCGGTATGTGTTGGGTCTTTCTCCGAGCAGTCGGAAAGTTTACCGGGTAGCCCCGATCCGGAAAGTACGGTTTTCCGTTGCACCAATTCCCTTGCCTTACGGGCGGCATGTCTGGCCTGGGCGGCCAGTATTACTTTTTGAACAATATTTCGGGCATCTCTCGGGTTTTCCTCCAGGTAGTTGGATAGGGCTTCGCTCACTGCCTGATCTACAGCCAAGCTGACCTCCGGGTTTCCGAGTTTGGTTTTAGTTTGACCCTCGAATTGGGGCTCGGCAACTTTTACGGATATAACGGCGGTTAGACCTTCGCGGAAATCGTCACCATTAATATCGAATTTCAGCTTGGATAGCATCCCGGAATCCTCGGCGTACTTTTTAAGCGTTCGGGTGAGCGCCCTTCGGAATCCGGTTAAATGTGTACCGCCTTCTATTGTGTTGATGTTGTTTACGTATGAGTGCACATTCTCGGAAAACGATACGTTGTACTGCATTGCTACTTCAACGGGAACATCACTTTTGTCAGATTCTATGTAGATTACTTTTTCGGTTAAACATTCCCTGTTGCCGTCCAAAAACCTGATAAATTCTTTTAACCCATCCTGCGAGTGGAACTCCTCGTAACGAAAGTGCGATTCGCCATTTTCAAGCAATTCCCGTTTATCGGTCAGTGTCAGTTGAATCCCCTTGTTGAGGAATGCCAATTCGCGAAGGCGGGAGGCCAAAATTTCGAAGTTGAAAATTGTGGTCTGGGTAAAAATTTGCTCATCGGGGAGGAATGTGATGATAGTTCCAGTATTTTCATCGCTTCCGGCAACCTGTAGCTCTGTTAATGCTTTTCCCCGGGAGTACTCCTGCCGGTAAATTTTACCATCGCGGTGAACCTCGGCCATCAGCTTAACCGAAAGTGCATTTACGCATGAAACGCCTACGCCGTGTAAACCACCCGATACCTTGTAGCTGTCCTTGTCGAATTTTCCCCCGGCATGTAAAACGGTTAGCACGACCTCG
The DNA here is from genome assembly GCA_050180015.1 of Bacteroidales bacterium. Taxonomy (GTDB): domain Bacteria; phylum Bacteroidota; class Bacteroidia; order Bacteroidales; family Tenuifilaceae; genus JBFXEO01. The sequence continues at coordinate 1,907 of JBFXEO010000108.1, read as the reverse complement.
AGTGCCGACTTTTTTTCCTTTTCGTGGAAATCAACAGGAATACCTCTTCCATTATCGGAAACCGTAATGGAGCCGTCTTCGTTTATAGTTACGTCAATTTTATTGCAGTACCCTGCAAGCGCTTCATCAATAGAATTATCAACCACTTCGTAAACCAGATGGTGCAACCCTTTACTCCCGGTATCGCCAATGTACATTGCAGGCCGCAATCTTACTGCCTCTAATCCTTCCAGTACCTGAATGCTGTCGGCCCGGTAATCCGATTTACCGTTGTTCTTTCCGTTTGTGTTTACCTCGTTACTGTTATCGCTCATATTTTAAAGTAAAATAAGTACAAATTTTTTCCGTGATGGTTTGATTTTTTCTATCCAAATAAAATCTAACAAAAGTAGGAAAAATATTGGTTACTTACTTACTTTGCCGATACTTTTTGTAATATGTAACGTACTGATGTGTAGAAATATAATATGTTTTTGACGAACGATCACCTGCTGCTCTCCGGTGGGTAATTTTATAATGCTCAGGTTGGAGTTCCCACCTAAAATTTATAGGTGGCTCCCAGCTGTACGCTCAGCCTGAATGCAGGGTACAGATACCACTCCTCGTATCTTTCTGAGGTTAGGTTGTTTAAATTGATGAATGCCGAAAGCCGTTGGTTATAGCTATACTCGAATCCCAGGTTGACATCTATATAGCTGTCCATCTTAAACGGGGCAGAACCGTTTAGTCCGTTGACCCATCTTTTCCCGTTGGAGTAAATTTGGATATTTGTTACCAGTTTGTCTTTTAGGCTGTAGCGGAGGCTGATAAACGCGGTGTAGTCGGGTTTAAACCAGGGATGTTCAATGTTTTTCATTTTGTAGTCAAAGTATTCTGCATGTAGCAGTATGTTGAACTTTTCGGTTGGGGCAACGGTGAGCTCACCCAGTATTCTTGTTTGCTCCACGTTGTCGAAAACCGCGTTAAACCTATTCATGAGCGGGTTGCTGGCGTTTAAGCTGGTATTTACGAAAAAGTACATGCTGTCGATGATTGAGTATGATGCCAGCAGGTTGTACGATACCGTTGAGCTAAATTTTCCCTTAATTCCGCCTGTTAAAACCATCTTGTGCGCTGTATTCCAAACATCTAGTCCGGGCTGGATGTACGGGTTCTCCGTAAGAATTTTGGAGTATGAGTTCTCTTCGAGGAATCCCCCGATCTCTATGTAGGGGATGAAGTAATGGCTGACAACATCGTAGGATATGTATGCTTTTGGGAAAAAGTAGGTGTTGTTGGTTTCTGTGTTGGAGTCGTAGATTATCCCTACACCCGCAATGGCCCTCCATTGCGGGCCGAAGAAGTGAATCCACGGGGAAAGTTTGAATATGGTATTATTGCCCGAATCGAGCGAGTTGTTCTGCATGTAATGAACCAGTGAAATTTCTCCGCCAAACTGCTCCTGTTCCACATATTTATTCATCGCAAACGCTGCCCCGATTTTGTTTTCCTGCATATCAAACTTATCGCTAAGATGTTCAAATTGCGACAGAATACTGTAATTTAGGTGGGCCGAATCCTTCTGTGTGGTAGTGAATTCAATGTTGGCATTCACCCGGTTTACCCTTTGCTTGTCGGAATTCGGGGTTACCGCGGTGTTTTTAAAGTCGTAACCGTAGTATGTTTTTTGCAGGTTGGAGTAGCCTATTTCACCCCGAATAATTTTATCGGCAAACATCTTTTTGCCGAACAGCATAAGGTTGGTATTCCCGAAGTCGGCATCAACCTTTTTGTCGTTTTCGAGTTTTACTTTGCCTACCGATGAGTTATGCTGAGCCCAAACCCCGTACATGTAGTTTGGGTCTCGGTTGCTGTTGTAGTATGCCTCTAGGAGTGGCATGGAGTAGTTGCCAAAACCAACCCTAACG
>JBFXEO010000107.1:0-9406 GCA_050180015.1 Bacteroidales bacterium | reverse complement strand
CTTTAATTAAATCGGGCTGAGTGTAAGCATCAAACCCGGCAACTTTAGCTGCTCCCGATGTTGGGGCAAGCAATCCGCATAGCATTTTTATTGCCGTTGTTTTTCCAGCACCATTGGCCCCTAAGAATCCAAAAATCTCGCCCCTGTAAACGTCAAATGTGAGATGATCAACGGCCACAAAATGGCCAAATCGTTTCACCAAATCCTTTACTTCAATGGTTATCTCTTCCATCTCAGAGTTGATTTAGCCATTCATCATTTGAATAAAACAGTCCTCTATTCCTGCCTCTACAGGTTCAACCACAGTATTTTCTACGCCTAACAGGGTCAGCTGGCTGGCAATAGATTCCGCAGTTTCACCTGGGTTGCCCGACGAAAAGTGTAGAACACTACCAAAAAGGTAAAGCCCCGTACAGCTGGGAAATGCCCTTATTTTATCAAGCATTAAGGCAATGCCATCGAATGCAATGCTAAAAAGTTTGAACGGGTAATCCTGCGCAAATTTTGTGGGATTATTTACCCCGAGGATTTTCCCCTTTTGGATAAGTGCAACCCTGTCGCAAAGCGATGCTTCATCCATATAGGCTGTTGATACAAAGATTGTGATTCCCTCTCCCTTTAACTTGCGTAAGAGTTCCCAGAATTCTTTTCGAGAAACAGCATCAACTCCGGTTGTTGGCTCATCGAGGATCAGCACTTCCGGACGGTGGATTAATGCACACGATAGTGCCAGCTTTTGTTTCATTCCGCCGGAAAGTTTTCCTGCAGGACGGTCCTTGAAAGGCTCCAGCATTCCGTAAATATCTCTTATAAGGTGATAATTTGCCTGTACTGTGGTTCCAAAAATTCCGGCAAAAAATTTCAGGTTTTCCTCGACGCTCAAATCGTGGTACAGGGAAAACTGACCGGGCATATAACCCAAAATATTTCTGACTTTCCTGTAATCGTTGACTACATTCATACCCGCAACCGTAACCAACCCGGAGTCGGGTATAAGCAATGTTGCCAGCATTCTGATAAGCGTGGTTTTACCCGCCCCATCGGGCCCAATTAGCCCAAAGAGTTCCCCCCTATTCACGTTCATTTGAATAGCGTCAAGTGCCTGAACTGCACCATACGATTTTGAAACGCTATCGACCCTTATGATATCCATTCCGTTCAGCGAATATAGCTATCAACAAAACTCCTGCTAAATTTTTCAATCAACCTTTTTTACCTCAACTGGCATACCTATTTTATACATACCATTCACGTTTGGAATTTTCACCTTAACGGCATACACCAGGTTTACCCTCTCGTTTCTTGTTTGAATAATCTTGGGGGTAAACTCAGCCTCGGGCGAAATCCACGTTATAACGCCTTCGTTGCCAATTAACTTACCATCGGCCCCGTCAACAAAAACCTTTAACTTTTTACCCAAATTAAAACCTGAAAGTTGAGTTTCGTCCACATATACACGGGCATAAACAGTATCGAGCATGGCAACACGGCATACGGGCTTACCCGTAACAACCAATTCGCCCTGGCTTACATACTTTGTAATAACCGTTCCGGTCAGTGGAGATTTAATGCTACAGCGTTGAATTTGATCTTTAAGCTGATCAGCCTGAGCATTCAACGTTTCAATTTCGGCCGTTACGCCGTTACGCTGAACCCCAATACTGGCCCTCTGGCGAATTGCTATACTGTAACGTCCCTCTACATCATCGAATTGACGTTGAGTTGCTGCACTATCGGCCAAAAGCCGCTTAACCCTGTCGAACTCAATCTTAGCCAATTTAACTTGCTCATCCTGCACGGCAACCTGCGCATCTATACCTTGCAATTTTGCCCGGGCAACATCAACTTGAGCGTAAAGCTGATTCAACTTTAGCTGAAGCGGAATAGTGTCAACCAAGCCAACTGATTGATCCAAAATTAGCCTATCTCCCTCATCAACGGTAAGTTTAACCAATTTTCCGCCGATTTCCGAGGATATTATAACATCATCCGTTTCAATACTGCCAAAGGCATCGGCGCCGTTATTGTTACGGCCACAAGCCATTGCTGTAACTGCTCCAGCTAGCAGTAATAGTACAATTCTCATATATTTTTATTATTTATTTCAGCGTTGTTTAGGTATGGTGTTTCTGCTACTTCCAACCTTAGCGTGGCTTTTGAAGTTCCAATATATTTCAATAAGTTTAGCGACATCAGCGTTTACCTACTCTATTTCCAGCCCTACCGTGTAGTATAGCGATACTATTTCATGCTCCAACTCGATTTTACGCAAATTCATATCGATACGTGCCCTCAAAAGGCTATTGAAATCAGATAGGTACGATGCCGAGGTAATGACCCCATTCCTAAGCTGCGAATACGATGCCAGCGCTGATTTTTCCAGCAAGGCTACAATTTGCTCATCGCTTTTAATCTGCTTCTGCAATGAACTTATCTGGGATAACGAGGACTTTACCTGCGCATTGTAACCATCGGTAAATGCCCGACGGTGATAATCTGTAACATTTTGTTGAATTCTGAGATTCTGCCGATCGCGCGATGTGCTGCTCCAATCCCATATATTCCAAGAAAGCCGGGCGCCTACCAGCGTGTAGGTATCGAACTCATCCGAAAGCATGTTTAATCCTGGCCTCCCGTATCCGGCTCTGGCAAAGGCGGCCAATGTTGGGTATCGCCTCTTCGATGTCAACGTTGAAGTTGATGAAAGGTACTCTGCTTGAATGTCGAAAGTTTTGTAGTCGGGTCGGACGCATTGAAATTCTGTTGGTACTGGCAGCTGTGGAAGTATAAAGTGAGCTGATTTTGGTATGCTCACACCTGTCAGCAAATTTAACGACTCAACTGCACTCTCGCGCTGGGCCTGGTTGGCATCAATATTCTGCCATAGCCTAAGCTTTTCGGCCTGCAGGGCAATAAGTGATGACCCAAGTATTGCTCCGGCATTTACCCCCGCCTGAAGTTCTGCAATACGCTTATCCAGTTCATCTGCCATAATTTGCAGTTGCTGAATGGCAATATCAACCGAGTTCAACGCAAAAAATAGCCCAACTACCTTTTCTTTAAGGCTGTAAATTTCTGTTTCCACCTTATTCTGCTCCAGCAATCTGGAATCTTCCTCTACTTTTAGCCTCGCGCTTGTGGTACCGCTATCCCAAATTAGCTGGCTTACATCAACCGTAAAATCGTAGCTATCCTTACCCGGAGATGGTAACGATACCCCGGGGATGGACGCATTTACCGAGGTTACATCGGATTGCCATTTTGCCTCTGCATTAAAGCTGATGCGTGGCAGGTAATTTACCTTGATGTTAGACTTACGCAAAGTATAGGCAGAATCGGTTGCCGGTGAAATGCCAAACAATGCGCTATGCCGCTGCAAGCCCAATAGCAACTCTGGCAATGAAAGTGTATCCTGAGCCAGGCTACTTGTGTCCACCAACAAGGTTAAAATTACTATATAGCTAGCTTTTTGTTTCATTGGCAGAATGGTTACTATTTTTCAGGCTACGTTTTTGCGTTATGGAGCTAATGATAAATTCGGTCGCATACCGCTTCCGTTCTTGCAGGAAAATGTCAAGCTCATTAGCATTACCATCGAACAACACATGCTCAATTATTGGGCGAGCGGCAAACGGAAACACGCACATACTTATAATGCTAACTATTAGCTGCGTTGCCTCGCGGGGTGTGTAACCCAATTGGGTTGCAAACTCCAGCATTGTGCTCCTAACCTGCCTTATGTCGAAATCCATTTCGGTGAAGAAATCTTTCACCACCATTGGATTACGGTTAACCTCCCTAATTACAAATACTGGTAAAAATGGGTTTGCAATAAAAATATCGATGTAATTCTCAACAAACACTCTAATTTTACCCTCAAAGTCCAACTCTTTAGATTTAATAAATGGCATTATTCTGGGGAAAAAATTGGAAATTTCTTTCTTGAATATCATCATAAACAATTGATCCTTAGAACGGAAATAGTAGTGAAGCAGCGCTTTATTGATTCCCGCTTCGTCGGCAATTTCCTGCATACGAGCCCCATCAAGCCCCTTAAGGATGAAAACTTTCTTTGCCGCCTGCAATATTTTACTTTCGGTATCCTTTTCTGCACTTTTCACCATAAACTTTATAATTTAAAACTAACAACAAGCGATCATTTAACCATTTGGTTAAACCGTCTGGCAAACATAGGGATAATTTTACTTACGACAAAATGAATTAACCATTTATTTTAACTCCATGGTTAATTTACTGTCAGAGGCTAACTGCCCGCATTATAAAACTAGTAGCTGATTACGATTTACTGCTCGTAAACTTTAGAGCCCAGAAAAGACTTTACATTTTTTTGTTTAGCACCGCCGGTATGAACCAAACTTCCACCGGTTTGGATTTTTGCATCAAGCAGCTCGCTAGCGTAAACTTTGGCCGTTGCCCCGCTGCTAACCTTAACAAAAGTGCTATCGGACTGCAGCTCAAGTGCGGCAAGAATACCTCCGGTACTTGCCTGTGCTTCGTAGTTATTAACCTTCCCCCTTAAACGAGCCGTAGATGCCTGAGTAACCCTTAAGTCGGCCGTATTGGCCATTAAAGTGCCATCGAACTCGGAGCTGGTTTTTACAGTTAAAGTTAGCTTATCAACCATTAGTGTATCATTAACACTAACGTAAGCCGCCCCAGAAACGTGTATATCGCGCAGTTCTCTGTAAGTTACATAAACTTCGGCTTTCACATTCTTGTACAAATTTTTCTTCAACCTAATTTCAAGGGTTTTATTTTTGATTTCGGAGATTATATCGGAAGTGGGTATTTCGTTCGTTTTCACGGTAACGCTTTCCCTATCACCCTTTTCAACATATACTTTAACTTCGCCGGAAACCTTTATTTTATCAAAAGGCGTTATTTCCCTTACATCGGTATTTTGTGCAAGCACTAATCCCGACAGAAGTATTCCAACAATAGTAATCAGCCGTTTTCTCATTTTCACAAATATTTTATACACAAAGATATAATCCTTGTAAGAAAAGGATATTGCGATTAACAAAAAATAACTTTACCGGTAAAAACTTTGTACTTCTCCAAACCTGCTATCCTCCATCTATGAACAATTTTAGCCACCGTATGTTTAGCATTGGTAAAAACAGCAATAATGGACAACTATAAAATCACAATTTTATTGGCTCTGTTGATGACAGCTGGTTTACTGGGGAAATGCCAAACAGATAGCACAAAGGCAATGGATAAGGAAGCGTTAAAAGGTAGGTTGACAGAGTTACAATTCTATGTAACCCAGCAGAAAGGAACTGAACGACCTTTCACCGGTGAATTCTGGAACAACTTTGAGAAGGGCAAATACCTTTGCGTTTGCTGCAACGCCGAACTTTTTGAATCGGATACCAAATTCAACTCCAGCTGCGGATGGCCAAGTTTTTTCGACTCTAGGTTTATGGATAACATAAAATTTAGCAGAGATACCAGCCACAGCATGATTAGGACGGAGGTACTTTGTAAAAATTGTGGAGCTCATCTGGGGCACGTATTCGAGGATGGGCCCAAACCTACAGGTTTACGGTACTGTATAAACTCGGCATCGCTAAAGTTTGTCCCAGAGAAAAATTAGCTGTTTTTCAGGAAAAGCTTTGCAGCTTGGCTAGTTAACCATAACAATTAAAATAATAGTTTATTTCTTTACTAAATTTATAACCATATTATGGTCTCCCCCCAAAAAAGTATAGCAATGTTCCCGCTGGGCATCTTCCTCCTTCCCGGAGAAGAAATACCTTTGAGAATTTTTGAACCGCGATACAAGCAGCTCATTAACGAGTGCAATGAACATAAAAATACATTTGGCATTCCATACGTGTTTGACGACGAAATTAAAACATACGGATGCGAGGTTGAGCTGCTTGATGTGGTTGCAAAAAATAGCAAGGGCGAAATGGTTATTTTGATCAAAGGGTCACGGAATTTTAGCCTGCTAGACTTCTCGGAAACTCTCCCGGGAAAACTTTACGGTGGTGGAATAATTGAGTATGTTGATAATAATTTTACCACAACTAATCCGGAGCTGGCCGTACTGGTAAAGAAGCTAAAGTTAAGCGTTGACCCCGTTCTGGGCTCATTGCTGGTTGACGATTCCATTAGCCTGATTTCCGTTGCAAAAACAATAATGCTTAACTCCTACGATAAATTTTTATTTTACTCCCTACGTGATAGCCAAAAAATGGAACAATTCCTGATTAAACGCCTCAAGTTTATTGAGCAGCTTCAGGAGCAGGAAAAATTGCTGGAAAATAATTTCAGCCTAAATTAGCGTAAGTTCGATATAAGCAACCTTAACGAAAACTTTTTATTTTAAACGGTAAAATCCCCCCCCCGGCGTTGCTTCTCCCCAGCTAAGCGCAGTTTTTCAAACTGCGCTTTTTTATTCTTTACCCATTAGTGTTAACGTGAAAAAATGATTTTTTCTCGACAAACAATAATCTAGTTCCGTTTTAAAATTCGACAAACACGTCGTTATCAAAAAAATACCTGAAAGTCAAACACGTAAATAACCCTAAAATTTCTCGGATTTCCGAAAAATTCATGTTTTGTATAGGACTTTTTTGGGTAAGTATATTCTTTTTTACTAAGTGTAATCCAGCAAATACTTTTGATTTCGAAGGAGGAGTTAAGTATCGATTATTAAATCAATACTACAATTCAAAACAACTGTTCTTTGAAATTAAAATCAACACATCTTTTTATTCTGAGATAAAGTATCGAATCAAGAAAAAACTAACAGAGATTGGTATTGATATACACGGATTTATTTTTAAGTATATACTATAGTATAATTTACAGGAACGACAATTTTCAACAAGAACAAGAACTTCGTTTTAGGTTTACAGTAGAGACCCGTAATCTTTACCGTCTCTGTTTTTTTAAGTAAATTCAAATCAGAACCTCACATTTTTCTGTAAAAGGAACTGTATCGTTCCAGTAAAAGCAATTTTTGACCCAGGGAATGCAGCCCTGCCTTTGCTCACTACAACGCAAGTCATAAACCAAAATCTTTGCCTTTCAATAACTACTAGCCAAACGACTATTAGACCTCTAATCTATATAGTGTTAATTATTAACCTCAAATCTATTAATCTATGAAAAAACTATGCGTTTTCCTTGTTTTTTTGATGTTTGTAGGAATTAGTATACTACATGCACAAACTGTTCGGGTAACCGGAACGGTAACCAGCTCCGAAGATGGGTTGCCTTTACCCGGAGTTTCGGTTGTAGCCAAAGGCACCACAATCGGTATTTCAACTGATGCTAATGGTAAGTATTCCTTTGATGTTCCTACGTCAGCCATTTCTCTTGAATTCAGTTTTGTTGGATACAAGACAAAGTTGGTGAACATCGACGGACAAGTTACCATCAATGCAACACTTGAACCCGAAGCCATTGAGCTTTCCGAAGTTGTAGTGACTGGGCTCGGAATGCCTACAGACAAAAGGAAAGTGGCCATATCAATCGAAACCGTTACCGATAAGGCTTTAACTAAGGTTCCAACAGCTTCGCTCGACGCAGCGTTAATTGGCCGTATTGCAGGTGCTTCAATCCAATCAACTTCCGGGCAGCCTGGACAGCAAGCCAACATTATTCTTAGAGGTATTAATACCCTTACATCTACACAACCAATGATCCTTGTCGATGGTATCGAAATTAGCACAACGGAGAGCTTTAACGGATCAGGAAACTTTTCGTCGCGTTTTGCCGATCTTGACCTTTCAAATGTGGAAAGAGTTGAGGTTGTGCAGGGTGCTGCCGCTGCTACAATTTATGGTGCACAGGGAGCTAACGGGGTAATTCAAATTTTTACCAAGAAGGGTAAAAAAGGTGAAAAAACAAATATTAGCTTTAATTCATCGGTAGCAATAAACAATGCCCTTAAAGGGGATTTCGGTGTTGCGAAACACCATTACTACCAAACAGATACAGAAGGTTATATTCTAGCATCGGGTACAACCAATCGAATTGCCCCTGATCCCGAAACGGGCTATTGGACTCTGCCCGATGAAACTTTTGACGAAACCACCATGAATAACAGACCCTTTAAGGAAAGAACCTTCGACCACCTCGATCAATATTTTAAAAAGAATACAGTAACCTACAATACCAACTTAACCATATCGGGAGCTGGCGATAAATCCGATTATTCGTTAACATTCTCGAACATGAACCAACATAGCCCTGTGCGTGGCTACTATAACAAAAACAACATATCTGCAAACATCGGTACTGAGCTCTTTAAGAATCTCACTCTTCGATCATCCACACAGCTTATTATTAGCCAAAACACCACTGGGGGCATCAATAACAGCAACGATGTTAATAGCGGAATGGGGAATGTTATCAACCTTCCTTCGTTCGTCAATCTTAAGTTTAAAGATTCAGCAGGAAATTATCCTGTAAACTATGATCCAAACGACAACGGGATACTTCCATTTTACTCATACGCTAATAGAGAGTATTTTTCCAAAGTTAATCGTGTAATACAAGGGATAAATGTTAACTACAAACTCAACAAATTCATTGAATTGGACTGGAAATTCGGATACGACCAGTATAGGTACGATTTTTCGGATTTCATAAAGAATCAAACCTACACCAATACCCCCAATGTTGGAATCGATCCAATCTCAGGTAGTTTATTCAAGAGGAATGCGTGGGAAAGATTCATGAACTCCATAGCATCGGCTTTCATCCGATTCGATCTAGAAAAAGATTTTGGGTTAAGGGTCCCTATACAATCCACCACTCAGGTTGCTTACGACTGGAGGCAAAACGACTACGAGCGCGTAGATGCGCAGGGCACCGGCTTTGCACTTTCACCTCCATATACACTAAGCACTGCAAGTGAATATACCGCAAGTGATTTTATTACAAAGTTTGTAACCTTTGGATACCTTGTAAACCAAAAGTTCGACTACGGTACACTGGGAGGCTTTTCCATTGGATTTAGATCCGACTATTCCTCAGAGTTTGGCAAGGGATCAAAACCATTCACATTCCCTCGCGCTGACGCATATTTCAGAATCTCGGATATTTTAAAGGTAGATAGAATATACGAATTGAAACTACGCACAGCATACGGACAGGCAGGTGTACAGCCCGACAGGTACTCAAGGCTAGTTACACTGAACTCAAGCCCAATTAGTGGCGAAAGTGCCCTTTATCTTCCAGCCATCGCCCGCAACCCCGAACTTGATGTTGAACTCTCGAAAGAACTTGAGATTGGGCTCGACTTTGGAGTGAATGTACTATCAGGAAGTTTTCTATCCAAGATCAGCGGTTCGGCATCGTATTGGACAAGAACGAGCGAAGGTTCCATTTGGGATATAGATGTTGCTCCTTCAACAGGTGCAAC
>JBFXEO010000106.1:0-9551 GCA_050180015.1 Bacteroidales bacterium | reverse complement strand
ACGATCAATGATATGAAGAAAAAAATCCTATTCCTAATCCTTGCAGGCCTAAGTTTTGGGGTTTTTGCCCAAGGAACTGTTCAGGAACCCGTTGATTACGTCGATCCCCTAATGGGAACCACCAATGCCCGGTGGATGATATTCCCCGGTGCAAGCATGCCGTTCGGAATGGTAAAACTCAGCCCCGACAACCGACGCAACGGCTGGAAGGCGGGCTATGAGTACAAAATACTGAACATTGCCGGTTTTAGCCATATACACTCGTGGACAATGGGCGGGTTGCTTACTATGCCCACAGTAGGTGAGCTAAAAATTCTCCCCGGCACAGAAACAAACCCCGGCTTAGGCTATCGCTCCCGGTTTAAACACGAAAACGAAATCGCCAAGCCGGGCTACTACTCGGTTCTTCTGGATGATTACAGCATCAGGGCAGAACTTACCTCAACAACACGCGCCGGATTCCAACGGTACACCTACCCTAAGTCAGATTCTGCGAGGATTCTAATCGATTTAAAAATCCCAACGGAATACGGCTACGAAGTTTTTCTGGCCGATATAAAAAAGGTGAGCAATACAGAAATTGAAGGATACTCGGTTCAGCAAAGTTTACGCGGAGCCGGTTACAACGAGTACACCGTATATTTCGTGATTCGTTTTAGTAAACCTTTCGAATCGTTTAACGGATGGAACAACGAAACAATCTACCGGAATACCAATGAGATTACCCATAAAACTTATGGCGATGCAGACGTGGGGGCATTCCTGAATTTTAGAACAGAAGAAGGCGAAACCATTTTGGTACAATCGGCCATATCGCTGGTAAGCGTTGAGCAGGCCCGGCTTAATCTAGAAACAGAGCTAAACCCTTTCGGATGGAATTTTGATGCAGTAAAAGAAAATGCCCGTACCACGTGGAATAATTTGCTGAAAAGCATAGAGGTGGAAGGTGGCAGTGAATCGGATTACAAAAAATTTTACACCAACATGTACCGTGCTTACGTGGCCAAAACCATCTGGAGCGATGTAAACGGGAAGTACGTAGATATGTATGAGAAAGTTCAACAACTTAAAGATCCAAATTCTCCGGTATATGGATGCGATGCTTTCTGGAATACCTTTTGGAACCTCAACCAGCTCTGGACACTTTCGCAACCCGGTATAGCGAATGAATGGGTGCAATCATTACTCGAAATATACGACAAGGGAGGTTGGCTCCCAAAAGGACCAACCGGAATAGAGTACTCCGGAATTATGGTGGGTTCACACGAAATACCGTTAATGGTTAGCGCCTACCAAAAGGGTATTAGAAACTACGACGCCGATAAAATGTATAAGGCCATTAAGCACAATCAAACCGAGCAGGGTAAACCCCACCTAGGCGGTGGTTTTGCGGGAAACCGGTTTCTTGACTCGTACGTCAGGTTGGGATTTGTACCCAACGAGGAGGGCCCTGTATCCAGCACGCTGGACTACGCTTACGATGATTGGACCGTAGCACAAATGGCAAAGGCACTTGGCAACGAATCGGACTACAAAACCTTCACCAAAAGGGCCTTTAGCTACAAGAACATCTTTTACCCCCAGGCGGGTTACGTATGGCTGAAAAATGCGGACAGCTCCTGGGTCGATAATTTTTCTGAATTCGGCCACTCCACATTTCTGGGTTCTGGGTTCGTTGAGGGGAACGCATGGCAGTACACATTTTTTGTCCCGCACGATATTCACGGAGTGATCAATTTGCTGGGGAAAGATATTTTCGTTAGCCGCCTGGAAAAAGGTTTTGAAACATCACTACCATACCACTTCAACTCCGATAATTTAGACGAGAATGGCATTGTCAGCGCAGGCATTCTACCCGTAAACCATGGAAATCAACCCAACATGCAGGCGGCATACCTATTCAACTATGCCGGGACTCCCTGGCTAACGCAGAAATGGGTACGTGAAATTATGTACAATTACTATGGCGACGATATCAACGCATGGCCCGGAGATGAGGACGAGGGGCAAATGGGGGCCTGGTTTGTAATGAGCGCCATGGGCCTATTCGAAATGGATGGGGGTGCAGCCGTAAACCCGTTCTACGAAATCGGGAGCCCAATATTTGAAAAAATCACCATTCATCTCGATAAAAAGTATTACCCCGGGGAAAAGTTTACCATTGAGGCTAAAAACGTATCAAAGGAGAATAAGTACATTCAATCGGCCACGCTCAATGGCAAACCTTTAGGTAAACCCTGGTTTTACCACTCAGAGCTGGTGAATGGGGGAAATCTTGTCCTGAAAATGGGGCCGAAGCCCAACCATAAATGGGGAAGTAACCCACAGGATGCCCCTCCCTCAATGAGTACATTGCTCTCACAAGCAGAGGTTGATTCAATCATGAAATACGATAAGTATGCCGAGGATTTGGCTGCATGGAATAAAGCATTAAAAGCGTACTATTACCACCGCAAGGAGCAGTTTGAGATGCTTCCGAATACTGAAAATGAAATTATCATGCTGGGGAATAGCATTACCGACCAGTGTGAGTGGCACGAGCTATTCAATAATATCAATGTAAAAAATCGTGGTATTGGTGGCGATGATACCGATGGCGTTTTGGAACGGCTGGGCGAAGTAACCGAATCAAAACCATCAAAAATTTTTATAATGATTGGAACTAACGACTTAGCCTACTCAAAAACGGTTGATCATGTAGTTGAGAATTACAAAAAAATCATCAGCCAGATTCAGGCCGAGTCGCCTTCAACCAAAATCTACATTGAAAGTATTTTGCCGGTTGATTACTCCATTCATTACACACGTCCAATTGCCGATATAATCAGGATTAATGACCAGCTGAAGGAAATTGCACGACAGAACAACCTGGTTTACATCGATTTGTTCTCTGTTTTCAAAACCGATCAGAATAAGTTGAACCCTGAGTACAGCTTCGACGGTTTGCACCTGAACGGTAAGGGCTATCAGCTCTGGAAAAAACAGATAGTAAAGTATATTGAGGAGTAGTTCACTTTGCACATGTCAACATAAAAATATGAAGAACCGAACGTTTTTTGCAGCATCAATCGTTCTGATTGTTTGCAGCTGTAAGCAAAACCCCGCCGAACCGTTAAAACCCCTGACATTTACCGGTGAACCTGCCCCGGAATGGACAGCATTAATGGAACGAACATCCGGCTGGTTTGGAGCCGACGGCATTTTCTCCATTCCTTTGGATGGGATAGAGAATCAAAATGAAAAAGACAAAAAAACACTTTTCATTTTTAGCGATACCTATATTGGTGAGGTAGAAAACGGAGCTCCAAAACCCGGAAATGTAATGGTAAATAATACCACTGCCTGGATGACGGGCGTTATCCCCGATAAGTCAGCGATAAAATTTGAATATAATACGGATGAAAATGGGAACCCAACCTCTTATTTTGTTCCCGGTAATAGGAATACCAAAAAGGGGGAATACTTCTGGCTGGGAGATGGTTTTATCAACCAGGAAAAGGGCAACACTCTTTATCTTTTCGCTTACCATGTACTCATGACCGGCCCCAATGTGTTTGATTTTGATGCAACTAATGTTGCCATTCTGAAAATAAAGGATCCAACTCCGGAAGGTATATCAAACCATGAACAAATTGCTACCAATCTTGGATTCGATCACCCTGGCTACGGAAGAGTTTATTTCGGAAGCGGAATATTAGTAAATACCAGAAAAGCCAATGCTCCTGATCCCGATGGGTATGTATATATTTACGGAATTGCCGAAGGGAAAAAATCATTACTTGCTGCCAGGGTTTTGCCCAAAGAATTTGAGGATGTTGACAAATGGAAATTCTGGAATGGGAACGGCTGGGTAAAAGGTAAGGAGAATGTTGTTCCGATTACAGGTGGGGTTTCCAATGAGCTTAGTGTTACACCAACTGAAGACGGCAGATACTTACTAACCTTTTCCATGACAGGTTTTTCCGACAAAATCGGAATACGGGTTGGAACCAGCCCAATTGGTCCTTTTGGCGAAATCAACGAGGTTTATACTTGCCCTGAACCTAAAGAAAAAGGATTATTGGTGTACAACGCTAAAGCCCATTACCATTTATCAAAACCTGGTGAACTCTTGGTAAGCTACAACACCATTACCTTCAATTTCTGGGAAGATATCCAGAAAGATGCCACTATCTATCACCCCAGATTTATTAAAGTGAAGTATAAATAGAATAAAAGCCATTTTTATTAATCAAATACAATCCAATGAAACCGTTTAAGAATACATTTAGCATAGCAGTAACATGCCTCCCGTTGGTTGCCTTACTATTCGCACTGTCTTGTAAGCAAAAAACAACAACGAGCCCTAAAATATCCTTCGACGAAAAATTTAAATCACTATTTTATGCCGATTCGGGAGGCCTTACCGGTGCCGATGGAATCTTTTCTGTTCCGCTTCCCGATGGCTCATCGGTGTTTTTCCTGGGCGATTGTTTCTTAGGTAAGGTAACCAACAATTCCCGCAATTATAATACGCCGATGCTAAGAAATGCGTTTAATGTTATTAACAAAGAGCAGACCAAGGCAAAGGCCATAGTTAACGGAAATTACGGTAACCCTCAAACCTTACTAGTACCCGTAAATGCACCCGGCGATTCAACCTACCGCTGGTATTGGCCCGGGCATGGGTTTGTAAAAAATGATACATTATATGTTTTTGCCCTGAACCTTTACAACGAACCAACGGCAAAAGCAAAAATTGGGGAAAACGGGAACGAACAGGGCAAAATTGATGAGCTAACCGAAAACATGGCTGCTTTCAGGATTTCTCAAATAGACCTACTTTCCTTCACATTACCGGACTTTAAGTATATCGAAACACGCAGCACCCCATTCTGCTACAAAGAGAATCAAATTGACTTTGGAAACTGCGTCATGGTAGATAGCGGGTTCGTTTATATTTTTGGAACACAAAATCTTCCGGGATTTTCGAAGATACACGTTGCCAGGGTACCCCTAAACAGCAAAAACTTTTCCGAAAACTGGGAATACTCAACGGGCAAGGGCTGGGATAACAATATCAGAAACTCAAAGCCAATTGAAATAGATGTAAGCGTCTCTGAGCAGTTCAGCAT
The DNA here is from genome assembly GCA_050180015.1 of Bacteroidales bacterium. Taxonomy (GTDB): domain Bacteria; phylum Bacteroidota; class Bacteroidia; order Bacteroidales; family Tenuifilaceae; genus JBFXEO01. The sequence goes on along the minus strand of JBFXEO010000106.1, from coordinate 4,437 downwards.
TTTCAGGTATGGCAACAAATATATACTGCTAACGCAGGAAAGAGCCGGCACCGATATTTATACCTACACATCCAGCTCCCCCGAAAAGGGCTACTCCAATAAACGGTTTATTTATCATACCCCCGATTGCGATTTGGACTCCACAAAAACCCTATTTACCTATAACGCCCTAGCCCATGTCCAGTACATAAAAAATAATCAGCTACTTGTTTCATACTGTATTAACTCATTGAATGTTCGCTCTGTTTTCGATAATGTAGAAAACTACCGGGCACAATTTTTACGCATTCCAATGGAAATGATTCTGAACGAATAGCCAGATCGGTCATACGCATAATTTTTTTATACTGTTGGCATTCAAAAAGCAAAAATTGTTGGGTCGCCCTGTCGTTGTCCCTTCGATTTCTGATTCCTTTGCTCTTCTTCATCCCAAATTTTTACTTTCTAATGTGAGTTCTACTAAAATATCAGTTGCACCCTGAGCCAAAAGAACCGGGCATTACAGGCTCAACAAAGTTGATATATTGGCCAAAAATACGGCCGGTTGCCCGCACCAAACCCCGCTGGTTTCACCGCCAACCCGGCAATGCTGCCTTGGCGGGGGACTAGCATAATGCCCTCCAATTTACACGTCGGAAACCCATTACGCTTGGCTCCTGTCCTTCCTTTTAACAAAATTTATTTTAACCGTAAATCATTCAACCTATATCGATTGTGGCAGCTACAACAAGGCCCAGTAACTCTGTTGTAAAACAGAAAAAACAGCAAACATGTTATATAACATAAATTTTTAATTACCTTTGTCCCGGATTCTTATTTTGGGACTATATGATTAAAAAAGTTTTAATTGCCAACCGGGGCGAAATAGCCGTCCGGGTTATCAGGTCGTGCCGCGAGATGGGCATACTATCCGTGGCCGTATATTCAGACTCCGACCGTAGTGCAACACATGTTCGTTATGCCGACGAAGCTTACCACATTGGGCCTTCACCCTCCAAGGAAAGCTACCTTAACGGCGATAAAATTATTGAGGTTGCCCGTAAATGCGGCGCAGATGCCATACATCCGGGCTATGGGTTTCTTTCCGAGAATGCGGAATTTGCAAGGAAATGCAACAGTTCCGGCCTAACTTTCATCGGCCCAAACCCCAATGCAATAACCACCATGGGCGATAAAATTACCGCACGCCAAACAATGATTGCCGCAGGTGTTCCCGTAGTTCCCGGAACCCAGCAAAAGGTTGTTGATGCCGATGCTGTAAAAAGAATTGTTGACGAAATTGGCCTGCCAATAATTATTAAAGCCTCAGCAGGTGGTGGCGGAAAAGGGATGCGCCTGGTGCGTAAATCGTCCGACCTTATATCAGCACTAAAAATGGCACAATCAGAGGCCATGTCATCCTTTGGCAACGATACCGTTTACGTGGAAAAGTATCTGGAATCTCCTCATCACATCGAGTTTCAAATACTCGCCGACAATATGGGCAACACCGTTCACCTGTTCGAGCGCGAGTGCTCTATTCAACGCCGTCATCAAAAGATGATCGAGGAAACCCCATCGCCCTTCATCACACCTGAACTTCGCCAGCAAATGGGCGAAGCCGCAGTAAAAGCGGCACGGGCAGTTAACTACACGGGAGCCGGAACAATTGAATTTCTGGTTGACGGCAACCGAAACTTTTACTTCCTCGAAATGAATACCCGCCTACAGGTTGAACATCCAATCACCGAAAGGGTTACAGGGATAGATTTGGTTAAAGAGCAAATTCGTATAGCCTCTAACCTCCCGCTTTCGTTCAGCCAAAATGAGGTTTTTCAGCATGGACATGCCGTTGAGTGTCGTGTATCGGCCGAAGACCCGTTCAACGGGTTCATTCCATCACCCGGACTAATTCGCCACATCAGTGAACCCAATGGACTGGGCATAAGAACCGATGGGTACGTTTACGAAGGATACGAAATACCTATCTACTACGATCCAATGATCTCCAAGCTAATATCGTGGGGCCGGACCCGCGAGGAGGCAATCACCCGCATGAAACGCGCCCTTTTTGAGTATAAAATTACCGGGGTAAAAACATCTATCCGTTTCTTGGAAAAAATCATGGACAATGCCGATTTCCAGCATGGAATTTATAATACCCACTTTGTTGACGATCACTTTGATGAATTGATGGAAATGCCCAACGACAGTAGCCGAACCTTTGAGGACATGGCCGCTATTGCCGCTTACTTCGACTATATCACCAAAATGGAGAAGGTTGCCATGAGCGATTTTACCGTTTCGCACAGCTTTGACAACTGGAAATCATACGGGTTAAAAAAGAATTTACAGCGCATATAGCTATGGGATATGAGGTAAAAATTGGCGACAGGCTGGCAAACGTTAAGCTGATTAAGCGCGATGGGCAAATTGTTGTCATTGAAGTGGACGGGAAAGAGTACAAAATTGATATTGCCATGGTTGAAAATGGCGTTTACTCTATTCTGCACAACGGAAAATCCTACAACATAGAGATAATTCCCGGCGATGGACCTAAGAATTATTACGTAAACACCTTTTATAACTCACACGAAGTTGAAATTATTGATGCCCAGAGCAGGTATATGATGAGCCGGAAATCGACCGATGATAACGCTACCGACAGGGTTATTTCCACCCCTATGCCCGGCAGGGTAGTAAAAATTCCTGTTGCCGAGGGCGATACCGTAACCAAGGGAGCAACCGTAATCACTATCTCCGCCATGAAAATGGAAAGCGAATACAAATCGCCCATCGATGGCGTAATTAAAAAGATATACGTTGCCGAAGGCGAAAATATCAACGCAAATCAGCCCCTGATTGAAATTGAATAAATTTTGATGGTTTGATTTAACAGAATCCACTTCAGGTACTGAAGTCGCAATCAAATTAAAATCTTTTAAATCCATTATACTTCGATTTCTAAGGATTCTAATCTCCGTAAACCAAACCCTTTTATATGACCTTTTTAAATATCAACCAAATGAAAAGCCTAGAAAAACTATATAAAGAGCTAGAACAACGGAACCAAGCTGCCGATGCGGCAGGCGGTGCCGATAAGGTTGCAAAGCAGCACGAATCGGGGAAAAAAACAGCGCACGAACGAATTGTAGAACTGCTTGACCCGGGAACCTTCAACGAATTCGATAAATTTGTTACCCATCGTAACACAGATTTTGGCATGGCCAACAACCGGATTCCCGGCGATGGAATTGTAACCGGCTATGGAAAAATTGACGGACGCTTAGTTTACGTTTACGCCTACGATTTTACGATATTTGGCGGAACGTTAAGCCGTGCCAATGCCGATAAAGTAGTCAAACTACAACAGCTGGCTATTAAAATGGGAGTTCCCGTTCTGGGCCTAAACGATTCCGGCGGTGCCAGAATTCAGGAGGGCGTACAAAGCTTGGCCGGCTATGCCGAAATTTTTCACAACAACGTAAAAAGCTCCGGCGTTATTCCCCAAATAACCTGCATTATGGGGCCATGTGCCGGAGGCGCAGTTTATTCCCCGGCACTTACCGATTTTATTGTGATGGTAAAAGATTCCAGCTACATGTTTGTAACGGGCCCAGATGTTATAAAAGCCGTCACCCACGAGGAGGTAACCAAGGAAGACCTTGGGGGTGCCATAACCCATAACGCTAAAAGTGGTGTTGCCCACTTTATTGCCGAAAACGACGAACAGGCTTTAATGCTTATCCGCGAGTTGATGAGCTTCCTTCCTGCAAACAACATGGCAGACCCCCCGGTTGTTCCCACAACAGATGATATTAAGCGGGAAGATGAGTCGCTTCAAACATTAATTCCAGCCGATCCCAATAAACCCTACGACATTAAAGAGCTAATCGGCATTGTGGTTGATGATAAAAATTTCCTGGAAGTACAACCGATGTACGCCAAAAATATTGTGATAGGCTTTGCCCGAATGGCCGGGAATACCGTTGGTATAGTGGCTAACCAACCAGCACACTTGGCAGGTGTACTGGATATAGACGCATCGGTAAAAGCGGCCCGTTTTATTCGATTCTGCGATGCTTTTAACATCTCCCTGGTTACCTTTGTTGATGTCCCCGGCTTTTTACCCGGTGTTAACCAAGAGTCCAACGGAATAATAAAGCACGGGGCCAAGCTGCTCTACGCTTACTCCGAAGCCACTGTACCCAAAATTGCACTTATTACCCGCAAAGCCTACGGTGGTGCATACTGCGTTATGTCCAGCAAGCAAGTTGGGGCCGATGTAAACTTTGCCTACCCAATGGCCGAAATTGCCGTAATGGGCCCCGAAGGTGCTGTAAACATACTCTACCGTGGTAAAACTGATGATGAGGAAACCCGTCAGGGCCTAATCGACGAGTATCGCAATACCTTTGCAAATCCGTACAAAGCTGCTGAACTGGGCTACATTGATGA
>JBFXEO010000105.1:0-9698 GCA_050180015.1 Bacteroidales bacterium | reverse complement strand
AAGTTCCTTTGTGGACGACGATTTATTACGTTGATAACCCCGCCCATAGCATTTCCCCCATACAGTGCAGAGCCTGGGCCTTTGACTACCTCAATACGTTCAATATCGCCAGTTGATATTAAATTCCAGTTAACGGAACCCCCGTCGGCCTTGTTAACCGGAATCCCATCTATCATAATCAGCGTACGGGCCTGCTCGTTCCCGCTCAGGCCACGCATGGTAACCGACGATTTATGCGAGTATAAACCGAACGAACGGCTAACCTGCACCCCGGAAATGAGCGAAAGGTACTCATCGGTAGTTTGTGCTGCTATAAGCGACAACCGTTCGGGGGTAACTAAGCTGACCCTCCCCGGTATTTCACTTATTCTGTTCTCGGAACGTGTAGCGGAAACAACTATTCCATCGAGCTGGATTTTATCCTCAGCCAATCTAACATCAACCCAATTAGCTTTCCCCTCTTTAACCAAAACCCTCTGCTGATACTTTGAATATCCAACCACCGTAACGGTGAGGATGTACTCACCGTCCGCCAAGTTTTCCACTACAAAATATCCCCGGCTATTGGTTGCCGCACCCTTGCCGCCTATAACAACGTTGGCCCCCGGAATTGCTTCATTGGTACTAGTATTCCGAACGTAACCGGTTACCGCGGTTTGGGCAGTAAGGTTAAACGGAAATATCAGTAAAAACAAATAAAATAGATACTTCATGCCGTTACTATTGCTGAACTTTAATTTCAATGTCCATATATCCGTCAGGAACAGTATCGGCATGAATGACCTTTACCAGTCCATACTTTCCATTGGCTGTTTTAAAGGGAATTATCCTGTTGGTGTAGCAGTACTTACAGAGCCCGCTGGTTTTTTCGGGTTTATAGGATGCAACCAGCAAGCTATCGTTCTGGGCACTGTCAAAATCATCCGGATGGACCAAATTATAGTCAGAGGAGTAGTAATCGTACGATGTTGCATTCCTAACCGTCCAGGCCAGTATCTCCGGGTAATGGGTTGTAACAGAGCTGCTGCCCGTGTAGGCCGGGCAACATAGCGTTGGCGACATTACCCCGCTTGTAAGATATACGAAACCAACCAAATCAATCTGATCCTCGTGTCCGGCAACATCTGTTTTACTGAATAATGCCCCGGTGTGCAAATCAACATAGTTTGGATACTGCGAGCTGTTCTGCATTCCTATTTTAAGGGATGCGTAGTGATTTATGGGGCCGTAGGCAGAGCCTTCGCCGAGGAGAATTCTACGCGTTGTGGAAGCAGAATCGCGGTTGGCATTCATCACAAAAAACTCCCACAGCTCCTCAGCTGCTGACGACTTTGCGAAATAAAAGCTGGTATCTAATCCTCCTGCCTTAATATAAAAGCCGCAATCAACTTCCCTCGTCCTCTGCCCGTTAATAATTCTTGTAACCCGGAGGTTGGTTAACGGTGCGCTCCCGGTTGTGGCCGTTATGCCAAAAAACAATTTACCCCCCACCGGAATATCCGCCCCATTAACCGTATAGGTTTCGCTATTTTTAAGCAATACTATCGGAGGGTAATCATTCTTTTCATCATTGCTACACCTTGTAAATAGCAGCAGGATAACAGGAATTATAAAAAAGTACCGCATGGCTAAATGGGTAAAGCCGCATCCCTGTTATTAGAGATGCAACAACTTATTCTAATCAATTAACAACGGTACTGTCACCTTTAACTCTATTTTAATCCACCCTGTTTCTCCTTCTGGATCGCTAACCTTTACAACCTTAAACAGCCCGTAAAAGCCAGTTTGTGTTTTAAAGGCATAAATATCGCCAACCTTTAATTCTTTGGCTTTTTTATTGCCGCTGGTAACAGTAACATCGTAGTAGCTGGATATGATAGCATCGCCATTCTTAATCTGGTCAAACTGCTCAACAGACAGCTCAGTTGCAGGATGTGTAAACGTAGTTAGGTTTTTCGTGGTATAATTCTCAACAGAAGTTTCGCCCGTAAAAATTCCGACAATATTGGCACCTGGCGAGGAAAGCGTGGTAAAATTTTGATGCTCATCGGTATTTTCATAGAAGCAGAGCAAATCGATGGATTCCTGATTCTGGAATGCCTCATCCTGGGTGTAAACCTTACCCTCTAAAATGGAGTAGAATGCACCGGTTGACGTGTTCGACTGGGCGCCAAGAGTTACAAAAGTTCCCCTGGAATCGTTATCATCGTCATCGTCGCATGACCCAAGCGTAAAAATAGCCAGTAAGGCTAACAGCAAAAGTTTTGAATAATTTGACTTCATAGTTTATGGTTTTGGTTCGCTTAAATGATATGTATTAATTTTCATATCGCTAGCAAATGTACGTAAATGCAAAATTCAAACTTTTTTACATGACATGTTTTTTAACAGGTTAAACGGCAATGCCGTTTTTCATTAATCCAACGGCCGTTTCACCCCGTCAACCTAACTTTAGGCTCAAAGTTTAGCTTTGCAGAGCCCGACTGAACTTGCCAAAGTTAAAATCAACGTATCAATGATGCATAGTTAAACGACATCGATATGTGATTCTAAGATTTTATGGTAACTTAGCAACGTAATTAACTTCAAATGCTCTCGAAAAATATAGTAAAAAAAATTACCTCGCTACACATAGCTAAGTACAGGTATCAGTATGGTCTATTTATAGCAGAGGGGCCAAGGCTGGTTGATGAAATTCTATACTCCGACCAAAAAGTTGTAGAGGTGTACTACACCGCCGAATGGTATCACCCCATGATGGATAAGGCAAAACTTTGCTTTCAGGTTACCACCGATGAAATGGGGAGTATTAGCGCACTTACCACTCCAACGCAGGTACTTGCCGTGGTTAAAATTCCGGAGTACAATTTGAGTGATGTTGATGCGGAGCACCAGCTAACCATTGCGCTCGATACTATTCAGGATCCGGGGAATATGGGGACAATTATTCGCCTGGCCGATTGGTTCGGAATCGATAGCATACTCTGCTCCAACGAAACCGTTGACGCTTTTTCGCCCAAAGTGGTGCAGGCCAGTATGGGTGCAATTACCCGTGTAAAAGTAATTTACTGTAACCTAGCCGGTGAATTACAAAAGTTGACAGAAAAAGTCCCTATTTACGGAACATTCATGGATGGAGAAAGTATCTATAGCCTAAACTTAAGCCAAACCGGAATTGTAGTAATGGGAAACGAGGGGACCGGAATAAACCCGGAAGTTGAAAAGCTCATAACACAAAAAATTCATATTCCCAGCTTTGCCAAAGACAGAACCAGTGTAGAATCGTTAAACGTGGCCATGGCCACCGCCATTGTTTGCTCAGAATTTAAACGCCGCGGGTAAACTTGGCCGCTAACAAAATGATGCCCTTGAATTTCTGAAAAGTAAATAAATATGAGTTACCCTGCTAGATAGTTGGCCACCGCATCGGCGCAGCGGTAACCATCGAGAGCGGATGATACAATCCCCCCGGCATAGCCCGCACCCTCGCCGGAAGGGAATAAGCCCGAAAGGGTTACGTGCTGCAAAGTTTCAGAATTGCGCGGTATTCGAATTGGCGACGAGGTTCGAGACTCGACGCCCAGAATTACCGCCTCGTTGGTCAAAAAGCCCCGCATTATTCGCCCAAACTCCCGAAATCCCTGCTGTAACCGTAAACCGATATGCGGAGGAAGCCAACTGCTCATTTCCGATGAGTTTAACCCCGGATTGTATGAGCACAAAGGGAGGTTCGGGGAAAAACGACCATCGACAAAATCGACCAACCGTTGAGCGGGAGCCTGAACTCCATAGCCCCCATGCTTTTGGGCTAACACTTCAAGCTGATGCTGGAATTCCAGACCTGCAAATTCGCCATAGCCAGAATAATCGGCCAAATCTTCCATTCTAATTTCAACCACCATACCGGAATTGGCCCAGCGGGAATTCCTGAGCGATGGCGACATACCGTTCACAACCACCTCGCCCACCGAAGTTGCAGCAGGTACAATAAATCCTCCGGGGCACATGCAGAATGAGTACACGCCCCGTCCATCAACCTGCCGGGTTAACGTGTAGGCGGCAGCAGGAAGGTACTCGTTCCGGGGAATACCATGATACTGTGTAGAATCTATCAGCTGTTGAGGATGCTCCACCCTAACACCCATAGCAAACGGTTTGGCCTCAATTCTGATTCCCTGCCTTTGCAGCATCTCGTAAACATCACGGGCAGAATGCCCGGTTGCCAGAACTACAGCCCTTGCTGCAACTTTTTGCCCATCGGTAAGTTCTACTCCCGTTACTTTATCGCCATCCACCAGTAATGCGCTAACCCTGGAATTAAAAAAGAATTCGCCACCATAACCTGCAATGGTTTCCCTTATTTTTACGATAATTCCGGGTAACCTGTTGGTGCCAATATGCGGATGAGCCTCGTAAAGAATTTCCGGTGCTGCGCCATGATTGCAGAGAATATGCAGAATTTTCCTGTAGTCGCCGCGTTTTTTGGAACGGGTATAAAGTTTTCCATCGGAAAAAGTTCCAGCCCCACCCTCCCCAAAGGCATAGTTGGAATCGGGGTTAAGCTTATGTTCCCTGTTAAGTGCCGCAATATCGCGTTTGCGTTCGCTCACGGGTTTACCACGCTCAACGATAATGGGCCTAAGCCCCAGCTCTATCAACCTTAATGCCGCAAAAAGCCCTGCAGGCCCTGCCCCCACGACAACCACAGGTGCGGCCTTTGCTACATTGCGGTAGTTAAACTTCGGCACATTGCCGGTGATTGATTCATGGGGAGCAAAAACCCGAACACCAAGATTTATCATTACCTTACCCCGTCGGGCATCAATAGATTTACGGGTAACAACAAACTGGCCAACATCGGTGGAGGCAACGCCCAGCTTAGTAGCAATGGCCCTTTGAATTGATGGGGGATCTACGGCGCGCTCGGGAGATAACTCTAAATTTAAGTCTATCGGCATTAATATCCTGTTTCACTCATGAAATTGAAAACGGTAAAAAAATTTGTCTAAAATACTAAGCCCCGCTACCATTGTTCCGGTCTGAACCCCAACTTTTCTCAAGTGGCATCCCAATAAAACTTGAACAACCTGGAAGTATTGGCAAAGTTTACTCAAAGTGAAATGCCACTACAATTAAATTCGACTGGAGCTTATCTATTGCATTCCGGTACTTTTCGGCACCCTCAACATAATCGTTCGATAGACCGTTCAAAATACCGCCAGACCATTTTATTTCGGTTGAGAACTTGAAATAGTTTAGGAAAAAATCAATGCCAAAGCCAACCTCGTAGTATAAATTCGATTTTTCCAAACGGACCAGCACCCCCTTTTCAATCTTTATTCGCTTATACGCAGCCAAGTCTATCCTATAGTTACCTCCAAAAATGAGGTAAGGCCTTATATTGCTGGCTCGCTGCGAAAGGTACTTAATGCTCAGGGGAAACTCTATGTACGACGATTCCATTTTCATGGTAGTTTCCAGGAATATGGTATCGGATGTAACGCGGTAAAAATCTAAGTTGCGCTGCCCAAAGGCATACCCCGGCAGGAATCGCAGGTGAACATTTTCCGTAAGGCGTAAATCGCAAATTGCATTAACATTCAACCCCGGGCTTACGTGGCTTACGTCTGCAAAATACTGAAAAGTTCCATCCTGGTCGGTTTCGGTTTTTTTGCTATTCTTTATATCAAAATCCATTATATTGATACCCAGCGAAAAACCAAATTTCAAAGGGTTACCTACGTCGTAATCCGGGTCGTTTAATATATTGGGCTTACGGTACTGTGCCATAAGTACCGTTACCGATTGGAATAGAAGAAATGCTATTACAAAAATCTGCTTCAACGTTTTAGGGATATTCTCTTGAACAAACGAAAATGGGCAAAACTTATTGCTTGGGGTGAAAACTTGCAAAGTTACGCTTTCCCAAAGCGATACTGCCTAAACTTTTTTCACAGAAATTAAAATTTGGCCAGGTTTTCAGAATATTTTGTTTTACTGATGAAGTAAACAGTCGGTAATCATTTCGGCAGCAAGGTAATGTACACGAGCCCATTCCCTATTTCCCCGATATTTCCGGCTTACCCCCCCAACTTCTTTTAACCTTCCTCCTTTTCTCTTGGGCATCCAGCAAAAAAACTTAAATAGCTGCCGCTATATTTTAAAGCCAACATAAATGCTGGCAATGCCAAAAGTAACCCGTTGGTAGGAGCAATCTCTGAAGCCAGCATGCGCCATAATACCCAAAAATTTTTCCTTTTCGGGAAATGTTGCAACCGATTCGGGCAGGTAGGTATAGGCATCGTAGCTGCCCGATACTATTCGCCCAAACCAGGGCAGAATCCGGCGAAAGTAGAATCTAAAAACATTTGCCACCGGAAATTTGTCGGGAATGGAAAATTCTAAAACGTAAAGGCAACCACCCGTCTTCAACACCCTGTAAATTTCCGATAGTCCTTTGGGTAAATCCTCGAAGTTTCGTACGCCAAAAGCAACCATGACCGCATCAAACGCACCATCACCAAAGGGTATTTCCATTGAATTTGCCTGTACCAAGCGAACAGAGCTAATGCCACGTTTCTCCACCTTCGACCTTCCAATCCGAAGCATTTTTTCCGAAATATCAATTCCGATGATGGAAACAGAAGGTAACCGGTAGGCCAGCTGAATGGCCAAATCGGCAGTTCCGGTTGCAACGTCAAGAACTTTATCGGGCTTTTGCCTTCCCAGCTGCCTAACCAAACGCCTCCGCCAGCTTTTATCGATACCAAAACTCAGCAAATGGTTTAGCAAATCATACTTCGAGGCAATGCCGTTAAACATTGCCTCTACATTTTCACTCTTCTTACTGATTTTAGCCATGAACGAGCTACCTGACAGGCTGACCTGCGATGAGCAATTCCAGTGCAGTATCGTAAACCTGCTTCATATCGCTGATGAACCCGAAAGAAACATCATCAACCCGAATCTCGGACTTGGTTACATGCCCAAGTGCTGTGAACGGGATCTTGTTGTCCACCATGTAATCGATAAAATGGGTTTCGCGCGATGTGGAGACCGAAACTACAATCCTACCCTGTGCCTCTCCGAACAAAAAGGCGTCGGCTCTAATTTCGGCATCGGTAGTAATGTCAAACCCAAGGTTACGGGGCATGGCACTTTCCAGCAAAGCAATGAAAAGTCCGCCATCGGAAACATCGTGAGCTGACTGTACAAGATTCTTCTCAATTAAGTATAAGAGAGCCTGGTGAATACGGTGCTCCTCATCTAAATTGAAGTAAGGTACCGGCGATTGCTTAACCCCATGGTAGCTGTACAGGTACTCCGATGAGGCAATATCGTTATACGATCTGCCAATCAGGTAAATCATGTGTCCCTTTTCCTTGAAGGCCAACGTGGTGTGATGGTTTTTATTTTCAAGCATACCAATCATCCCAATTGTTGGGGTTGGAAATACGGCTTCCTCTTTACCGCCAATTGATGCTTGATTGTAAAAGCTAACATTACCGCCGGTTACCGGCGTATCAAACTTTTCGCAGGCCCGGCCCATACCCTTGATTGTATGAACAAACTGCCAGTAAACCTCCGGGTTATATGGATTTCCAAAGTTGAGACAGTTGGTGATGGCCAAAGGCTTTGCACCCGTGCAAGCTATATTCCTGGCCGCTTCGGCAACGGCAATCATGGTTCCAACTTCGGGATCGGCTTTAACGTAACGAGAGTTGCAGTCAACCGTCATAACCAATGCTTTGTTGGTTCCTTTCAGGTTGTAAACTCCGGCATCGGATGGGAAATTGGTAACCATATTACCCGTTCCAATCATGGTATCGTACTGCTCGTAAACCCACCGTTTTGAAGCTATGTTGGGATGCGAAATCAGCTGCCTGGCAACATCGATTAAATCCTGCGGTTCGGGAATTTTATTAATATCGAAATTTTTGTACTCCCGGTAGTAAGCCGGCTCACAATACTCCCGATCGTAAACAGGAGCACCACCGCCCAATACCAGGGTTGAAGCGGGTACCTTTGCTACAAGTTCTCCGTGAAAGTAAAACTCAAGAATATCGCCCTCGGTAACCTCGCCAATTACGGCATAGCTAATATCCCATTTCCGGAGTACATCCTCAACATCCTTCTCGCGGCCCCTGTGAACAACCATTAGCATACGCTCCTGCGATTCGGACAGAAGGATTTCCCATGCTTCAATATCTTTCTGGCGCAAGGGGACTTTATCCAAATCTATTCTCATTCCGTGCCCACCTTTCTCTGACATCTCGGAAGTAGAGCAAATAATTCCGGCAGCCCCCATGTCCTGCATTCCCACCAAAGCACCAGTACGAATAACCTCCTGGGTTGCTTCCAGAAGAATTTTCTCCTGAAACGGATCCCCCACCTGTATGGATGGAATATCCTCAGCAGAATCCTCGGTAATATTGGCCGAGGCAAATGTTGCGCCGTGAATACCATCCTTGCCTGTTGATGAACCAACTATGTAAATTGGGTTCCCCTTTCCTTTTGATATGGCCGATACAACGCCATCTTTTTTTACCAGGCCAACCGACATAGCGTTTACCAAGGGGTTCATGTTAAAAGAATCATCGAAAGATGTTTCCCCAGCTAGCACGGGTATCCCAAAGGCATTACCATAATTGCCAATTCCCCTTACTACACCCTTAATTAACCAGCGCGTACGGTCCAACTTTAAGCTACCAAAACGTAAGGAATTGAGCTGAGCAATAGGCCTTGCACCCATTGTAAATATATCGCGGTTTATTCCACCCACACCGGTTGCAGCTCCCTGGTAGGGTTCTACTGCACACGGATGGTTATGCGATTCTATTTTAAACGCGCAAGCCATACCATCGCCAATATCAACCAAACCGGCATTTTCAGTGCCAGCCTCGGCCAGTATGGCCGAACCCTTGCGCGGTAACGTTTTTAACCATTTAATGGAGTTTTTATACGAGGCGTGCTCCGACCACATTACCGAGTAAATACTTAACTCGGTGAAGTTTGGTTCACGCCCCATGTACTTTTTTATCAACTCAAATTCTTCAGGGAGTAAGCCTAGCTCCCTAATAGTTTCGGCCGTAACTGTTTGCTCTGCCATATATGTTTTTGCTGCTTAATTTGAAAATGTTAATTCCGTGTCAAAAATACGAACATTAACCAAGATGCCCATAATCGCCCCAGTCATTTTTTAAGCATCTATTAACAGCCATAGCATGTTTGATGCTAATGCGCTGAATATCAAATGATGTTTACTTCTTTAGGAATTTAATTTCTTTAGTTAAACCATCCAACGCGCAATCATCCAATCACAAAAAATTTTAAATAGCGTAAAAGATAGCCGATACTATAGTATAAATTGGTATTTTTACTTTACGTTTGCCACCCCAAAAATAAAAGTAGCGATCCATTAAACTCTAATAAACTAACAATTACTGTTTTAACAACGAAAACTTAAAAATATGAGAATTGCATTGATAACTGGAGCCACATCGGGAATTGGACGTGCCACAGCACTCCGTCTGGCTCAGGACAACTTTAACTTAATTATTACAGGACGAAGGCTACAGCAGCTGGAATCGCTAAAAAAAGAGATCGAAGTAAAATATAAAAAGGATGTTTTAATACTCAACTTTGATATTCGTGACCGTAGCATAGTGGAAAAATGTATTAACGAACTCCCTGAGCGC
>JBFXEO010000104.1:0-9703 GCA_050180015.1 Bacteroidales bacterium | reverse complement strand
GCAAATGAAGAATTTAAACTCACAATTCATGGAACAATTGAGCAGATGAAGAAAATCACATAAGAAATCTCTCTATTAGAAAATGACAAAACACCCAGTGCATAACAGGTGGTTTAGCCTACTGGGGCTGATGATGCAGATACGAAAGTTTTTAGTAATTTAGTATGTTTTTAGCGTGGGATGACGCCGCTGGCTACTAACTCCCCAGCAGCCCAAACCACCGACCGTTGGCTGTAATACTGGAAGACCCTACATAAACTGATAATTATGACAATAAAAGAAGCAATTTTAAAGACACTTGACGAAATAAACGGATTGGCGACCTATATGGAAGTTTACAATCACATCGTCGAGAAAAAATATTATGAGTTTACAGAAGGAAAAACTCCTTGGTCAACAGTTTCGGCATTGCTAGGTGATTTTATAAGGACAGGTGATGCGAGAGTTAAACGGATTAAAGAAACTGGTGGAACATATTCTTATTACTTGACTAAGAATGAGGCAAACATTGGAATTGACACGCTGATTGAAAAAACAAGTACTGAAAATAAAAAGCAGATTAAGAAAGGTACATTCGAAGAAAGAGATTTGCACTTATTACTGAGTAGTTATTTGAAAAACGCTGACATTTATTCGAGAACTATTTTCCACGAACAATCATCAAATAGTAAGGACAATCATCAAAAATGGATTCATCCGGACATGATTGGAATAAAGTTTCTGAACTTACAGACTAAAGCAAGTCAGAATTTCTTAAAAGCTATTAATCGTGTGGATACTTTCAAATTGACTTCATACGAACTGAAAAAAGAGATTAATTCGGATTATGAATTAAAAAAATGTTTCTTTCAAGCTGTTTCAAATTCAAGCTGGGCAAATTATGGATACCTTGTCGCTTTTGAAATAAGTGATAGCTTAAATGAAGAAATGGAGCGATTAAACCAGTCTTTCGGAATCGGAATAATTGAATTGAAATCAAATCCTTATGAAAGCAAAGTGTTATTTTCCGCAAAATATCGCGATTTAGACTTTAAGACAATTGACAAACTTTGCAAGATTAACAAGGATTTTGAGAAATTCATCGAACAAGCTGAAAAGCTTATGACTGCGAGTGAAAAGTATGTGACTGCAACGGAAAGAGAATTGGTTGAATTTTGCGACAAGTATTTCGAAAGTGACACCGAAATGGAAGATTATTGTAAAAAGAAAAATATAACGATTGAAGAATAAAGTACTACAGCCAACACGCGCTATACCCAATTGGGGCGCGGGATTCGAGACTTTAAAGATACAACAAAAATTAAACTTTTATACTAAATTATAGCGACGATTTACAAATTGCCCCAACTGGGCATAGCGCAAACCGTTACCGCCAAGTAGAACGAGACACGAGACCAAATGAAATTATTTATAAACCAAATAGATAAATGCTTATGAAAAAATTAATCAATGTCTTAGTATTAAGTTGTGCAGTTATATGCACTTCTTACAGTTGCAAAAAGGAAACCAATAAAGACCCGTGCGCATGTGGTATTGAAAACCCGCAAGAAAATATTGAGTGGTTAAAGTATATTTTAGATAGAAGTTTCTGTACCGAGGTGTATTTATATACTTATAATGGACAGGAATACATTGGTGTATATGATTGCCCGGGGGTAGCCGATGGCGGGTATGTTATCTATAGCTGTGATGGAACAAAATATTGCCAGTTTATCGGATTGAACGCATCATGTGATTGTTCTGAAGATTTTTTAACAAACGCAGAAAAAATTTTAATATATAAACAAGAAAACTAAAAATGTAATGATATGAAAACACTTATGAAAAAAATATTAATATTTATAGCAATTGTTCTTTTACATTTTACTTTGTTTGCTCAACTGGCTGTAAAAGAAAAATATATGGGGAATGACAGTATTCCAAGGTTAATTGTTTTTGAAGAAAACAATTTAAAAAGTGCAGTCTCATCTGTGTTTAAAGAACATCTTAACTTAACACAGGATGATGACTTGGTTTATAAATCAGAATTTACGGATGATTTAGGAGAAACCCATCAAATTTATCAACAATTCTATAAGGGAATTAAAGTTGAGTCCGGTATTTATAAAATGCACACTAAAAATGGAATGATTAAAGCCATATCTGGTAATTTTGTTAAATCTGATATTATTTCAACTGTTCCTACCCTGCCTGAGAAGGATGCACTTGAGTTGGCAATCAAGGAAATTGGGGCAAAAACCTATATTTGGGATCAAATTAAGGATAACGAATGGGCTGCAAAAGAACAACTAAACAATAATGCCAAATTGGTTGCCGACCCAGAGCTTGTTATTTGGAGCAATGTAAATAATACAGTATTTAAATTAGCCTATAAATTTGATATTTATGCTCTTGAACCCTTAAGCAGAGATTATGTGTTTATTGATGCGAATTCTGGAAAGATACTGTGGAAAGAACCCATATTAAAAAACACGGCCGCCACAGGAACATTGACAACCCGATATAGTGGAAATAAAACAAGTATAACAGATAGAACAACCGATGCAAATTTCCGGTTGGTTGATGTTACGCGTGGCAATGGAATTTATACAAGGGACATGAATACGGGGACAAATTTTAGTGCTGCCGTTGATTTTGTTGATAACGATAACACATGGACAGCGGGCGAATGGCACAATGTAAATGAAGACGATGCGGCTTTAGAAGCACATTGGGCTTTGCAGCAAGTTTATGACTATTTTAAAAATGTACACAATAGGAATAGTTTTAACAATTCTGGCGCAACAGTTAATTGTTATGTTCATTACAGAAGTAATTGGGATAATGGAGGATGGGATGGTTCCAGAATAATATTGGGTGATGGTGATATTACTTTTGACAATGTATGTTCGCTTGATGCCTTAGCACATGAATTTGGCCATGCTGTATGTACCTATACATGCAATTTA
Source organism: Bacteroidales bacterium (assembly GCA_050180015.1). Taxonomy (GTDB): domain Bacteria; phylum Bacteroidota; class Bacteroidia; order Bacteroidales; family Tenuifilaceae; genus JBFXEO01. The sequence continues at coordinate 6,755 of JBFXEO010000104.1, read as the reverse complement.
ACGTATTGGGGAGAATCTGGGGCTCTTAATGAGGGACTAAGCGATATATGGGCTGCCTGTGTGGAAAATTATGCTGCACCTGAAAAACAAAATTGGAGGATCGGTGAAGAAATTACTTTATTAACACCATTTTTAAGAGCAATGGATGACCCAAATCTTATAACATATCGCCCCAATGGTATTGATCCACCTGTTGTTTATCCCGATACTTATCAAGGTGCAGGTTGGTACACTGGAACCTGGGATAATGCCGGCGTTCATATTAATAACACCGTTCTATCTCATTGGTTTTTTCTTGTAGCAAACGGTGGTATTGGCACAAATGATAATGGAGATTTTTTTCGATGTGATAAAATTGGAATAACAAATGCTGCTAAGATTGTTTACAGAATGGAGTCAGTATATTTAAGCTCCAATGCAAATTTTGCTGATGCACGTATTCAATCTGTTCAGGCAGCAAAGGATATTTATGGTGAAAATTCGACAGCAACGTATGCTACTGCTTATGCTTGGTATGCGGTAGGTGTTGGAGATGAACCAAGTCCATTAAATAACGATATTGTAGGTCCAACCCAACTTACACCGGGTTATGGAGCAAGTTATAGTGTCACCAATGATGTAACAGCTACTAATTATGTATGGACTATTCCAAGCGGTTGTTATGCCAACTATTGCTGGAATATTATTAGTGGGCAAGGTACACCAAGTATTAGAATAACAGCCGGAGCGGTAGGCAGCGGCACTATAAAATGCAAAGTTTATCGGAATTCAACATTGGTTACAACTAAAAGTCTTTTTATAAATGTACAGAATCCATATGGAGGTGGTGGTGGTTCAGGAGACGATCCTTGTGCTGGAAGCGATGGTGGAATACTCCCAATCATAAATGGTGTAATTTATCCACCAGATCCATGCGATCCAAACGCTTTGTCTGTTGAGGAAAGCATTTTTGTTAGTATTGAAGTATATGACATTATGGGTCATAAGATTACTGAATCCAATAATGCGTTACAATATAATACTTCAGAATTGTCATGTGGCGTATATATTATCAAAGCATTAGCCAACAATGGAAAGTATTATTCAGTAAAGTTTGTGAATAATTAACCTGTACATAATTGATTTGGGCTATTCAAATTTTTTTTGACAGTCCAAATCAATTAAAATAGACAAAGAAATGAGTTAAGTTTGAATATCATAAAATACCAGGCGGTAACACGGTATATACAAAATAGGCGTTACAGTAGTATTTAAAGGGTTGTAGCCCGCTTCAACTTTGTAACGGTTTGATAGTTTTGAAGCCCGCAATCGCCTACTTTGCATATACTTATCGTTGTAGGGCATTCCATTTGCCGAAAAGCTCACGCTTATTTTGACATGTTGTTTTTTAGTTTAGCTCAATGTTTTAAAACAAATACACGTCATGATTATAAAAGTATTAATCAAGGAAGGAATTATATATCTTCAAGAAAAAGATACTTTTCAAACCATAAATCTTAATGAATATGGTTTCGATTATCGGAAGCCTATAAAAAGAATCGAAAATCATATGTTTAATAGAAATTTAGTCAAGAGGATAAGGCAGAATATTGAATCTCAGCGGTCACTTTTTGATAGGTTATTAAAAGTAAACAAGGTTTTCATTGGATTGGAATCGGTTACCGACAAAATACAATTTGACCATTATCACGATTTTGGAAAAATCATTGGAGGAACACCAAGCGTGGTAATAAAAGACAGTATTGATTTCAAGAAATTAAAAATTGAGGATATATTTGAAGAACTACATAGTAAACATGCTTTTAATGAAGAAAAAAAGATTAAAGAAAACATTGAGAATAAAACAAGATAAAAACGCCCTACAACCCATGGTCTGCGAGCATGCGGGTGGCAAAGGTTTAGCAAGGTTTGTGTCTCGTAAAAAAGCTCACTTGTAAACTGATAGGTTATCGCCCCGCACTCCACGCACATCTCGCAACCATGAGACCGTTAGGCAACATTTGAAAGAAGATACGAAACAAAATTATTGCTTGAAAAGAATAAATGCAATGAAACAAATAAATGAATTATTAGGAATCTTGATCCTAGTATTTTTTCTTTCCTGCGAAGAAAAAATAGAAAAAGAAGATCCACTTTCACCCTCATCTATAGATACAGTATTTATCTCCGACAATTTGCAAAAACAATTCTATGAAATTGGAAGTATCTGGGTTTTTGAATCTGAATCGGGCTTAAGGGATACTATCAAATTACTAAATATTGAAAGAAATTACAATAGGCCTGTTTATACTCATGGTAATCTTGAAATGGGATATGTTGAAACATATAAATTCTCATATAATAGTAGCAGAATAGGCAATTATTGGGATCAATATATTGGCTATGTCATTGTTAGAAATGGGATAAATTGGGGAAACGAGGGAGAATATATTTATTTATCAAGTTATAAACTTAAAGATTCGTCAGCATTTGCATCTATTGATAGTATTTTAGAAACAATGTCCGTTTCTGAAATAGAATACAAAAATGTAGTGAAGATGAAAATTATGGATTTCTCGTTTGAAAACAATGAGAATTGGTATTACTATTTTGTAGATTCTATAGGAATAATAAAAAAAGAGAAAATCTCAGTTGGTACAAACGAAAAGTGCTGGAGTTTAATTTATCGAAATTAAAAACGTTGCCTAACAAAGTGTTAATTTTATTTGGGCTGATTCCGCTTGAAGTGTTCATCCCTTTTACTAATTTTACTCTCGGGTGATGACACCGTTGGAAGTAACTCCCAAACAAAATCAACACTCGACCGTTAGCCGCAAGGTATTATGACGACACGAATAGATAAATTCGTAGACAACGAAACGAAGAAGAAAAAAAAATTCTGTGTACAAAAACAGATTATGTCAGCCCTTTCTCTGCACGCCTCAATTCGCTGCCACACACAACTTTTATTCCTTTCTCGCTTATTTTGTTCAAATAAATACTCAAAATCACTTTTAAAAATCCCATTACCATGAAATTAAAATCAATCCTACTACTAGTGCTCATTACCACGCTATGCTCTGGCATGATGTGCGAGTGCGAAGATGAAACCAATGAACCACAGCTCCCCCCCGAAACCATCACTGGAGCCAATACCTTTGGCTGTCTTGTGAATGGGGAAGTATGGAGAAATGGGGGCATACCTTTTCCCTATTCAAGCATAGATTTTAATGAGTTGAATGATTCAATCGTATCAATTGGAGCAATTAGGGGTACAACTGATGCTACATCTTATATTCATATTTACATTAGAAAAAAAGGTCTTAGTATTGGGAAATACCAATGTGATTCAAGCCTAATCTTTATAAGGTTTTCCCGAAGCTTTAGCAAATCAGTAAACCCAACCGCTTGTGATTACCCCATTTCGCGGAAAGGTTTCATAGAGTTTACCCGGTTCGACCTTCAAAACAGGATTGTTTCCGGACGATTTGAGGCTCATCTTTACTCCTCCGAATGCGATAGCTTAATAATCACCAAGGGTCGTTTCGACCTTTTAAAATAATAAAATGAAATACTGTAAATTTAAATTTTACCTTCTATCAACAGCTTTGATACTTGGTATAGAGTATAATTGCATTGGACAAACCCTTAGCGAACAGATACAGTACATGTATTCTCCTCTTGATAAGGGCAGAATACAAACGGGAATGCTTCTTGATTATGGTGTTTTCCTGAGCAGCCCGTACCCTTTCAATGGCATACTCACCGACAGCAGTTATACAACCATTGATGCGGTTAAGAATTTATACTCGGGTCTATACACCTCTATCGTCAATTCATCCGTAAGTATCGTTAACCCTGATACATTTTTTGAAAGAATATCCACCTCAATGAATAGTTCGCCAAGCGAATTGCTAATACCCGTTATCTACTTTAATACAAACAGGATTAAGTCCAATGCGTTGGACTTGGGACTACTTACCTACCAAAATGGGCAGTTCCACGATGTACCGGGTAGCGCAACACCCTACGAGGCATTCGATCTCTTTGCTGCATCCCCAGTAAAAAGTACCATGCATGGAGGCAGGGTAAACTTTAAACTTCAATCAGACCTTTACATTACGAATACAGCAAAAAGCGTAACCCTTGCCGAAATAGACCCCAATGATGGCGGAGGTTATAGGTCTATTAGTTTTAACTCGCCCCTAAGTATTACCTACACCACGTTCGGCGAAAAGGTTATAAAAATTGCATTCTCCTTTAGCGATGGCAAAAAACTATACAGCCAGTTTAAGTTGGTGGTTGATGCTCAAATCCAGAAATCGCCTGCCGATTACAGCGATTTCGTACAACCCTTCGATCCAGTTATTGGAAGGCATTCAGGGGGAAAGGCGTATGTGAAGTACTCTAGTACCAATACAGCGAAAAAGTTAAAAAGGCCATTGATTGTTGCCGAGGGGTTTGACCCTTCATACTTACTTACAACTGTTTCCAATATGTCTATGGATGGCTTTCAAGAAAAACTTAAAAGAGCAATCCTTGAAAACGGTCAAAGCTTTTATACCGCGCTATTGAACAACTACGACATCGTTTATCTAGATTACACGAACGGGGTTGATGATATATTCCGTAACGCCCGGTTATTTGAGGATGTAATAGCGTGGGTTAACGGGCAGAAAGCAGGGGTAACCGGAGCAGAACCCAACGTGGTTATGGGAATAAGCATGGGTGGCCTGGTTTCGAAAATAGCCCTACGGCGCATGGAGGTCGAAGGGGGTAATCACGATACCCGTTTATTCATTTCCTTTGATAGCCCTCACAAAGGGGCAAATGTTCCTCCTGCCTATCAGGCTTTAGTTTGGCATGTAAACAATTTAGTAACCGGTGTTTTTGTGGACAAGGAGGCCTACATGCTAGCAAGATCAACCGCCACAAAGCAGCTGCTAAAACTTTATGTTGATTACGAAAATGGGACATTTACCGATTCTTACAGTAAATCGTTCATGACAAGCTACGAAAGTTACAGTTTCCCTACAAACTGCCGAAATATTGCGGTTGTGAATGGCTCAAACTACGGGAATACCCTGTTTAACCCTTACACCAAACTTCTAGGCATGAATAGTAAGATGGGCGATATTTCATTTAAAATCAACGCGTATTCACTCCCAGAAAAAAAGGTGTCAACGGTTTACGATGGGCTTGTTATGTACTGCAAGAAAGTGGGAGGAACAGTTGTTTGTATTGACTTTCTAAAACAATTTAAGTCATCCACAGCAACACTGCCATACGATGGTGCTCCGGGAGGTTTTTATGACATTTCTTTTTTCGGTCAATTACCCCCTGCAATTAGCAACTACGTGCTACAGCCGAGATTCTGTTTTGTACCCATAGCTAGCGCACTTGCAATTGGCTCTACAAATCCCCTTGAAGTATTGGGAAATCAGGATTTGATAGGTACAGGCAAAACCCCTTTTGCCAGCTATTTTGCCCAGTCGGCAAATGAATTGCATACAAGTTTTACCTCTCAAAATGCTAAATATATTCTAAATGAACTAGCTGGCATTGCATGTTTACCAACTAATAACGCCTCAATTATAGGTCAACCTGTTGTTTGTTCCTCCGGCACTGCCTTCACCGTCAATAACCTGCCCTCAGGCTACTCAGTATCATGGACTTCAAGCGCCAACCTAAACCCATCTTCGACATCAGGCAACCCTGTTACTTTTTCAGCCAATGGGAATGGGGCTGGCTGGGTTCAGGCAATGGTTAGTTCAGGTTGCGGGAATGTGACCCTTCCTCAGAAAACTGTTTGGGTGGGTAGCCCTAGGTTCAACGGAACATCGGTAACAGGACCAACACAACTCACTCCAGGATTGGCAGCAGTATATAGCATTTCTCCTGCAGAAGGTTTTCCAAGTTACAATTGGACAACTCCATCGGGTTGTTACACTCATTACTGTTGGGGGATTGTGTCTGGTCAGGGGACAACCTCCGTCCATGTAAGAGCTGGTGCCGTGGGTAGCGGGGCAATCCGGTGTACCGCAACTAACACTTGTGGTACAGATTCAAGGTACATATACGTAAACGTTCAGAACCCCCAAGATCCTGATCCATGTGATGAGTTAACCCTCAGCCTTTCCCCGAACCCGAACAGGGGTGGTGACGTGGTGGTACAGGTAATCTACCCACCAGACCCCTGCGACGAAGCTTTAATGAGCAGTTCACCTGCAAATGTTACGGTCATTGACAACATGGGTAACATGGTGTACTCAAGGAAACATGAGGGTAGCAGGTTTGAATTATCGGGTCTTGGACTGAAAAAGGGTGTTTACCACATAATCTATATCAAGAACAACAAACGGTTTGAAAAGACCATGCTGGTTGAGTAGTGTCTCTTTAAAAAAAAATTGTAACCCCGTATTTTCACATCGGGGTTACTCTATATAAATCAAACTAAGGCAACTCCTCAACCTTTTAGAAGTTCCATCAAAAGGCGAAATTATTAAAAGAAAAAACAATACCCAGCTGCTAACAGCGTGTTTATTTCATTTGGGCTGACGACGGATTTGAAAGTTTTTTCGCTTTTTGGTAGCTTTATATCGGGTGGACGAGGAAATAGTTCCAAACCCCCAAACGAAAACAAACACGCAACCGTTGTGCACCATTAGTTTTGACGATGATGAATAGAATAATACTTTACGTTTTAAGTTTCCTTGTGATTGAAGGTTGTACGATAAAAAACCATAATATTACAGAAACGGCTAAATCAAAGCGTA
>JBFXEO010000103.1:0-9792 GCA_050180015.1 Bacteroidales bacterium | reverse complement strand
GCCTTACCGCGTTATTTTACCTTTACGGCTAGCAAAAATAAATCAAATTATTATTCCCCACAAAGAAGATATTTTTCCGGCACGCTTTCTTTTGCCTTGACATTGAGATAATCTTTCGTAAATTGCAGGGCATGAAACTGCGAAATATGCGATTCCGGCTAATTCTTTTGTCTATATTGATATTAATTTTTTTCGCAAAGGGAACCCAAGGCCTTCCTATAAGCGATCAGGTGTCGGAAGCCAAGGTAAAAGCAGCACTCGTATTAAATTTTGCCCAAAACATTCAGTGGAAGAATGAGGAAACAATATCAACATACCGGATAGGTATTGTTGATCAGGACTCAAGCGTGTACCATGAACTTAAAAAAATTCAAGATTCTCATACAATAAAGGGAAAAACATTCCGGGTTGAGTTTTTAAATCTTCAGAAAGACAAACTGCAGTGCAACATACTTTACCTTGGGGAGCAAGATGGAAAAATGTTGTCGAATATTTACCATGAAATTAATGGCAAAAATATTTTACTCATATCTGACAGAAGTAGGGATCGGGTTTTAACCATGATCAATATTACCTATAACACCGATAAAAATACCTTCTCGTTCGAAGTAAATAAGGATAATCTGGATGCCAATGAATTTACGGTTAACCCAAAGTTACTACTCCTTGGCGGAAATTTCATCAATGTTAAGGAGTTGTACGTTGAAACTTACAAACAGCTCAGGAAGGAATCGCAACAAATAGCGGAGTATAAGGTTGAGCTCGAAAAAATTAGCCACGAAAAAGAAGAGTATCAGGTTTACATCGATGAGTTGAACCAGAAAATTCAAACCCTGGGGTTGAGCATCAAAAAATCAGAGGAAGAATACCGGAATTTAACCGAAAAACTTCAGGAAAAGGATAACACACTTTCAGAGCGTACCCATGAGCTACAGAAAAAAAATGAAGAAAGCCTGTCCCTGCAAGGTTTGATTAAAAATCAACTAAACGCCATAAAAAATGCTACGGGCAAGCTTGATTCGCTGGACAATGAGATAACCCTGAAACAAAACCAACTAGCAGAAAAGCAACATTTAATAGACCGGCAAAACGATGAAATCAATAACAAAGAATCCATAATTGCCCTACAACAAAAACGGTTAATAGTAACTATTCTTTTACTGTTAGGGGCCATCCTTAGCTTCATATTTGCAGCGTGGGCATATAGAATAAAACAACGGCTCAATTTAAAGCTGGAAAAACTGGTGGAAGAGCGAACCAGGGAGTTAAAAATCAGCGAGAACCACTACATGAATCTCTTTGAGAATTCTCCGATAGCCATGTTTGAGCTCGACCTATCTACCCTGAAAGAGAATATCAATAAAACAGGCTATATTGATGAAAACCTTGATTTTAAAGAACTAAAAAAACGAATCTTTGAGAACTTAAAATTAATCCGGATTCTTAACCTAAATCAGGCCTGCATTGACCTTTTTGGATTTAAAGATAAACAGGATGCCCAGAAAAGCCACCTTAAAACATACAACGATCAATCACTGGATGCCATTAAATCGTTTTATACCGGCTGTATAGATAAAAAACCATCTTACTCTTACGACGGTATTCGCCAAACTGTCAGCGGCGAACAACTATATCTACACTATAATTGGATGGTTTTGCCCGATTACGAAGAAAATTTCAAAAAAGTTTTACTGTCAATAAATAACATAACCGATTTAAAAAGATACCAGGATGAACTGAACCGGCATAAAAATCACCTGGAAGAAATTGTGCTTGAACGTACGGACGAAGTTATAAAACTCAATAACGACTTAACCCTTGCCAATGCAGAACTACAGCAAAAAACCGAAGAGTTAACCCAGATTATTCAAATGCTGAAAGAAACCCAGAATCAGCTCATTCAATCGGAAAAAATGGCCTCAATCGGGATGTTAACAGCAGGCATTGCGCATGAAATAATAAACCCGGTAAATTACATCAGCGGTAGCTATCAGGCCCTACAAACGCTTATAGAAGACCTGTGGAGTTTGCTAAACGCTTTTCGTAGCGAGGTTGCTGTAAATCTACCCGAAGAAATCCTGACAAATATTGAAACTAAACATAACCTGAACTCAAAAGATATATACTATTCCCTAAGGTTTCTTCTGTCAAATATTGAAACTGGAATTACCCGAACCACCGAAATTGTACGCAGCCTAATGACTTTCTCCCATAACGAAAACCATGAATACAGGGAGTTTGACATTCGGCTTGGAGTGAAGGATATTCTGGTAATCCTGAAAAATAAATACTACGGTAGAATAAATGTAGATGAAGAGTATGACCCCAACCTTCCGCTGGTTAGCTGTAACCCAACGGGAATTAACCAGGTACTTATGAATTTAATTGCCAACGCCGTTGATGCCATAGACAATCAGGGAACAATTGCCATTACGGCAAAATACATTGCTAAAAGAGATGAGGTTACGGTAAGCGTAAGGGATAGCGGACATGGTATTCCAGAAGAAATACTGGATAAAATTTTTGATCCGTTTTTTACCACCAAGGAAGTTGGAAAAGGAACCGGCCTGGGATTATACATATCCTACAACATTGTAAAATCGCATAACGGCTCCATCGATGTCAGCTCCAAGGTTGGCATTGGTACAACTGTTACTGTACAAATACCCAGAACCCAAGTTTCAGAAAAGTTGCCTGTTGGCTAGCTCGAAGTGTTTTTTTAGGGCAAGTTCAATAACCTCTTTCAGCTCATCCTTTCTCCAGGGTTTCATAATGTAACGGAATATCAACTCCTTATTAAACGCTTTAAACATTACATCGGATTCCATAAACGCGGTTAAAAGGATACACACTTTTGAGGGTGATTCCGCTTTTATTCTTTCTATGAAATCGAGCCCATTCATTTGTGGCATCTTTAAATCGGAAACAACAACCATAATATCGTGCTGTTTAATAATATCTAGCCCTTTAAGTGCGGAATCGGCCAGAAAAACCTCATAATCATTCCTAAAGTTAATCTTAAATAACTCAAGATTAATCTTTTCGTCATCAACGTAAAGAATTTTTTTATTGCAATCCATTTTAAAGCAATTCAGTTATATGGAAAAACAAATATATCTTCTATTTTCTGAAACAACCATAAACTACAACAAATGTTTACTGGATTTTGAAAAATGTATCGTTTCCCGCTGGGTAAATCCGATTAATCGCCAACAAAATTTATTGTACTGAACGTACGGTTACCCTTCCCGTTTCGTAAACCGCCAAGAACCAAGCTAAAGTTTAGCAAGACGGTATGCACCCTCCACTAACAACTCCGGCGGAACGGCCAGGTTAACCCTTACCTGCTGCCTGCATAGCCTGTCGTGATGGAATACTGACATAGGGGCAACGGCAACCCCATGCTCCCTTACAAGCATTTCAACAAACTCTGTATCCTTAGTGCTCGTAATGGCAGAGTATGATAAAACCTGAAAATATCCGCCTGATATGGGTAAAATTTTAAACTTTGAATTGCTGATGATCCGGCAAAAAGAATTCTTATTCTGTTCCAGCGGCTCCATATTAACCGATAATATTTTATTTTTACTTAAACAATCTTCAATGGCAAGCTGAACGGGATGGCTCACAGAACTCACCACGGCGCGGTGAACTTTGCGAAACCTATCCATTAACTCTTTGGGTGCCACACAATATCCGACCTCCCATCCGGGAACTCCCATTGATTGGCTTAAAGACCCTATTATATAGCTATTATCGGCAAGCTTAGGGTAAAAAGTAACGCTTGAAGTTATTGTATCGGAGTAAACTATCTCGCTCAACGACTCATCGCTAATAACCTTAATTTTAGTACCGTTAATCAACTTCTGCAAATTATCCAGATCATCGGATGTAAAAACTCGCCCCAGTAAACCGTGCGGGGTACAAATTACAATCAGCTTTGTATTGGGGGTAATTGCTTTCTGAACTGCCGCCCAGTCAATAATACTTTCATCATCTTTTATTTTGATAAAAATTGGCCGGGCACCACAAATTTTAATTGCCGTGGCAAGGCTTTCGTGAATTGGTTCAAATATTATTACCTCATCGCCCTCTTTAACGGTAGCGGCAATAGCTGTAAATACGGATTGAACAGCACCCGCGGTAATTACAATTTCATTTACCGGACTGTAATTCCTAAAATATTTTTTGCTGATATACTCTGAAAGTGACTTCCGAAGTTCGAATGCCCCGTCGGCCAGGGCGTGTCCTGCGCCCAGCTTCAAGTAACCCTCAACGGTGCCCTCTGCCAATTCCGGAAACGAGAATAAAGAATAACTTCCCGAAAGATCAATAGCATTAAACCCTTCCGCCAACCTAGAAATATTCTCCTCAACCGAAAAATCCGCATCAAAATTAGTCTGCATATTTTTAAAATTACATTTCTTTAAGTAAAGATAATACTATACTGAATTTTTAAATTTTATTTTTGATATAATTCAAGAAAAACTAGACCAAAAATCAATAAATCACACGTAAAGTTGCGATAAAACAGGCAACGAGTTAAATTCTAAAAAATTTCCGAGGTGAAACCTGTAGTAATTCAAAATTCCATCGATTACCCGTAAACGCTGGTTGTGGTTTAAAATTAGCTCATCTGTTTTATGAAATGGGGTTGTAATTACGCGGCTCAATAATTTACTTGCCTCGGCATCTAAATAAAAGCGATGCTGCGCGGTAAACGAAACAAAAGTGCCGTTTTTATAATCGAAGTAAGGGGTTTCCTTTGTCCACGTGTTTGTTGGGTAAAAACCCAAATAGCGGGAAAGCTGCAGCAAAAAGACAAGATGGAAATTGGCCACGCCGCTTTGCGTAATATCGAACAGGTGAATGGTGTTTTCCAGAAAGCTATAAAACGTTGGGTTAGACTCTTCTTCCTTTACCGTTCGGTAAATTACCTCGCTCAAAAACAACACAACGCTCCTTTTTACCGGATCAAAAGGAATTGAGGTTAAGCTGATTGGTACTGAAACTTCCTTAACCCGGCACATCTCTGCCCGGTTTGTCTGGTAGAAAACAACATCAAGAATCGCAAAATGCTGAAAATATACAGCCTTACCCGGCAGCTTACCGGTTTTAAATGCCCCGTTCACCAAAAAGGTAATTCTCCCAAATTGTTCGGAGTAACAGTAAACAATCAAGCTATTATCCTTATACCTTAAGGTATGCAAAACTATGGCTTTAGATTTTTGCAGCATGTTGCTACTTAATAAACAGTATTTTGGTTACCGCAGTCTGGTCGCCTTTGCTGTCGGCGCAGAAAACCAGGTAAACTCCGGTTGCAACCCTGTGGCCCCGTAAACTTCTTCCATCCCAGGTGGCCATGCCTCCATTCGATTTTGTTTCGTAAATCAAGTTCCCGTTAATGTCCGTTATTTTCACAATGGTATTTTCCACCAAGCCGGTAATGGTAATAACTCCGCTGTAACCAGGCGGAACAGGGTTGGGGTATGGGTACACTTTACCAAACTTATTGCCGGGTTCACTGGCATCTCCCCGGTAAGAAACCAAGCCGTTATCGGTTGCAAAAAAAACTTCTCCGGTCGTGGGATGAATTTTTATATCGAGAATATTATTTGACGGAAGCGGACTGTTTTCCTCGGTAAAATGCAGCAACTCGTCGGTCCCATCGGAACTAAACAGGTATGCACCAGATTTTTCTGTACCAAACCATTTACGGTTGCCGCCATCCACAGTTACAGATTTCACAGATTCCGTTTCGAGTAAGTAAACAGCCAGGCCTTCAACCTTATCCGGAATTTTCACCCGCTGCAGGTAAAAACCGCCACTGAATACCCTGTCCGGATTGTAGCTAAGCAAGACACCCTGCGAGGTTCCCAGCCAAAGGTATCCATCCCGGTCAAACGCCAAGGCGTTTATATCTACACTGAAAATATTCCCATCGCTATCGAATGGCTTCATTTTCCGGTACAAATCATCATCCTTACTATCAACGCTACTCCCCGGGTTTAAAGCGAACAGTCCACCTCCCTTGGGTAAAATCAACCAAAGCGTACCATCGGCGGCATAGTGCAACGTTGATAAATAGTCCGAATTAATGGCTGAAGCATAAGGGAACGATGCCCAGGTTCCATCGGTCTTTCGGACAGAAATTGGATTAGCTACCATGGCGTTAGCCACCCAAAGGTTCCCTTTACTGTCAAATGTCAGCCCGCTAATTCTGCAAAACGGGGCATTCGGGTAAATGGTTTGCAGCGTGCTATTATCGGGAGAATAGCGTGTCACAAAATTATCGCCCTGAAACTGCAAAACGCCTCCACCCCAGCTTGCAACATAGTAATTTGATGGATTGCTCGGGTCAAATTCCACGGCAACGGCATCATGGCAATCCCAGTTGGAGTAATAAGTCCACTGCTCGTTGACAAACCGGTGGATGGTAAACGCGTACCAAAAGTTCCCAAAAACAGCGTCGTACGCTCCGGCTGCAACAATTACCCTTTCGCTGCTCACACCAATAGAAAAAGAACGATTACTAATTGGGCCTCGTGGTTTTACAGAAATCTGACTGGTTACGGTTCCTACCACAAGGCCATTTTCGGAATCGGCAATCGCAATTTTTTCGGCATCAACCGGTATGGCTGAATTCGGTTTAAAGCCCGATGCAAATGAGTATGCGGTTATAGTTGATGTTTTTATACCTAACTCAGAGTACAATGCAATACCGGAGTTTGAGGTTACCAGAACGTTGCCATTGCCTATTTTTACACTCAACGTACTGGTATATGGCCGGTCAACCGCATTCCAGCCGGAGCCATCAAAACGCCAAAGAATATCATTGGCCGAACCCTGTGATTCAACGGCAAAGAGTACATTGGATGAAGAAGCAACATCAATACATTCATCATCGATATCTGCAAAAAAAGACTCTTTCGTCCAGTGCTCGCTGCTAACCAGCAACGGGTCGGAATCCAAAGCGCTTAGTAAACCATTGGCCGTGGCAGCCCAAAAACGGTTATTAAAAACAGCAACGCCGGTTACTTTCAGGTACGTTCCTCCCTGTCCTAAAAAATAGGTATCCTTAATTTCCTTCTTTGCGGGGTCTATTACAACTATTCCAAAATCGGTTGACGTATAGATTTTATCCTCATACAATGTAAAACTATTTATAGCCTTACTTCCGGAAAGCGTCTTATCTTTTATAAACGGGATATTTACAACCTGATTGGAATAGACTAAATCGATGTTTCCGCTCTCGTAACCAACTGCCAGCAGGTTTATTTCGGTGAAGTAAGCTATTGCGGATACCCCAACCGCTGAAAGGCCCTCAATTTTTGTCAACTTATCGATTTCTCCGCTGGACAAGCTATAGGTAAACAGGCCTACATCCGAAGCGCAGTACACCTTACCGTTACCCGAACAAACAGACTTCCCCTCGGCAAACGAAAAATGATCGCGCCATGTCCCGTGTGGAATTTGACAGAATCCTCCCACCGCAACAGGAAACAACGGTAAAAAAATTAAAAGAAACCTAAACATAAAAAACTGTTTACGGGATAAACTCATAATGCCAAGAATTATTTTGTAATGACCCTGCTTTTTGAAAAACCGTGTAATGTTTTACTTGGGAGGTAAAGAAATTAGAAGAGTCTAAGGGTCATTAAGTTCCAGCTTATTCTAATATCTCAGCCTACTTCCCTGGCGTTTCCTTCGGTCAGTTGACAAGAACAATCCCTTACAGTGCCATCAAAAAGTTGACAAGCTTAGTAACGGCCAATCCCCGATGGCTAATTTTATTTTTAAGGCTTAGCGGCATTTGGGCAAAGGTTTGAGTGTACCCATTGGGCAAAAAAACCGGATCGTAACCAAATCCATCGGAGCCCTGCTCTTCGTCAACAATAGTCCCTGTTACATTACCCTCAAACAAGTGCTCTTCTCCATTGATGATTAGCGCAATTACAGTCCTAAACACCGCATTGCGATTTTTAACGCCTTCGAGGTTTTCAAGGAGTTTTTTGATGTTATCCTTCGGATTTTTTTGTTCTCCCGCATAACGGGCACTATAAACGCCTGGCTTTCCGTTTAAGGCTTCCACCTCTAACCCCGTATCATCGGCAAAACAATTTTTTCGCCGGAGCGAATAAATATGACGGGCCTTTTGCAGCGCATTAGCTTGAAGGGTATCGTAATCTTCCGGAATATCTTCAAAAAATCCCATATCGGCCAACGAAACCAATCTAAACTTTCCTTCCAGCAACGCCTGTACTTCGTTCAACTTATGCCGGTTGTTGGTTGCAAAAACCAACTCTAAAGGTGTAACTGCCATAAATATCACCGGGGATTTACGCTCATTACCGGAATATGCCCGGCATTGGCTAAAACATACTGTTCCAGCGGGTCAACAACGAATTTTCCCTCTACATCTAATGGGGTGGTCATTAATACTATCAAATCGGCCCGTATATTCACCGCCATCCTTAAAATTTCCTCATTATACGGTTTTTCTCCGGGTACTGTGTATTCAAAGTACCTTGCACCCTTCTGATCGAGAAATTTTCTGGCAGAAGCCATGTTAATATCAATTTTCGCTAAAAGTTCCGGATCAGTAATGTTGGGCTTAATTAAATGGAAACGGGAAAGGTAGTAGTCTGCAAAGTATGAAATCCATTCATGTTTCTCACGGTTTTCCACGGTAAAATCGATTGGAAACGCCACATCATCGTAACGCTTATTAACCGGAGGCTCCTGAATAGTGATAAAGGGAACCTTGCAACTCGTAATAACCTTTAAAACCCAGGAAACCTTGCTCTCGTCCATCTCCCTTATTGTTGACGATCCCATAATAACAATGCTGGCATCCAGCTCATCGGCAACCCTGGCAATGTCGGTAAAAATACTTCCCCGGCGAATAACCGGGGTCATCCCAACGCCATACTTCTCTTTTACATGAGCAACAACACTGTTTAATTTTTCCTGAGCCACATTAAATTCCCCGTCAGATTGTACAATGTGTAAGATAGATATTGGTTCCTTTACCACATTCGATACCCGCACGGCGTGCTGCACTGCATAATCTGCAACATTTGAAAAATCCGTTGGAACCAGTATAGTTTTTTTTGTTCCTTTCATACTTGTTGAAATTTGACAAATTTTACCATATCTTGAGCGATTGAAATGTTTCGAGGATATTTTTTATAATTCACTTTAATACAACAATATCCAAAACCAGATAATCACTCATAAAACTGGCCTAATTTATGAATTTTATTACTTTAAATT
The DNA here is from genome assembly GCA_050180015.1 of Bacteroidales bacterium. Classification (GTDB taxonomy): domain Bacteria; phylum Bacteroidota; class Bacteroidia; order Bacteroidales; family Tenuifilaceae; genus JBFXEO01. The sequence goes on along the minus strand of JBFXEO010000103.1, from coordinate 516 downwards.
AATAATTAAAATACATTTTTTTGAGTAATTGTGCAGAAAGTATTGTTGCACAGAATTTTTGTTGCTTACAATCTTTTAGTATGTTTTTAATTCAACCAAAATGATGGTTAATTTCTATCTAATATTGTTGCTCCCAGCCATTATAACGTGGTTTTTTATACTAGCCACCATCATTCTAATTTATAGCCTAATTGCATATTCATTAACAAAAACCATAAATAAGCTGGAGGGTTTAATTTACCAGCGTACCGAAGAGCTACTTAAGGAGAAATCGAAAGCGGAAAATCTTTTAACCCGGGTTTTACCCCGCGAAACCGCCGCTGAACTGAAAAAACACGGCAAGGTTAATTCGCATAAATTCAATATGGTAACGGTACTCTTTTCCGACATACAAGGATATACCAAAATAGCCGATGATATAAACGCCGAAGAGCTAATATATCAAATCGATAAGTTCTTCTACAATTTCGACATGGTTGTTGAAAAAAATCACATCGAAAAAATAAAAACTATAGG